>DFXU01000073.1 GCA_002383285.1 Caryophanales bacterium UBA4100
TCATTTGATCTGAATTAGCCACTCGGGAAGGGGTTATACCTACACCTCATTCCCATGACTTCTTCATTCAATCATCTAGACTTGCGGCTGAGTGCCCCGAATGGGAAGGGGATTATTGATGTAATACTGAATGGAGTGGGTGGAAGTGAATTCCGTATAATAGCTTAAAGCTTATAACAAGACTGAACAAACTGACCTCTAATTCAAGAGTCAGTTTGTTTTTTCTTTACACCAGCAACTTTTACAAAAATATACAGTCATTATTCATATGAGAATTCACATGAATTGGAGTGGGAATCAGTCAATGGATAACGTGCTAATCCTATTAAAGGATATCGATAAATTATATAGTCGAAGATTGGTATTAGACAATCTGCAGTTCACCTTGCATTCAGGTGATGCTGTAGCCCTTATAGGAGTGAATGGAAGCGGTAAAAGCACGCTTCTTCGCATTGTGGCTGGGTTAGCTAGAGCTGATCGCGGAACTAGAGAGGTTAATCTTAACGGGAGTAAGGTCATAGGTTATGTGGCTGAGCGATTCCCACGCTGAATAATGCGGATCATGCAACTACTCTTGACTTTGTCATCGCCTCGACAGTACCGTTGGTGTATAGCGGGATTATGTTCACGGTGCTATTGGTGAGGGTTAGAAGTACTATTGAATAAATTGAATGCCTTGGATGGTCAGGATTGTAAGTACGATGGACCATAAGATTAAGCTGATCGTCATCCATATGAACAAAGGTCGTCGAGGGGAGCCGAATACAAGCGCAAGGATCACCGCGATATCTGTTCCTACTACGATGGGCGCGAGCAGACTAAAGCCGGGAATACCGTACCTTTCCCATAGCTTTCGGGCTCGTTGCTGCTTCTTCCCTTGGTGTTCCTCCACACTTTCAATCTCTCCGAAGGAAGTGGCGTTGACCTCGCGATCTGCCATTTCCTTTACTCTCTTCCTCTCTCTTCGCCGTTCACGCCACGCTGACAGCTGCCTGAAGAATAAGACGATTAGTATGATCGGAATCCAGTTGCCGATGAATCCGGTTATTAAGACAGCGAGCGGATTGAGTCCAATCCCTACACCCAGCGGGATAACCAGGAACACCTCAAGCCAAGGTGCTGCTGCTAGTAAGAACAGCACGAAGTATGTCCACAGGCCTTCGGTATCTTGAATCCACTCCATCATCTCATTCCTTTCCTACCTTGGAATTTGTGTTGCCAGCTTCGAAGCTACAACTCTGGATTAATACTCACATCATTCACACTCGTGATGAATAGGTTAAGCCTCTTAGATAAATCCACCTCATATAGCTGTGTTAATTCGTTCCCTTCTGCATCCTGAAGAATTCGAATGATCGGTCGCTGTGGTGACGAAGAATTGAG
The DNA here is from genome assembly GCA_002383285.1 of Caryophanales bacterium UBA4100. Classification (GTDB taxonomy): domain Bacteria; phylum Bacillota; class Bacilli; order Paenibacillales; family UBA4045; genus UBA4045. Next base: position 1,384 of record DFXU01000073.1, read on the forward strand.
GTCGACGACTACACCGGTTTCATTCGTATTCAGAGTAACCGTGACACCGAGTGGATAGATGGCAATATGGTTGCGAAACAGCTCGATCTTATCTTGATCATACAACGTTCCAGAGCCGGCGAACAATACTTCTAGTGCCTGATGTGGGAGCATGGCTGAGCGGTAAACCCGACTTGATGTCATGGCATCATATGAATCCGTTATTCCGATCCAACGGGAATATTCATGGATTTCTTCAGCCTTAATTCCGCGTGGATATCCACTGCCATTGATCCGCTCATGATGCTGGTATGCACAATGCGCTGCGAGCAGCGGGATATTCGGCTCCTCCTTCAGAATTTGATACCCATGCTCAGTGTGCTTGCGGATGATTGCGAACTCGTCATCAGTTAGCTTGCCCGGTTTCGCAAGTATCTCGAATGGCACCTGTGCTTTGCCGATATCATGCAGCAGGGATCCCAAACCAAGAGTCATAAGCGCATCTCGATCATAACCGTAATTCATGCCAAGCATTGTTGTATAGATGCATACATTCAAGGAATGCTGATAAAGATAATGATCCACGACAGACATATTAGTCAGCATAATCATCGCTTCTCCGTGACTGCTTAGGTCATCGATGATCATCGACATGATCTCGCGGAATTGCTTGTCTAGGAATGGTGTGTTGACCGATTTCTTGATACCAGAATCGGCCATCAGCCTGCGAAAGTTGGAGCGGATTATCGGAATAGCTTTCGCTCGGGTGTTATCTGTAATCGGTTCGCGGACGACAATATCATCGGTTCTGCTGTCTTGTACGTAGACTAGATTAATACCGAGCTGGCTCAGACGATTGATGATTCCCTGAGATAGTTCGAAATTCTCATTGAGTAGAATAACACCATCTTCATTGCATATCCTCTTGCCTAGCTTCATACCGGGTTTACACTTATGTATTGGCAGTAAACGCATGATGAACCCCCTTATGTGAACGATGCCAAAGGCTATCCCCATATTACCATAAGAACGAATGATGATTTATAATTTTACTCACACTTTTTTTGTATCATAGCATTTCGATAAATCGCTCTGTTGCCACCGAGATGGGTACATTCTTCAAGGTGATGATACCTACCCTCCTTGGTGGTATAGGAGGATCTAACCGAAGCTCATAGAGGGAGGCTTGCGCAAGCTCACTAGTAATGAAATTCTTAATCACGCATGCGATACCAAGTCCGGTACGTGCGAATTCAACGAGTAAATCGATACTTCCAAGCTCAATATCTGGCTGAATTGTAACATGCAGCTGCCTGGCATATTGGTCGATGAAGGTGCGGGTGTTGCTGCCTTTTTCTAATAAGAGAATGGGGTGTTCGGTTAGCTGCTCTAGGGTGAGCGGAGCGGTTGCGAGCTGCTTGAATGGTGCTCCTGCGACGAAGCAATCTTGGATTTCGATACTGTCACGGATAATGAGCTGCTCATCAACAATAGGTAGGTTCACGATTCCAAAGTCAATGCTACCGGATTTCAAGAGCTGGATGGTTTCCGAGGTTGTTCGATTCGTAATCTGCAGCTTGATACTAGGATATAGAGCGTGGAACACTTCAAGGTGTGGTAGCAGGTAATGCTTACACAGTGTGTCTCCTGCGCCAATTCTGACCTCACCCTCCATTAGGTTATGCATCTCTGCAAGCTTTCTCTCTCCCATGGTAATTAAGTTATAGGCCTGCTCAATGTATTGGAAGAGCATATGGCCCTCATTCGTTAATTGAACGCCCCTGGAGGTTCGGAAGAATAGCTGGCCCTTGTGCTTGGCTTCTAGTTGCTTAATGGTATGAGTTACTGCCGGTTGGGTAATGAATAGTTGATCAGCTGCGCGAGAGAAGCTGCCAGCGATCGCGGTAATATAGAATACTTTGTACCATTCTAGATTTTCGATCATATTATATCAACCACCCTTATATCTACTATTACATATATTAATTATTCTAATGGGTATACATGCATTATACTGATTATAGAGTGTGAAGTTCAAGTCGAGAGGGGTTTAATGAATATGACTGTAACCGCAATTGTAGGAGCGAATTGGGGCGATGAGGGAAAAGGGAAGATCACCGATGTACTGGCTGCACAATCAGCTTATGTCGTTCGATATCAAGGTGGCAGCAATGCAGGGCACACGATTATTAATGAGTATGGGAAGTTTGCCTTACATCTGCTTCCATCGGGTGTGTTCTATCCACATGTGGTCAATATAATAGGTCCGGGTGTCGCTTTTCATATTGAGAATTTCCTGAATGAACGGCGTGCATTATTGGAGCGTGGTGTTCCAGACCCGATTCTGCGTGTATCTGAGCGAGCACAGGTTGTTATGCCCTACCATATTCTATTCGACGAGCTAGAGGAGGAACGCTTAGCTGATCGCAAGTTCGGATCAACGAAGGCTGGGATAGCACCATTCTATGCGGACAAGTATTTGAAGCTAGGTGTGCAGGTTGCAGACCTATATGACCCAGTTCGGCTGAGGTCACGGATTGAAGCGGCCCTTGAGGCTAAGAATGTTCTGTTAGAGCATCTATATAAGAAGCCTGTGGTATCTGCTGATGAATTGACAGCCCACTTGTTGGAGCTCGCTGTACAGCTGAAGCCGTTTGTCGCGAATACTACGATGCTACTACAAGAGGGGCTGGCGAAGGGAAGCGGTATATTGCTAGAAGGACAGCTTGGCGCTCTTCGTGATCCGGATCATGGCATATATCCATACTCAACGTCATCCTCGACTCTGGCAGGCTTTGCACCTGTTGGAGCAGGTATACCTCCATATGCTATTGAATCGATTATAGCTGTGACCAAGGCGTATTCCAGCTGCGTGGGCGAGGGTCCTTTTGTATCGGAGATTGATGGTTCTGTATCTGATGAGCTTCGCAAACGGGGCGGTGACGCAGGTGAATATGGTGCGACGACAGGGCGTCCGCGTAGGATGGGGTGGTTCGATGCCGTTGCGACCCGTTATGGGTGCCTGATGCAGGGAGCTACAGAGGTCGTGCTGACGAATCTGGATGTTCTCGGATACCTCGATGAAATCCCGGTGTGTACGGACTATCTTGTAGATGGGCAGAGAACTCGTACGTTCCCAGTAACAGCGAAGCTAGTGGATGCTAAACCAATGCTGACGATTCTACCTGGCTGGAAGGAAGATATTACGGCTATCCGCAGCTTCAATGAATTACCTGTGAATGCACAGAATTATGTGTTGAAGATTGAAGAGCTGCTTGGTGTGCCGATTCGAAAAGTATCAGTGGGGCCAAAGCGAGAGCAGATGATCCTGCGGCAGTAACTTATGATCTGAGCATGTGCTATATCATGTGAATGATGGATAGCGGAAATCATATCCGTTACCCATCTTTTTTTATCTGAATTGAGTTAATCAAGGGTGATCATTTCTGTTAGAGGAGAGATTTAGGCATGTTAAAAACAAATTCTAAGGACATAGCGGAAATTTCTTCAGTAAGCGGACCATTAAAGACTATAAAGATTTCGATTTTCCTGAAGTATAGTATTCAATTCTTCTAGTGGAATTGGTTTGCTGAATAGGAAGCCTTGAATTTCATCGCAGCCCCTGCTTTTAAGGAATTCTAATTGCTCCTGCGTCTCCACACCTTCTGCAAGTGATTTGATCTTTAACTGCCGACACATAGCAATTAAAGCCGTAACAATCGCGGCATTGTCATCATCGGTGGTTACATCCTTTATAAAGGATTGATCTATCTTCAGTGTGTTAACCTTGAAGTTTTTTAAGTAGCCTAGCGAAGAGTAACCCGTACCAAAATCATCGATGGCTATATGCACGCCTAGCTGCTTTAACTTCGTCATCGTATTCATCATGTGATTCACATTGGTCATCGCCACGTTCTCCGTGATTTCCAGGCAAAGCCGGTGGGGCGGTAAGTTTACCTTCTTCAAGGTATCGGTCACATATTTAATAAAGCCAGCTTGCTGGAATTGATAATAGGAAATATTGACGGAAACCGATAAAGCAGGGAACCCCTGTTCATCCCAGATTTTCACCTGTTGACAAGCCTGCTGCAGAACATAATTGCCGATGGGCAGGATCATCCCGATTTCTTCAGCTAATGGGATGAATATAGATGGTGGAATCATTCCCAATTCTGGCTGATTCCAGCGGGCGAGTGACTCTACACCGATAATTTGTCCGGACTTAAGATCTATGAGCGGCTGATAATATACCTGGATTTCATCACGCTCTAAAGACTTTCTTAAGCTGATTTCCTGACCTAATCGTTCCATTGAGTGTTGATTTAATTCAGGTTGATAGAAATTGTAGGTGTTGCCACCTTTATCCTTAGCCCGGAACATGGCGATATCTGCATTCTTAATCAGTGTATCAGCATCCGTACCGTGGCTTGGATAGAGACTAACTCCGATACTGGCAGTGATGTGTAGCTCCTGGTTACCATAAGTGAACGGTTTGCTCAGGAGCATAGGGATCCCCTTAACAAAGTCAGTTATTTCATCGAGATGAGCAATATTCGTTAACAGGATAATAAACTCATCACCGCCGAATCGGGCAATCGTATTTCCTTCTCGAACATAGGATTGCAATTTTTGCCCGATAAATTTCAACAATTGATCACCAACATAATGCCCAAGTGTATCATTAATAATTTTGAAGCGATCGAGATCCAGGAAGATGACTGCCCCAATCTTCTCACCGTTCGCTTGGTTAAAGAAACGGGTGAGATCTCGGTTAAACGATTGGCGATTCGGAAGGCGGGTTAGCTCATCATGATAAGCCATATGAACGATTTGCGCCTCCGCCTTCTCTCGCTCTGTAATTGCACGAATAGTAGCATAGGAGCGAAGAAAGCGCTCATTGGATTCTTGCTGGGAGATGGCTTCGATTAAGGCATCCGCTTTATTGCTCTCGGACGTTGCTTCTTCGCTGGCAAGCTTCAGCAGCTCCGTAACATTCTTGACGTGTTCCTTCTGAATTCTTGCAACTGATGCTTTTTTTGTCTTTTTATGATTAGGATCCCCAAGATAGACGGTGCCTCTACGTTCATCGTATTGCTGTACATGATTCATATTCACGATGTTGGTGCTGTCAATAAGTCGGAATCCGTCCTCGAATAGCCATTCCTCAATGCTTTCGAACGATACATCCAGTAGGTATTGATCGTCTTGGGTGTGGATGATGTATTCACGTTCTCTGATCTTGTCAATTTTGAGAACTTGGTGTGAGTCTATGATGATAAGCTCTGGATCCTTTGAACCATGACGAACAACTGGAATTCTTTGCAAATAATTCAACCCCTAACTAGAAAGATAGACTGCTGGGAACCCAACAGTCTTGTGTTGCATTGGTTTATTTCTTGAGTAATTCTGTAGGTGTGCTAGGGCGGTGTATGTAAAATGCACTAGCTGTAAAGACAAAAGTTGCTGCCAACACCATCAGTAAACCGTTTGAATACTTAGCGATAATTTGTTTCATATGTGGTTTCCCCTCCTTTCTATATAATCTACAAATTGATAGGCAGGAGTAGTAAGTGAGATGGTTTGTGTGATGAAGATTAAGGTAAGAACATCACTATGAAATAGGAAATTCGAACAAATAATAGCTGCGGAGATTAGCTTCAGCAGCGGGTAATACTTTGGTGCAATCCGGCTAACATTTTCTAAACCTTTTGGTGCTAGCCACAGAATAATTATCAGTGAAACTGAATCCAATAAGAAACCTGTATACCAATATGGTAAGGGAATATGTGCAATTGAGATTAACAAGAATGAAGAAGCAATAATACATGTAAAAGATGAATGCAGATGTACACCCCCGCTAAAGTAGCGGAGTAGAGCATATACGAACAGAGCGGTTATACTTTCAAGGAAATGTCCAGAAATCAGACCGACCATCAATACAATAAATACAATAGAAATGCCGTTTATTATAATAATTAAAGAATAGGTTAGAACCTCTTCAGATCCACTGTCCTTATAATTCTTTCTGATTGATCTTGCGATGTATGTTGCTGTATTGTCTAGTATGCTCATATTATTTATTCAGCCTTTCATACTTTTCTTTAATATCGCTTTTATTTTTATTGTAGGTTATGGCTAGTCCGATTATGAGTACTAATGTTAATCCGATTAATGTGAAGAAACTAGGGATGTTTTCATTAAAAGAAACGATTGCTATATGTACAGTAATAAGAGCCAAAAGGATAATGAAAGAAAGTATTAAATTGAAGCTACTAAACATATGCTTGATTGTGAGACGATTAATCACAAACATAAATCCAATCTTCTTTCGCTGCATCCAAACAGTCAAAAGAATTGTGGCACTAGCACTAATAATTTGAATCATTGATCCATGCAATAGAGAAGATTCTAGCAGATGTATGGAAGTCAAGTCTGTTACAGTCCCAATTAATAAGAAAACCGTTTGAATTACTCCGTATATTAAATACCCTGTAATGCTAACTAGTAATGCATAAAAGATTGGGACATTAAAGATGAACTTAAACAGGATCACGTATGCAATCATTAATGTAATAGTGACGAACTCATGCAAATGCAGAAAATCTCTTTGAAATAGAGAAACAATAGAGAGGACAATAGAAATAATTAATACCATTCTGCCGGAGTATTTTATTGGTATACGAAATAAGGCTAGTGACAAGATAACAATAGATACATTTTCTATTGTTGAGAAGATAAATCTAATAATTTCATTGAATATCATACTTCAATTCCCACCCTACTTATGTTCATCTATATTAATAGACATGAAGTACTAATTCGACATGAAGCGACAAATGCCTACATTAATATCTAGTTTATTATACTTAGGATGAGCCCGCAAGTGAATTAAATTAACAATAAATGAATTATCACAATTGCATAATAATTTCCTCCTGAATTATTCCAGTCTTTACAATTACACTGAGAAAAATTTCCCCTTATGCGATTTCTAGTTACAAAGAGCTGTAATTTGTCGGTTGTAGATGAGGACAGGAAGCAGGTCGTCTCGTGAAAAAAACTACGACAGCATGATTAACATACCTCTTATAAAGCAGAATAATCTGCTCTAAATGGTGACTTAGGTAGTAAGTAACATATTTTCTAAGATATGATTTGAGACACTAATTAAACAACTTCCAGATTGTTGGGTGGATCTAGCAATCATATTTTCAATAAATAGATTAGCGCTAATCTTGGAAGGCTTGGTTACTTAGGTGCTTGATGTGTTAAATTATAGCTCAAATCGTAACTTCGGAGGAATTCGGTGGCTGTAGAATAGTGAGGCCGANNAACATCTTAGTGATTAACGCTAGCTCCTGCGTTATAGCTCCTTCTAGACAACACTATAGCGCTAAAACTAGCGCCCTTGCCCAAAATCATGGATATGAGTGGCATTTAACGAAATTCGGCAGCAATGTAGCGCTAGTTGTAGCGCTAATCCATCGAAGGCTTGATTACTTAGGTGCTTGGTGTGTTAAATTGGAGCTCAAATCTTAGCTCAAATCGAAGCTTCGGAGGAATTCGGCGGCTGGTGAAAGGAGGCTGAGTTAGAGAGTAACCTCATTCGGTTAGCGCTACAGTACCTTGTAAATNNACATCTTAGTGATTAACGCTAGCTTTTGCGCTATAGTTATTCGATTTCGAATTTAATCCTAAAGTAAAGGTCGAAAATTTCTTCTGTTCGTTAATCTTGCTGTCATAGAAAAAAAGGTCAACCAGAGGAATCATGGTTAACCTTTTTTTAGTTGCACATCTCATCTAGCAAGAACTACATCCTCATCAACATGCTCCTGAAGCAATTGGATATTTACTTGCTCATGACCAAGGCGTGTGAAATATTGAGGAAGGTACATGCTTGCCATACGTGAGGCATACTCTCTCCAATACGCGGAAGCGGACTCCAGATGTTCGATCGCTAGTCTTTGATGATCAGCTCGATCACTTTTCCGATATAAGCATAGCTCTACTGCTCCAAGGATTTTGGACGCGTAGTATTTGCCAAGAATGGATACTGCCTCTATATCTGAGAGCGTATGTCGTAGCTCCTTGTCGGTAACATCATGCAGATCAGCTATTAGTTGAAGCGTACGTTCCGAATAATCGGTTAAGTCCTGAGCCACTCGCAGTGGTGTGATTCCTGGTATAACCGTGTTAGATAGCAGTCCATCACAATATTGGATTACACCAATCATTCCAGAGTCTGGCATGGGGGTATCGTTAATAAAATGCTCTACCGTATGAAAACCTTTAGCTCTTACCGGGTGACTGTAGCAAGCCTCTGGATACCATTGGAAGTCGAAGTGATTGCCCTCCCAATGGAACGTGGTGACTAGTGGGAGAATCTTGGAGGAAGTTGTCCAAGCTTCGAATAATGTATGGCTCGATACTTCTGGAAAACGATGACCTAACAGCTTCTCAAATTGCATATCGGAAATCGTTGGATCATACGACAATTGACCCCATAGCAAGAAACCATACCACCTTTTCCTAATCATAGATTGTCGTGGCGTGTCTGGATCTGTGCTAACGGATTCTCTGCCCCAGATGATTCCATCCGGCCCCATATAGAAGCCAGCCAGCTTATCCGAAGGGGGCATATTCAGAATGTACTGCCGTACAAATTCGGAGCTCCCCCAGCGCAAATAATAGAAGTCATCATCGCGAACCGATAACCATGTTTTCTTACCCCTAGGCAATTCAATTAAGTAGCCCCCAGGTAACTCACTATAGGACTCACTCCTATAAATGAATGGTGGATGGACTGAGGAATACATGTGAGCCAACGAATATTTATAGCTATAATCGAATGTATCGGAATAATCCTTAAAGGCCTCCTCAATGCTTCCGAATGATGTTTGATGTGCCCGATGAATAAATCGTATGATTCGGTTTGGATCCTTCTTCTTGACATCCATGATCCCTTCGCCATAGCTTCGCCATAACCATTCTTCATTGGAATAAGGGGATTCCATATGACTCATATGCTCACCAGCAGTGACTCCTATACCGCTTAGAAGAGGGTAGGTTTCCAGCAAGCAACGAACGCTGGCTCTGAAGTAATCGATCGTTGTCTCGTTGTCCTGTTCATCATTAATCCCATAATGGTTGCCTTCAGTCCCGTATGTGAATATATTCCATGTGATAATATAGATGTCAATGCCACGGTTTTTCGCATATTGCATAACTTCTTTCCAGAATAATATCTTCTCTTGTATGGTCATCTTGATTAGGGTTTCAAGATGATCTAAAGTTACAGCGGTAGACATTAAGGTGCCTTCCAAATTAGCCCTTATTCGTGATGTAGTTCTCTTCACATCCTCCAGTGCAATATCGGGATACTCTGGAACGTGGACCATCGATGGGAACGGGTGTAAATTCCATAAGGATAATGTGTTATATCGATGAAAGGCCATATCATCGAGAAACTCCTTCCAGAAATCCATGCTCCACATTTCGGCAATATTCTGTTGAGCTGCATCGCCATTATCGGAATAGCTAGGCGTACGAGCATCGAGAGGAATATTGAACTTTATGCCTCGATTTGCAATAAAGGGTGCTTTAGATTTGTTAGATAGGTGCTCTATGCGTGCACCTGTGTTGATCGCATCAACAATGTCTAGCGCTCCATACATGGTCCCTGATGCGTCTGCACCGATTACCCAGCATATAGTTCGACCATGACTACGATCGTTTCTGATCGCATAACCTTGGGCAGCTAAAGCCGGGATCGGCTCGAATTCGAATTGTGCTATAGCCTGTGACACTTCATTTGACTGAATGGTTGTAAGCACAATACAGAACCTTTCGGTTACTTGATTAAGGCTGCTCATTGGTTTCTTATCTACAACCGTACCGTTCTTCCCAATAGCGTCACCTAATTTGTCTGCGGCAAACACGATTGGAGGTATAGTTGCATCATATAAGATCACAGCTTTGTCCACATCAACCACTCCTTCTTTTCGAAAATGTTTATTCCAGTGACGCTCTGAACGAAGCGGGTGAGACAGTAGGCTGTCGATCATGTGAATATGGTCGCGCTTGAATACTTAAACCGCCATCAACACATATGACCTGCCCTGTCATAAAGTTGGATTCCTGTGAAGCAAGGAAGAGCGCCGCAGATGCGATATCTTCTGGGGCACCCTGTCTTAGTAACGGAGCTCCAAAGTCACTTACTCTCTTATTCTTCAGCTTAGCTTCGTCCATTAGCTTCACAGCGGAGCCTACAATAACTGCGGGACTAATCGCATTCACACGAATGTTCCAGGGCGCCAAATCAAGCGCTGCAGCTCTTGTGAAAGCTTCAATTGCACCCTTACAAGCATCATAGCCTACCATTTCTCGATGAGCTTTTGTTGCACCGACAGACGATAAATTAATGATGACACCTTCTTCCTGCAAAGCCATGATTGTAGCTGCTTTATGACTGACCAAATATGTGCTTTTCAAATTATTCTTCACGATTGAATCCCAAAAATTCTCATCATACTCCATAAAGTGCCTGTTACAAGTGGTCCATGAAGCATTGTTAACAGCTATATCGACTGTACCAAATTGATGGACAGCCATTTCTATCATACGATCGACTTCATTCTTCTCAGAGATATCTCCAACATGAGCATGTACTTTCGATTGTGGGATCTGCTTTATAAGATTTATCGTTTCTTGCAGGGGACCCTCATGAATGTCGTTTACAATTACATGAGCCCCGTTCTCTGCTAGCTTAATTGCTATCGCTCTTCCTATACCAATTGCCGCACCTGTGACTACCGCTACCTTACTCTGAAGCTTCAAATCGATTCATCCCTTCAATTGTAATATTAATGCATCCTTTGCAGGCAATTGTGCATAGATCAGATTCCCATTGATATTAGGATCATATTGACCCCATAATTTCTTTGTTTCGGAAACAGATGAGAAGTGATCAGAGATATGGACCTTTGTATGGATTTCAACATTTGAGCTGTTTATGATCCAGACGAATTTTCCACCATCTCCGTCATGTAATCTGACTTGAATGAGCTCGTTATCTGCACGTACCGTCTGTTCCTTTCCAGTCCATGCGAATATATCCTTGAATAACTCTTTATTAGAAGCGTCACTTGTTCTGTAGTAAGCTGCCGATGGAAAGGTTCCAATAAGCATGACCTTTCCAGCTCCATATTGATTTTCGACAATGGCAGCGCTGCCATCCTTATAGGTCCCTGTTACAGAAGCAGTCGTCGTCTGGAATGTTTGCTGGTAAAGTGCTCCCTTTCTCTCTGTTCCTTGATATTCAAAGGTAAGATTGTCCGATATGTCAGGCATGAACTCAACATTCACTTGCACGGCACCAAAAACCTCATGAAGACCCAAGTTAGGCTGGATAACGCCAACACTACCATAATCACCAAAGTATGCTGGGCAGCCTTCAGTGATTAGCGTGCCTCCGTTTGCAACCCATTCCTTTAATTGCGTTGCGTGTGCTTGATCCAGAGAGATCGGGTAGGGGTAGTACAGAACATCGTATGAATCGATTTGCTCCATACGTACCCAGTCTGCTTGAATATGATTGTCGAAGAAACCACGGTATGCACCCCACATTGCCTCTGAATAGTAATCGTAGTCTCCACTTTGAGATAGGAGATAGCTGAAACGTTCGGTTTCCGGCACAACCAAGATGCCAATATCACCTTTGATCGGGGATGATGCAAGTAAATCTTGCTGCTCAGGCTCATTCGTCCATCTTGCGATGACACTTGCGGTTTGAGAACGCCTCGTACGAGACCCATCCATCTCGTATGGACCAAACGCCCCAAACAAAGGTCCATCGAGCAAGGAGCGCCATCGTGGGAATAATAAACCTCTTGCTCCGCCTGCTAGTGAAATCATATTCCATAATTGTATATCCTCTGCTTCCGTAACACGCCCATCGCTCTTCGGTCTGCCAATCACCTGCGGTTGAAGCCACAATGGGCCTCCTTGCATCTCCGCGTGCCAGAATGGCTTGCCATTCGAGCCTGCTCTAGTTAAATCAACTGCGTGCCATTGCTTCCATGGCTCGCTTCCTTTCCTTGAGGCCACCCACGTAAATCCGTAAATTTCGACCTTAGAGGCGGCCTCCCAATCATCGGATCCTGCTGATGACATCTTCACCAAGCTGGCTGCTTCCCCATGAGCTGTGATGAAATTCTTATTATCGATACCCGCAATAATATCTCTGCGCCATTGCATCCAACCATAGAACTTCTCCTTGTTGAATTGCAGCCAGTCAATGGACTCCGGATAAGGTCCTAATTTGGCAGGGGGTTGAACTTCCTCCCAGCTTGTATAGCTATACCTTCGCCAGGTTCGCCCAAGACTGCTCAAATCACCGTATTTTTTATGTAACCACTCTCGATATTTCGCTTTACTATGTTGACAATAGCATATTCCGCCAGGGTGATAATTACATTCATTCAGAATATCATAGCCCAGCATACTCGCATGGTCTTGATACCGCAGCGCTAATTGTTTAAGGAAGTTTCCGGCTAAATCTCTGGCTTCATCACAGTCTAAGCATAGTCCGCCAAAACCCCCAACTGCACTGCTGACCCCCATCTGGCTTTTTACCTTATTTCCTGCGATATCCTCGTGCATGGCATGAGGTAGTTTAGCGTATGCCCATTCCGGTGCGAAAATGATCATCTCAGCGATGATCGTTCTGATCCCGTGCTTAGCTCCTAGATCCATGTGTCGGTCATAGTCTTCCCAATCATAAATCCCAGGAGCCACTTCAATGGCTCCCCACATAAACCAATGTCGGAATATGTTCATTCCATCCTCACTAGCGATTGCGTAATCTCTTTCCCAATCCTCCTTAGGTGGGTTCGATTTTCGGAAGTAAACGGCACCATAAGGTAGCTGTGGTAATATATTTCGCATGCTTGTTCAAACCTTCCTTCTAATAATTTTATCCCTTAAGTGCACCAGCGGAAATCCCTTTAATTACATACTTTTGGAGGGAAAGATATATAATGGCTAATGGTGCAATAGCTAGTAAAAATCCGGAAAAGGCAATTTCCCATCGGGTTTCAAATTCTCCATACAGGGCGTATTGGGATAATGTAATGGTAAAGTTAGATTTACTTTGCAGCATCAGCATAGGGAGTAGGAAGTCGTTCCAAATCCAAATGATATCTAGGATAAATAAAGTTACAATAACAGGCTGAAGCATCGGCAATACGATTCTTCCAAAAAGCTGATAAATGTTACAGCCATCAATCGTTCCTGCTTCCATAATTTCCTTAGGTACTCCACGTATGAATCCAACTAGCAAGAATATGGCGAACGGCATTCCGTGACCAATATACACANNTTGGGAATCCATCATTTGCAAATTTTTTGTTAATTGAAGCAAGGGGACCAGAATTGTATAGATCGGAATCATTAGACCAGATAAGAAGAAGTAGTAAAGAAAACCATTCCAGCTATTCACTTGCTTAGCAATTGTGAATGAAGCCATAGCTGCTAGCAGTATAATTCCAATTACTGTAAAAAATGAAATGAGAATCGTGTTAATTAAGACAAACTCGAAGTTGATAATATGCCATGCCTTTACAAGATTACCAATATGGAAACTCTCTGGTAATGAAAAGGTCGACTTCAGAGCTTCTTGCGGTGTTTTCATAGAAATAGTAAGGATAATATAAAACGGTAGGAAATAGATAATTGTAAAAACGATCATTACAATTTCTAATGCAACGAGCTTCGGTTTCCTTATTAGTAATCGTTTATATAACATCTTCTTCACGCTTTCTCAGAAAACTCAATTGGATGATTGTACTAATAACTATTAGTAGGAAGAGGATAATACCAACCGCAGTACCGTAACCTGCTCTAGAGAAGAAGAAGGTTTCTCTGTAAATACTCAGAGCTATAATGCTTGTTGAGTCTCCGGGTCCTCCTCCAGTTAAAGCGAAGATACTATCGAAGTCCTTCAATCCTCTTTCGAAGGTTAATATAACATTTACGGTAATTGCAGGTGCGAGCAGTGGGAATGTAATATGGAAGAATTTCTTTATCGCGCTCACACCATCGACATCGGCTGCCTCATAAAGCTCTCTAGGAATTAATTGAAGACCAGCCAGGTAAATGATCATGCTCCAGCCTGTCATTCTCCATATTGAGGCAAATGATGCAGCGTATATGGCCCATTGCTCACTACTTAAGATATTAAATGCAAATGCATCTATTCCAAAAAACTTTCCCATACTCATGGCTGGACCGGAGTAAATAAAACTCCAAACATAACCAGTAATTAGAGGACTCATTGTACATACGATAAAAATCATTGTTCTCAGAATATTTTTGGTTTTGATATTTTGATCTAATGCAACCGCCAATACAATAGCAAGAATATTCTGAATGATTGTCAATGAAATTGTATATTTTAAAGTGGTACCTAAGGTATGCCAAACATAGCCCTCAGTGAATAAGTAAACATAATTATCTAAGCCAATAAAATCGAATTCAGTGCTCAATCCATTCCAATTCGTCATGGAATAATACACTGCACCCAGCAATGGTAATACGACGAATAAACCGTAAATAACTAGAGCAGGTATCGTTAATGTAGAATACTGTAGGCTTTCCTTCCATCGCTTCTTTCGTAAATTTAGAATATAGGCCATATGGAATTCCCTTTATTCCTTTCCGAAGTTTTCAACAAAGCTTGGATTTTCCTTCATTAATCTTTGGTGTCGATCCTCCCACTCATTAAGAACGGTCTGAATATCTTCTCCAAGGAACCATTTCTGAGTTACCTCTTTCATAACATCCTTAATCCCAGGTATCCATATTAGATCGGCATGAGGCGTTTTATTATCGCTATCAAGCCAAGGCACTAATGCTTCTAAAGCGGGATCAGCAACAGCTGTTACACCTTTGGTAGCTGATATCTGTTTAGTTTCCACTGCATAGAGATTTCCCATCTCAGGTGTTAACATAAACTCGAGGAATCTCTTCACTTCTTCAGGGTGCTCAGTCGTGCTGGCAACGTGATATCCGTTAGTTACTCCCACATTTAAGACTCTATCCTCTGTGTTATCTTGGAAAGTAGAGGGGATAATGGATAGATCCAGATCCGGTCCATATGTGCGAATTTGTGCTAGTAACCAAGTACCTGACATGAGCATCGCACCATCGCCTCTAACTAATCTCTTAATGGCTTCATCTGCGTCAACCCCAAGCGAATCCGGCGACATGTACTCACGCAGCTGTCCATATTTAGTAAACAATTGTTCGATAAACGGACTATTAAAGTGCAATTCACCTGCTAGAATCTTTTTATAGTAATCCGCATCATTAGGTATGACTACTGTCGATAGGTATTGAAAGTCAGGTGATGCGACAATGTTAACATCTTTACCTGCCATGATGATCGGATATTCAATGCCGTTCTTCCGGAACGCTTCATTTACTTCCAGCATTTCTGTGAAATTTGTAGGGGGCTCTATCTTATACTTCTTAAAGAGCTCCATATTTAAAAATGTACCAACAGCTTGAACATTTTTAGGAGCCGCATAAATTCCTCCATTTGATGATACTAATTCAAGATCCTTTTCATTGAAATTCTGCAGTAACGGGTCTCCCTTGAGATCCAGAATCAACCCAGCTTCAGCAAACTCTTGAGTTCTGGCACCTACTTGAAAGGAGTAGAAATCAGGAGCATCATCAGCGGAGAACTTTGCTTTTAGCGCTGTAATAAAAGCATCCGTTCCAGGCAGAATATTCACTTCTACATTGACATTCGGATTTATTTTTTGATACTCCTCGACGACTTTATTTACATAAGCTACATCCGTAGCCTCAGATGACATGTATCTTAATGTTATCTTTTCTTCCTTTGAAGCTTTAGGTGCTACTGATGTTCCAGATCCTGTGTTCCCTTCATTTCCCGTATTTTGTGATGAACATCCTGCTAACACCATGAATACAGCCAATATGAGNNTGAGAAAAAGAATTTTTTTACTCATTTCATCATCTCCCTTTGATTGAGTTATTTTTGTTTACAGATTTAATTCTAGTGGGAGTTGGCACCGATTATATAGATCATTGTTAAGTTTCGTACTAACACTATATTAATGTACTCTGCTTTCTCTGTATTCCGATGGTGTTATATTAAACTCTCTACGGAATAATTTATTAAAGTAGCTAAAGTTGTCATAACCAACCATTAAAGCAACTTCCGAAATCTTGTAATTTTCTTTAATTAGTAGCTCCTTAGATTTGTATAATCGCACCTGTTGAATATATTGATGCACGGTCGTATTGAATTTTTTCTTGAAGCTGGTTGCTAGGTACTCTTTACTGATATAGAACTTTTTGGATAGCTCTGCTAGAGAGAGCTGTTCTGAATACTGAAGCTTTATGTATTGCTTAATAATTTCAATACGATCCTGATTCAACTGACTTTTCTGAATGCTGCTTGTACCCAAACTATCTTTAATAAATCGAAGAATATATTCGGTAGCCTCATTAATGCTTAGTTGGATTTTCATACCGAACAGAAAAGGGTCAATGTCATCGTCATTTAGGACCGTGATATTGAGAATACTAACAAGTGATGATTTCAGCATATATATGAAATGGACTGTTAGAAATTGTTGATTGCCCCACTGGAACAAATGCTCCTTAATAAGGGATAGCCCCTGATCGTACAGACCATGTCTAATAAAAAAATGAAACTCTTTCGTAAATTTATTGATTTCTATTAGCATTTTATCTGATAGAGGTATCACAAGCTCGTCAGTCACTGTTATAACACGATACTTATTAAACAAGGACATGTTAAGGTGGATGATGTTGTTTTCATTTTTTTGAATCGAATCTGATAATTCATCTCTTTTCACCTTGAAATTGTTTTTTATGACTATCATATTCATTTTCAGATTCTCTTTTAGTGCGTTCAGGATTTCCGCTAGTTGGGAATCATCCAACGTATAGGGGGGAACAAGGACCCAATAAACCAGATGACTTTTCTTGGTAGAGGTACCTACGATATGTGGAATCCCATTATTTTCTAGTATTTCTTCGATATATTTGACGACTATATAAGAAACCAATTCCTCATCGGATTGGAATCTTTGGATCAATTCACTATAGTAATTTCGTAAAGTAAAGAGACAGAGGGACCATTCCTCATAGGCCAAATAATGCGGTATGTCGATCTGTTCTTGCATGATTAAGCTTTTACCTAAATAAATTTTTTGCTTTATTGCTTGTTGGCGACGCTGTGAGCTTTCGTTTTCTTTATACATAAAGGCTTTTTCCATCTGACTTATTGTATCGCGATGCTGAATACGATCTGTCACCTTTTCTATGACTTTCTTTATATCTAACATATCGAATGGCTTCAGAACATAATCAAGAACATTATGTGAGATCGCTTTTTTTACATAGCTGAAATCATCATATCCACTAATGATAACAATCTGGCAATCCTGCTTCTTCATACGGAGGAGCATTTCGAAGCCATCCATTCCGGGCATGACAACATCTAATAACAGCAGATCAGGCTTTAATTGCTCTACTAATTCCATTCCCTTTATTGCGCTTTCTGCTTCTCCAACAATTTCAATACCCACATCCAATTTATGCAAAAGTGTCTTCAATGCTTTGCGTACTTTCGGTTCATCATCAATAATGAATACTCTTATCATCTAGTGGAACCCTCCATTTAATGGTTACTGTTGTTCCATTCCCAGTTTGACTTTCCACATGAATGCCATCAGATCCACTAAACGAGTAAAGGATTCTTTGCTGAACATTATTTAATCCTATGTGTTCTTCTACCTTGTGTTTATTATGAATCATACTCTCAATAGCCTTAAGATTCTCAGGTAATATTCCTTCTCCCGAGTCTTTCACGACCACTGATATTTGATCAGTTTCTATGTTGGCAGTGATCCATAGTTCACCTCTTCCTTTTTTGGAGATACCATGAATGACAGCGTTCTCTACAATGGGTTGTAAAGATAGTTTGACGCATGGAATAGATAACAACGTGTCCTGAATATCAATCTCATAATGTAAATTGCTTTCGAAACGGAATTTTTGAATTTCCAGATAATTGCGAATGTGTTCGATTTCCCGTCCTAACGGAACAATATCCGTATCAGACTCAGTCGTATACCGAAACATACTAGACAGAGACTTGATCATTTTGCAGATCGATTCCGAACCGATATCCAATGCTTCTGAGTAAAGGGAGGTCAGGGTATTGTATAGAAAATGTGGATTGATTTGTGCCTGTAATGCTTTCATCCGGCTGTAGGATTCCTGTAATTTTAATTCATACTGACTTTGGATCAGATGATCCAATGTCTGGACCATGGAATAGAATTGTTTTGCCAGCAGTCCAATTTCATCCTTTCGGAACCTCACCTTGTCCTGCTCATCTAATTTAAAATTTCCGGTTCCTACTTTTTTCATTGATCGAACCAATCGGACGATGGGTTCTGAAAATTGTTTTGAATAATAAAACCACAGCAACACACCTATAATTAGAATTACGAGCCCGCCAAAGTAAAATGTAAATTGTATAGAGTCCCAAGCAACCTTTCTGAGTAGTGATTGAGGAATATATTTCTCGATCGTCCAGCCGAATGCATTTATTTCGCTTTTGACTACAATCATTTCATTCTTATTGATCTCCAAATCTTTGGTTGCGTACAGAATGTTACCTTGAGAATCCAACACCTGGATATAATCATCGATATTTTCTTCTCCCAAACTATTCACAAAGAATTGTTGATTCAAATCAATGGCGAGGACACCCACATACTTATTACGAATCACATCAGTTATTGCTCTTCCGATAAACAAATGTGAATTTGGAGCTAAATTAGAGGAGTAAATAGTCGAAGCACCTCTTCCTTGCTTAATCAATTCTAACCAAGTATCACTCTCATCTTGCAATGAGGTGGTGACTTGAAGCGATAGATTCTTAAAGTCAACCTTATGTAAGGATTTATTATATTCTAGATAAAAATAAACATTGCTATTTCCTCCAAGAGATAATGAAAGTACTCTCAAGAGATTTTCCATGTTGCTGTATTCTACTATGGACTCATTATCCTTACCTGAAAAGTTCGTAGCATAGTCATATAAATCCTTTGTTACATAAATGCTCATTAATTTGTTATCTAAATCCTTCAAAGAAACTTGAATGCTCTTGTTTAACTGATTCATAAGTTGATGTTGTGAAATCAGTAATTCTTCTTTAAATTGATTCTGAATCTCTTTGTAGGTTAAAAAGAACATTCCCAGTAAAGGGATGGCCATGATTAATAATAGAGATAGTAGAAATTTATACTTTATTTTCATAGGGGAGATCTCCTCCAAATTTTTGACTACATTAAGCCAATCATATTCGACAACAGAAGAGGTATCCCCTTTATAGAGGTAGAGACCTCTCAGAATATCCGAGAGGCCTTTATATTAGGAAAACTAATCAAGAATTCCAACTAAGCTATTGTAGAATTTTATAAAGCGCTTGAGTTCCTTTATCACCTAAACCCTGCTCAGCAAGCTGTCCATACAAGGAGCGAGCTAGAGTTAGTCCTGGCAGCTTCACACCCATCTCCTCAGCTGAATCTAGTGCGATCTGCATATCCTTAATAAAGTGCTTTACATAGAAGCCAGGCTCGAAATTACCAGCAATAATACGTGGAGCTAGATTACTCAGTGACCAGCTTCCTGCAGCACCGGATTCGATGCTCTTCAGCACTATTTCGGGGTCGAGTCCTGCTTGGTTCGCATATACGATCGCTTCGCATACACCGATCATATTGGTGGCAATTGCAATCTGGTTACACATCTTCGTGTGCTGACCCGCGCCTGCCTTACCTTGTAGAACGATGTTCTTGCCCATCAGGTTAAGGATTGGTGTAAGCGCATCGAAGGTTTCTTGGTCACCGCCCACCATGATGGATAACCGTGCTTCGCGAGCACCGATATCCCCACCGGATACGGGAGCATCGAGTGAATACATGCCACGTTTAACGGCTGCTTGATGAATCCGCTGTGCTAATGATGGACTAGAGGTCGTCATATCGATGAGATAGGCGCCTGACATGCCCTTGGCTATCAGACCATCCTCACCTAGATACAGCTCCTCCACATCGGATGGATAACCTACCATTGTTATGATGACCTGGCATACAGCAGCAAGCTCACTCGGTGTATCATGCCATACAGCACCCTGAGTGATCAGATCCTCAGCTTTTGCTTTAGTCCTCGTATAGATATGAACCTCATATCCCGCTGCCTTCAGATGGCCAGCCATACTCTTCCCCATAACTCCTGTACCGATAAATCCAACCTTCGTGGCTTTTGGCGATAATGTCATTGTTGTTTCCTCCAATTTTTATATTTGAAATTAGTAATTCCGAATATGACCATGAACCGGATATTTTTCCGTTAATTCTTGTGGCAGCGTTATTTTCAATGCATGTACGGAAGCTTTTTCCGGTAAACACTCAATACTGCTCGATACTGACTGCAATTGACGTTTGTAAAGGAAAATTGTTCCGTAAAATCTCCTTTACTAATTTGATTTACCATACTAATGGAAAGTACTTCCGTTAACTATTCCGTTTCTTTATCTTCCTTAACCCATCAAACATTTCACCACAAAACTCCAAATTAGAGCTGAGTATATTTCTTAATATTGCTATTCACTTACCTCAGCTTTATACATATACACTCCCATACCTGTAACACGGAAACCGTGAAGCTTATGGAGTCTTCCGATCCGTTGATTGTGAGCTCTTTGTTGCTGATGAGCTGATTGACCTCGATGACGTCCGATTCCGGAAGTCTCAAGGTGACCTCAATATTGTGAAGCGGTAATGTTGTGCTCAGGGGTCTTCGTCCCGCCCCATTCACGAGGTGAACGAGTATTTCCTGCGCCTTACGGAATATGGTGACCTGCAGCCCAGAATAAGGAGTGACGCGGATGAATGGCTCACCGTCAAGCGCAAGATGGATACCATTGGCTAGTAGCTGATAGTGCTCCCCTAACCGATATTCATTAATGAGCTGACTGAGTCTGAATGGATAATACAGTACCTTGCCTTGACCGTATGGATGCAACAGAGCTAGAGGTAGATCAGTTCGGTCAACGAGCATCGAGGCTCGCTCTGGAGGTGCGCCTACACTATCCATAGGTGAGAATGGAGGCACTAGTGTAGCCAGTACTTGTGTATCACTCCCAGCAGGCTCACAATACACAACTTGACCTCGGTGAGGGATCAGCTCAGTCTCTTCCAACCCCACTTGCAATGGATTATCATTACCCTCGAATCGCAGGTATGACGCTTCTAGGTGCTCGCTTGTATCATAATCAGAGGTTATCCCGAGCAGTGGGAGTAAATCGAATTGCTCTAACGGTAATTTCCCCTCCATGATGAGGCTTCCGCCCCGTTCGACATATTCAGTAAGCTGCTCAACCAATTCCTGAGTAAGTGGGAAATTCTCAGGTACAACAACTACTCTGTATGTAGCTAGCTTCTCGATTGTAGCTTGTTCAATGAGCAGCATATCGAATGGAATTTGATTATTAATAAGTCCATCGGCCCAGCCTTCAGCTGATTTGGCAGCATTCCATAACAAAGCTAACTGGGAATATGGGAGAGCGCCATCCATATAAGACTCTGTCTTCACTATACCGTGGTTAACATCAGATACGATTCGTAAAATCCGCTTATCGGTGATCGTATCGGGAACACCCGTAATGGAGTGCCAGATGCTTCCCCCGTTAGCTGGGATTTGTGCCAGCCAGAATTGGAATTCTGCAGGAGGCAGACCCGTATGACGCCAATCCATGCCAGGGCAGGAATGGACGATACCGAATGGTGCAGGTCGTTCGGGAAGCGATCTTCCAAGCTTCATACCGAGCGCTGGCCTCCAGAATTCTGGAATAGAGCCATGGCCTAAGGAGAGGATATCCTGCGATTCGGTACAGAGCATGTCAGCCGTCTTCTCCCGGTCAAATAAGTTGTCGTGATACAAATTGTAGTAGAGGATCATAGGTACTTCGGGCTTCTTACCTTTAATAAAGCGATACATGAGATCCATATTGTCACGCATACAGATGGATCTCCAATCTGGCTCGTATTGATCAGGTGCAGCAGGCAGCTCCTTCCCGTAAGTGAGCTTGTATTTCTGTCGGCAGGTTTCACATTCGCATAAAGCATATTGAGGGTTATTGAAGAAGATGCCATCAATATCATAACGGTCTAGAACCTCAGCCAGTACAGGAATCGCTACAGCTTCATTCCGATATGCACTATTCGCACACGTCGACATGAGAAGAGACCATTCTCCCGGGCGCTTCATGCCGATGATTTCTGGCTGACGATCAGCTTTACGAACGAACCACTGCGGCTTCTGCTGATAAACGCGGTCCTCAGCTTTACTGAAGTCGAATCGAGCGACAAAACGGATATTCCTGCGATGACAAGCCTCGATAACCTCTTGAAGCAGATCAAACTCTGTCGGTAAACATTCATTCACATGATGATGAGGCACTTGTGATGCATACCACGCATAAATTCCGCCAACATTAAACACCATCGTATTAGCGCCCATCTCTTCCATCTGTGCAGCTAATCGTTCGGGATCGATCTGTGCGGTGTCCTTGATTTGTAGATTAGGCTGAATCACTCGCAGCGGCTTATGCCACCATAGCTTCGTAGTCATTGTCCATCCCCCTTGTTTTTTTAAACCAATCGTTGCACTTCTAGGGCAGAAACTCTACTCAAATTCAGGAATGCAGCACAATTGATTCATATTGCTCGAGCATCTCAAGTGTGAGACTCACATCGCCGCTCTCATCGATGCGCAGATCGACCGATTTACCAGAATGGAGCAGCTTAGCTTCTATAGGCTTCTTCAGTCCGTGCATCAGCACATGAATGTCGCGAATAGGGAGCGGCTTGTGATAAGAAACGCCATTAAATCCAGACAAATTAATGAACTGCAGCATGGTCGAGCCATCGGGAAGCTGATCCAGGAACAGCTCAACGGATGGAGGCGCATTCGTCTCTAGGTGTAGAGGAATTATTTCACTCAGCACATCTGTTAACACAAATTTATGATCCTCAAAACCATGCTTATAGTAGAGTTCACCGATACTCCATGGATAATAGAGTGCTTTACCACCGCCGTCCTCATAATCTAATATACCGACACCTGCATAAAGTGTCGGCTGATGGCCGAATGCTCTCTCTGGGGGACCGAAGGTTGACGGCGCGATGAACGGCAGATGAGTCTGAAAGCTGCCCTTGCTCGACTGGTCATAGGACATATAGCCGAATTTGCCGCTAACAACAAGCCAGTCACGCTCAGGGAAGCTAGGGAATAGATGGCGATCATCAATCTGTACATAAGCAGCATCCGTTAGCTCAAGAATACCTTCATACTTCACACCGAACAGGCGCTTCAGCTCATCAGCGTTACCATACAAGGCTCGCCCCGTCGCAATCAGATGCACGCCAGCCTCACGTAACTGTGCTAACAAATCAATCTGCGATGGTTCCATCGTCAACGGGCCAGGAATGATAATGGCTTGAACTCCGCGTAATGTATCGGAATTGATGCCGTTGCTGTCTTCATCGAATGCATCCTGCTCCACAACCGTGAACACCACATGCTGCTCCTTGAGCATCTTGAACACTCCCAGATACTCGCGCGATGCTGATCGGTTAAAGCCATTAGGCTTGATTAGAACAACATCCGACATCGGGCGAAGATTCCCATAGTATTGCTCATTGTCCCGATGGAATCGGAAAACCTCTTGAACACTCTCGAAATTACCCCGATCTGTGTAATCAGCAAACTGGCCAATGATGCAGAAATCGAGACCCGATCCAGCAGCGATATTCTCATAGAGACGAATTTGCGATTCATACTTAGATACGCCGGTAAACCGGTACTGCAGATCGATTGCATTGATCGAACAGTTGCTGACGAGCTTATCATTCCAGCTATTCTCAACAGACATCACATTCTCTGATGCTGAATATGGCCACACCGGATGTGACCGAGATAACGCAGTGTTGGATTCCTTACGTATAATGTCCACCTTATGGTGATGATAGGTGCTAATGGCGACGTCCGGATTCTTAGCTTTAACGAAGGCGTGAATAACGTCCAGCATATCACGTGTTGTTATCTCTTGAAACTGCTTGTAGCTTGCATAATTAGGATCTGAATCATTCGCCTGCTCAGGCAGCTCCAAGCTGAACATATCCTTAAACCGTTTGCTGCAGTTATCGCAGTAACAGAGTCCGTACTCCCGTCCGCTGTAATCCTGCGTCTTATACCCGAACATATTGAAGAATACGCCATCCACAGGGTACTTGGATAATACTTCATCAATCATGATCAAGGAGTACTCCTGTTGATAGTAGCTATTCAAGCATGTATGCATGATTCCGTGATAATTGACCGCTTCCCCAGCTTTCGTGCGGTAGAACCATTCTGGACGCTTAGCGTAGATCGACTCATGCGCCTTACTGAAATCGAATCGAGCAATAAATCGCATGCCGGCTTCATGCACCTTACTGACCGTCTCAGCAAGCAGATCCTTCTCTAGTGAAGAGCTAATATACTGATACTCGAGCGTAGATGGATAGAAGGCAACAATCCCACCCGCGTTCATCATTAATACATTGGCATTGAATTCCTGCAAGTCCCGAATCAGTAGATCAACATCCAGATTGGCATCTGTTTCACGTAGATTGTTTTGGATTAAGCGCAATTGATTATTTTGCCACCAAGTCATGTGTGTTCTCTCCCTTCAGCAGTGCTTCTGTGTAAAGCCATATCGCGGTCTGTAATGCGAGGGCATCTCGGAAAATTTGTGGATCATAGCCGGTAATTTCCTTCACTTTCTTCAAACGATAGACGATGGTGTTCTTGTGTAGGGATAGCGCATTAGCGGTGTCCTGAATATTCATATTACAATTGAAGAATGCTTGAAGCGTCTGCACAGCGGTTTCAGACATGCCTGCCAGTACCTGCTCTAGATAACGCTGACTTGTAAGCGGATTGGATTGCAGCACGATCATCTGAGGCTCCAAGCCAGCGTATAATAATATCTGTTGGTCTTGATCACCATACCTCAGTGCAAACTCAGCTTCCTCAACAATCGTAGCAATGTCCTCTCGTCTAGTCGCTCCGTTAGAGCATCCTAAGTGAAAGGGTACAGCTGAACGTCGGATGAGGTCGAGCCATGCTTCTATCTTCTGCGATCGGACTTGATCAGACAAGCCAAACACGAATATACATGCACGATGCGCATCCAATAATACAGTCAGAACATGGTGGCTGCCAAAAATATCCTCTGTCTTCTGCAGCAGCATAGAGTTGTATTCGAGAGTTTGATCCATTCGCAGCACGTAAGCATAATAAGGTGGACGAAGCTCCATACTTAACAGCTGTAATTGTTTATCAATCTGCTTAAGATCTGGCATCGGTTTAATGAGCTGCTCCATAACAACTTCCTTGGTACGGCTTCGCCATTCCTGCTGTGGAATTTGAAAGGCTTGATTTAACATCAGCTCGGTGGTCATGCGAACAAGCTCGGCAAATTCAGCGATTTCCTCAGGCTCACCCGTAATGCCAATAACACCAACAATCTGGTTTTGGAAGCTGACAGGCATATTCATCCCACATCGTGCTCCATCCCACAGATGCTGATTGTGCTCGGTGATGACGATCGTTTGACCGCTCTGAATGGCCTCCAGCGCTGCAACGTGCATCTTTCCTACACGCGAAGGGTCACCAGAGGCGATAATATAGCCTTCAGTGTTGATAATATTGATATTGCGGTCCAGTCGAGTCATTGTTTCTTGGACAATATTGTTAGCAATTTCACTTGTTAACATGTAGCATTCACCCTCTTACCTCTATTTTGCACAAAAACCGAATGAAAAATCAATACATTTTTGTTTCTCAAAGCTAAACATTTTTTTTAAGCCATGCTATAATCATTATTATTGTGATAAAGAGAACAGATCGGAAGGTGATTCTTAATGAAAGTCGTTATCGCACCAGATTCATTCAAGGGTAGCATCTCAGCCTCGGCAGCAGCCGAGGCCATAGAGCGAGGGGTAAAGCGCCGCTTTCCACAAGCTGAGACGATCAAGGTTCCGATCGCAGATGGTGGTGAAGGGACAATGGAAAGCCTCGTCATGGCGACGGGCGGAAGAACGGTGAGGGTTCAGGTTACAGGTCCCTTGGGGTCACCTGTGGATGCTGCTTATGGATTGTTGCAATCTGAATCCGGGCATGTTGCCGTTATTGAGATGGCACAGGCTTCGGGTCTGATATTAATCGCTTCGAATGAACGGAGCCCGCTCACAACGACGACTTACGGAACCGGAGAGCTAATTAAACGTGCGCTAGACGACGGCTGTCGCAGCTTTATTCTAGCGCTTGGAGGAAGCGCTACGAATGATGGTGGAGCAGGCATGCTGCAAGCGCTTGGGATGCAATTGTTAGACGATGCTGGTAATGAGGTTAGTTGGGGTGGAGGACAGCTGAAGCATATTCAGACGATTGATGATCGCGATTGGGATCCTCGTATAGCGGAATCGCAATTCCTGATCGCGACCGATGTGCAGAATCCGCTGCTTGGACCCGAAGGCGCCACATATATATATGGACCCCAGAAGGGTGTGACACCGGATATGCTGGAATCGTTAGAGCAGCATATGACCGCTTGGGCGGATTTGGTCGAGCATAAGAATGGGGTAAGGCTGCACGAGCTTGCAGGAGCAGGAGCGGCGGGGGGCTTATGTGGAGCATTCCTTGCATTCTTCCCGACGACAATGAAGCGTGGGATCGATGTAGTGATTCAGTATACAGGGGTTCATGAGCATTTAGCTGGAGCTGATCTGGTTATTACTGGAGAGGGACAGATCGATGCGCAGACGGCGAATGGGAAGACTCCGATGGGCATAGCTCAAGAGGCTCAGAAGTTTAATGTTCCTACTATTGCTCTAGCTGGGTCTGTTGGAGAAGGCATCGACAAATTATATGAGCATGGTATCATGGCAGTATTCAGCATTATGAATGGCCCTATGACCTTACAGCATGCGATGGATCATGCCGCTGAGTTAATAGAGGCAACTACGGAACAAGTTATGCGCACCTTCAATCTTCGATCGGAAGGAAGGTAATGAGATGAAAACTAGCATTCTATATGGCAAGAACGGTATTACCATTGATGTACCCGATCACGCCACGATTGTGGAGCCTCTTGAGCATCGGGCTGTGAATAATGAAGAGCAGGCCGTTATGGAGGCGCTCAGCAAGCCTATCGGAAGCGCTCCGTTGAAGGACATAGTTAAGTCTACAGATAAGGTTGTCATTGTAATCAGTGACATCACTCGCCCAACTCCGAATCATAAGCTGGTACCTTGGCTGTTGAATTGTATGAGTCATGTTCCGTTAGAGAATGTGACCATTATTAATGGTACAGGTACACATCGCGATCAGACGAGAGAAGAGTTTGTTCAGATGCTAGGGGAATGGGTTGTAGATCATGTGAACATCATCAACCATCATTGTCAGAGCCCTGACGAATTGGTGAAGATTGGTGAAAGCACCTTTGGCTGTGATGTATATCTGAATAAGACCTATGTGGAGGCCGATTTCCGGATTGCTACTGGGTTTATAGAACCACATTTCTTCGCGGGATTCTCGGGGGGCTGCAAAGGAATTATGCCGGGAATTGCTGGCCTGGAGACGATTCTGACCTTTCATAATGCTAGGATGATTGGAAACCCATTATCCACATGGGGGAATATGACGAATAATCCATTGCAGGAGATGGCTCGAGAGGTCAACCTTATGTGTAAACCCGATTTCCTCTTGAACGTAACCTTGAATGGGCAGAAGGAAATTACCGAGGTATTCGCCGGTGAGCTGTTCGAGGCTCATGCCGAAGGCTGTGCGTATACGCGAGAGCATGCGATGGTGCAATGCGAGCAACGATTCGATGTTGTAATCACATCGAATTCCGGTTATCCCTTAGATCAGAATCTATACCAAGCGGTTAAGGGCATGAGTGCTGCGCAGAAGATCGTCAAGCAGGGTGGAGCCATCATAAGTGTGGCTGAATGCTCGGATGGCATACCCAGTCATGGTAATTATGCGGCGATCCTACAGATGGCCGAAACTCCGACACAGCTGCTGGCGATGATCGAAGATCCGTCCTTCCAGATGTTCGATCAATGGCAGGTGCAGAAGCAAGCGGTCATCCAAACCTGGGCCGATGTGTATGTCCACTCCTCACTCTCAGATGAGACTGTACGACAATGCATGCTGGTCCCAGCTCCAGATATTGCTGCAACACTAGCGATGCTAGAGGCGAAGTATGGACCTGACATGTCAATCGCCGTCCTGCCCCAAGGACCGTTAACGATACCTTATGTGGCGGATAATGTGACGGATATAGATTAGTCGCAGGAGACACATGCTTGCCATAGAGTACCCAAAGACCTCTACAGCACGGCAATCGAGCAACAAGCAGCACATAGAGTACCCAAAGACCTCTAAAGCACGGCAATCGAGCAGCAAGCAGCACATAGAGTACCCAAAGACCTCTACAGCACGGCAATCGAGCAACAAGTAACAAATAGAGTACAAGCAGGTTTGGGAGCAGCAGAAATTATTAGAACTTAGAAGAAGCAATTAGAGGCAGGTGAGCTGGGATGATCATTATGAATGAGAAGATAAAAGCTTCAGAGGTGTACCTTACGGGTATTAATGGGGAGGATCTGGGAATCGTTCGAACCTCTGAGGCTCTGACCATGGCTAGGAAGTTGAAGGTTGACCTGATATGCACATCCTTCATGAGCAGTCCGCCGCCCTGCAAGCTGCAAGGTGCGGGGGCAGCGAAGGAAGAGGCACAGCAAGCGGGTAAACGAGACCGCCAGCCGAAGGTGAAGGAGATCAGGCTTACAGCGCAGATTGAGGATCATGACTACGAGACCAAGAAGCAGCAAGCGGAGAGAATACTGAAATCAGGGGATTCGGTAAATCTTGTCGTGAAGATCCAAGGCAAGGAAGGAGCTAAGGCGAAGCAACTGCTGGAAACGCTATTGAAGGATCTTGGTTCCTCCGGTCGCCCGCAGACGGGAATTCAACTTAGTGGCAAACAGGCTGCCGTGCATATTATTCCCAAATAATTCGAACGTGCAGTATTCATGGTACAATGGAGTATTATGAGAATAAGCGAGTGCATGCTTAGAAAGTGATGGAGGATCCCATGACAAGCGGTCACATTTCACAATATGAGACGAAAATTATTATTCGTAATATAGAGAGAAAGGATTTTCCAGAGATTATTAAGCTTCAGCTAGAATGCTTTCCTAATATGTTACCATGGAAGACGGAGCAGCTGGAAAGTCATATTCGGAAATTCCCGGAGGGCCAAATATGCGTCGAGTATGATGACCAGATCATCGGCTCGTGCTCTAGCTTAATTGTGAACTTCAACGATTATCTGGAGCAGCATACCTACTCAGAGATTACGGATAAAGGTTATATCACCAATCACAATCCGAATGGACAGAATCTGTACGGTATGGAGGTTATGGTGCACCCTGGATTCCGTCGAATGAAGATCGGCAGAAGGCTCTATGAGGCTAGGAAGCGACTGGCGGAGCAGCTCAATCTGAAGAGCATCATTGTGGGAGGGCGAATCCCGCTCTATCACAAGTACAATGATAAGCTAACTCCTAGAGAATATGCCGAAGAGGTACTTCAGAAGAATATTTATGACCCAGTCCTCACCTTCCAGATGATGAATGGCTTTACATTAAAGCGGATTATCACCGATTACCTGCCTGATGATAAAGAATCGTTAACCTATGCCACTCTGCTGGAGTGGAATAACATCGAATTTAAACCGACCAAATCCAAGGTCCATTACAAGATGTCTTTTCCCGTGCGGATATGTGTCGTCCAATATATGATGAAGAAGATCGAATCATTCGAGGAGTTCGCTACCCAATGTGAGCATTACGTTGATGTAGCGTCTGATTATAAATCGGATTTTGTTGTGTTCCCGGAGAACATTACGATGCAGCTGCTCTCGTTCTTAGATGAACGCTCACCAAGTGAGGCGGTTCGTAAGCTGACAGAGTACACACCACAATATATCGAACTCTTCACAGAGCTAGCGGTAAAATATAACGTAAACGTTGTAGGTGGATCTCATTTCGTCGAGCGCAATAATCGGATATATAATGTCGCACACTTATTCCGTCGTGAT
The DNA here is from genome assembly GCA_002383285.1 of Caryophanales bacterium UBA4100. GTDB lineage: Bacteria > Bacillota > Bacilli > Paenibacillales > UBA4045 > UBA4045. The sequence goes on from DFXU01000073.1 coordinate 31,718, forward strand.
GGAACCATCGCTCAGCAAACGAAGCTTCATATCTCCCCGATTGAACAGAAGTGGTGGGGGATTAATGGTGGGACAACGCTAGAAGTGTTTGATACGGATTGCGGCAAAATCTCTATCATGCTGAGCAATGATATTGAATTTCCTGAGATTTCACGTATTGTTGCAGGGGAAGGCGCACAGATTATCTTCGTACCCTATTGCTCTGAGGATCGGCAAACGTTCTTACGGGTCAAGTATTGCTCTCAGGCTAGAGCGATTGAAAATCAGGTATTCGTTGTAACTGCAGGTACTGTAGGTAATCTTACTCACGTAGATAATGTAGATATTCAATACGCACAGTCCGGTATATATACGCCTTCAGACTTTTCCTTCGCACGTGATGGAATTGCCGGGGAATGTAGTGAGAATACAGAAACTGTATTCATGGCGGAAGTCGATATGGAGGTGCTCCATCGTTACAAGCAAACGAAGGATGTACTAACCATTAAGGATCGCCGAACTGATATTTATTCGTTACAAATTCGTTCTTAAGGGAGAGATTATGACTACACTAACTATAGCTGTTGCACAGTATGGACTTACACATATCGAGACCACGGACCAATTCTGGGATGGTCTAGCCAAGAGAATGGAGGATGCTGCCAAGCAGCATGCAGATCTCTTCGTATTGCCAGAGTATGTAACCTTACACTTATTATCATTGGTCCCTTCAATGAATTATATAGAGGCATGCGAATACTTGGACAGCTTCTCTGATGTCTACGAGGACTTCTTCAAGTCATATAGCGCTAAGCTTAATATGATCATACTTGCTGGAACACATGTTCACAAGGGTGACGAGGGTTATGTGAATCAAGCGGGATTATTCTTCCCGGATGGACGCAAGGAAATACAGAACAAGATCCAACTTACTCCAGAAGAGAAGACTCGTTGGAATTTAGAGGCTGGTGAAGGCATTAACATTATCGAGAGCGACTGGGGAAGGTTAGCTATATTAACGTGCTACGACATTGAGTTTCCAGAGCTATCGAGAATTGCTGCCGATCAAGGAGTGGAGCTTATCCTATGCCCCTCTTATACGGATACAGTTGCAGGCTATCACCGCGTACAGAATTGTGTGCATGCTAGAGCCATTGAGAATCAATTGTTCGTTGCACTGAGTGGTATTGTTGGGGAATTAGAGGAGCAGCGATTACAGATTGATAGGGGTAATTGCAGAGCAGGCATATTCGGACCATGCGATATTCCCTTTCCAGATGATGGTGTAATCCATGCTGGTGAATTGAATGAGGACATGCTCATAGTGACCGAGATCGATTTCGCGATGCTGCGAGAGAATAGGAGCTACGGTATTGTCGCGCCTTTCTATGATCGCAGAGCGGATATATATGAAAGTGAGCACAATGCAATTGTTAAGAGGCACCTGGAAGATTTGAAAACAACGTAGTAGTTATAGGTGATCACTTATTGATTCATCCCTGACTTAAGATATAGTGATATGAGCTGGGGGTGAATCTGACGCTGATAGGGAATAGTTAACAGTTCACTTACCGAAATTAACAATTGATTATTTGTCACAAAGGGCTGGGAACGCGGGAATGAATTATGGAAATATAAATTAGTATTCTTGCTTTAATAAAGGTTGCTTTTCATCTAAGAATTTGTTAAAGTTACATTCGATATAACACAGCATGTGCGTCCTTAGCTCAGTTGGATAGAGCGTTTGGCTTCGAACCAAAAGGCCGGGAGTTCGAGTCTCTCAGGACGCGCCATAAATTATACTCATAACATACCCTTGGTAACGTTGTTGCAACGTACCAGGGGTTTTTTATATGGGTTAGCAGCAAGATGAGGATACATCTTTATAAGTAGATTAATTGCAGTTTGTACAACTATTCAGTCGATTTTAGCTGACAGAAGGCAACTAATTGTATTGCGTACAATTAGTTCGGGCTACCTTCGCTTAAACGACGAGAATACAAGAGAATAAATGTACGTAATACAATTACCCTTCTCAATACTGTGGTAATGCTGAGTGATAGATGTACGAAATACAACTATTGCTCATTCAGATTCCCCATCAGGCTAATCCTGAAATGCTTCTTGACTTTATACGTCCGTATCCATGACGAAAACCTGAAAAATATTCATAAAGATCTATAAATACTTCATGTAGACTTACAAATAACTATGCTATGTTAAGTTGGCAAACGATATGGCTGGATATTATAAAGTGGAGGTAGAACTAAATCATGACTAAATTAGTGAGGAAGCAACCGACTTTCCTAAGCTTCTGGGCAATCAACGATCGATTGGATATCCATAGATTAAAGCAGCAGATAGATGAGATAAAGAGGTTGGGGTTAGATGGGGTTATTTTTCACCCTAGGAATTATCCGAATGAGCCTGAGTATCTAGGAACTGCGTATATGAATATATTGTCCGAATTAATTATGTACGCCAAATCGGTGGATATGGTGTTCTGGATATATGACGAGAATGGCTGGCCATCTGGGACGGCCGGGGGCAAGGTGCTGGCAGACATGCCTGATCTGACCTGTCAATGGGTGGAATGGAGGAATGAACAGGCGGTCCTCCGTTCGAAGAAGGCGGTATCCTCATTAGACGCGAGGGCGACTGCCTACTTTATAGAAATTACCCACGAAGCCTATAAGCGTAAGTTAACTCCGGAAGCGTTCGAATACGTGACTGGCTTCTTCTCAGATGAGGTCGCATTCCTCGATGGACACAGTGTATCGCACCATTATGGTGCAGTTCCGTGGTCTGATCGAGTACCAGTGCGATATAAGGAAGCTTATGGTGAGGATTTAGAGCCTCATCTCCCGCTCTTATTCACCGAGGGTTCAGGTTATCAGCAAGTTCGGGCTCGTTATTGGGAGCTGCTGACAGACGAATTGGTTGATAGCTTCTATAAGCCTATTCATGACTGGTGTCTTGCTAATGGCAAGGAGTTTACCGCCCATCTAAAAGCGGAGGAGAACCCATTATTCCAGCTTAGCTATAGCGGCTCATGCTTCCATGTTCTTCGCAATGTAAGTGTTCCGGCTATTGATGCGTTGGAGCGGCATCCGGGTAATCATTATTATCCACGAATTGCACACTCCGTTGCCGCCCAAGCGGGAATGGATGAGGTGTTGGTCGAGGCGATCGGCGGAAGTGGTTGGGGGCTGAAGCCGGAGGACTTTACTGCTTACATGCTATGGCTATCGGGGCATGGATTGAATACATTCGTGCTTCACTTGAACCAATATCGATTGAATAGCTCAGCTGTTCGTGACTGGCCGCCCTCTCATCCCTTCCATCTTACTTGGAAGGAAGCACTTCCGTCTGTATTGTTTAATATCAAAGAGCGGATTGCACAACAGCCAGATCCTCGTAGAGAAGCGGAGCTATTAATCATAACTCCAACACGCGGCATTATGGCTGAATTTGCACCTTATGAAGCGATTGTCTTCAATGAGCATGATGGTTCAGGTATACCTGATACAACGAAGAGTGGGAGGATGAATAATGAATTTCTTAGGCTAGTCGAAGCCTGTCACCAAGCGGGTATTCATTATGAGCTCACCGAAGAAAGAGCCGTCGAGGAGCTTGGTGTCGTTGAAGGATCCTCACTAAGAATTGGACAGCGTTTATATGGAGAGATTCTAGTGTCAGATAGCTGCAGATGGAATGAGCGAGGAGCAGCAATGATGAATCAGCTCTCAGAGCTAGGAGCCGTCATTCTGTCACCAGAGCATATTAAGCCTGCATTCGATCACTCAAAGGGTGAGGAAACGCATGATTTGCATGAAGAAGATAATCTGAATCAAGCTCTTGTTCCAGAGCAGTCTGCTTGGCATGTGGGTATGCCTAAATCGAACTTATATGTAATTGAGATGATTTCGGATGGGCTGAGTAAATTGCATGCGGAATTTCAACTAGAGCAAGTCGAAGAGCATATGAATTTAGAACTTCTATGTCTGGATGAGGTAGCTCAGCTAAGCATCAATGGTGAAGTGTTATCTGGAACCTACATAGAGGATAGGTTTATATACTGTCTGACGAGTGAGCAGCTACGATCCGGGGCTAATAGCCTCAATATAATCGTGAAACAGGATGGAGAACAACTCCCAATCGTATTCCTTAGAGGTGAATTTGTTGTGATTAGCCGAGCTCCTTATGAGCCTAAGGATGAACATCAGCTTCGAGTAAAGGGTGATTTCATTCTAAAGACGATGTGTGATTTGTATGGTGATGACTTAATTCAATCAGGACTACCGTTTAATGAGAATCCAGTTACTTTTACAACAACCATCCATTTGGATCAGATTATTCGGGCTGGGAAGCTCCGTTTGTCAGATATCCATGCGAATGCGGCAAGAGTCTGGGTAGATCAAGAAGAGTTAGGCTGGTGCTGGGAGCCTGATTGGGCTGTGACCTTGACTAAGGATCTGCAGGAAGGAGAGCATCTGGTTACCGTACAACTAATTCCCAGCACCTATAATGTGTTCGGGCCCCATCGCCATATCGATGGAGATCGTCACTTGACGAGCCCAGATCAATATAAAGGAATTAAGAACTTTGCGGATCGACAGGATGCGCCTGAGAACACTCTAGGCGATGATTGGCATTTTGTACGTTGTGGGATGAAGGGAAAGCTAGGTTTTATACAATAAAGAGAGGATGCTCATGGGGCATAATGCTGAATCGACAAAAGTAGAAAATTACGTATACAACTCATGTATAATAATAAATAAAGGGGATCGACAAATATGAGTGGTTTACGTCAAGTCCATGTTTGGCGAGCTTAGTTAATTAGAACAAGGAGGTCAAGTCATGACAACCTGGCAGGATAGGCAGCGGGAAGTGCTGCTGCAAACTGCGAAGCAAGCTTGGGAGCAGCCTTTGCTTAATAGTGGCTTCTGGACTCATGGGGATATTCGAAACAATTATTATTACTCGACTTATCTGGTTGCTGCTGTTGCCGATTCAGGTTTGGAGCTTCCCTTCGATCGTGAGCTTGCTTTGGCTAAAGCGAGTAGTGTGCTGACCCGGGTGCTGATGCTCCAGGATACAGACCCTGTTAGTGACACTTATGGTCATTGGCCGCTTGGTCTTGGGGAGATACCAGACGGAGCGTCGAAGAATACACTGCCAGCGGAGATAATGGGATGCTTGTTAGTTTATTTCTATCAGCGATTTTCATCAATCTTGCCAGATTGCTTGTGTGAATTGTTGGATCATTCCATTGAGACTTTATATAGGAGTACTTACTATCGAGTTGAGCTAAAGACGTTCGGGCACCACGAAGCCAAGTATACAGCCAGCAAGCTCATCTTCGGTTATCGGTTTGGGGACCATGTGCTGATGGAGGTCGGGCGAAATGATCTCAATCGGACGATGGGTAGAGTCAGAGAGCTTGGGATGCCGGAGTATGGTGCTTTACCATGGTTCTGGCATTGGATTCAAGCTTACACCTGTGCACATGAATGCTTACCTAAGGGTGAGGTGCGTTCGCTCGTTGCTGAGCTATTAGATGAGCTTTGGAGCTACCGCGCCATTCATTATTTACAAGGTGCATGGACTGGAGGTCGGATGAGGAGTTTACCTCATGACCTGCCTAAGGACGGCAATGTTGCGTTCGATTATGTTCAATTCGGCAATTTTCAGCTTCCATACCAGCTACCGCGTGTCGAATACGCTGGATTGCTATTCTATCAGGCCCCTGTTAAGGCTATGAAGCTCGCGCTTCGCTGGTCTGGACAGGAGCCCGAACAGCAGGAAACTGACACACAGGATACTGAACCACGGGAATCGAAATGGATCATCACGCCAGCCTCTGGACCGGATGCGCCTGCCCTGCATAGCTATCTATACGTGGAGAAGAGCTTTGCAGCTGGAGGAGTTTGGGAAAGAGTCAAGGAGTTTGATAATGAACAGCACAGATGGGAGATTACTTTTCCGCTTTTACGTGATGGTTCCATAAACCATCTATACGTATTTCCACCAGGGGAAGGCTACACAGAGGGTGATCCTCGACATGCAGGAGAAGGTGGAGAAGTACTATATTATCGGGGGACAATTATGGCGATCTATCCACCAGCTGGTAATGGGAGAGACCCGCTAGTAGGTGTTCTGCCTCTGGGTGAGTGGGTGCAGGAGGATGGAGCATTGTATGGCCGAGTTCATAATGTATACATTGCGCTATACACACCGGGCACAATCCACATCACCAAGCAGACGGATCGATTAGCGATTACATGCATGGGAAGTCCGAATGGTATTGTCGTAGATGTAATTAGTGATGAAGAGGTTAGTAGACAATCTATCGGTTCGCTAACAGACTTTGTTCATGTAATGGAACCTAGGAGGCCTATGTGGAGGATGTTGAATGAATCGAACGCATCGAATTCATCGAGCACATCAATCATGTCGAATGAAGGAGTTACTTACGAAACCATTAGCGGTGATCGACTACAGATGGAAATTCAGTTAGAGAACGGGCAACCATCGCGAATGATTAACGGTTTACCCGTAGACTTTGCTGCATATTCCATAAGTTCAAATTGACAATAGACGTGAAAAAGTCGCCTTGATTAGAAGATAATTATACTCTCACACTAATTACTATTTGAAATCCTGATTCAGAATAATAATTGTAATTCCACACTTAAGAGCAGATATACCCCGGTGAGCAAGGGAGAATATCTGCTTTTATTATGAGATAAGTAGCTAGAAGAAGATACATAAGCCCCAAAGTAACGATCTTGTTTACACCCAAGTCTTCTTCAGGGTTTGTAGATATATTAATGAACGAAAACGGAATTCATCGGAATTATCGATCAATGCTGTGAGTATGGGGATGAAGCATGCTTCAGTTTCTATGCGGTAGGGGGACTTCCATCTTCGTACATTATCTAGCCAATATAGTCGTTCGACCGACTGCTCGAAGAGGCGCTCTAGCTCAATGTTTCGACTTAGGGAAACAAGCTGGCGGAATAGCTGCAGCTCCATTCGGCTGAGAACATCGGGAGATACGTGTTCGCTCTTGTGGGACAATGTGTAAGTAACCTCTTCGATATTGGCGTTGAGGTTGTAGAGAGATTGAGGATTGAACTGTCGTGTAAATTCGAATGAGAAGAGCATCAAGGAGAAGATGAGATCTAGAAGGTCTCCAACTCGTTGAGCAGAAGATTCCAGAATGAGAATACCATGCTTCGGAATAATGCGGAGATACCCTTCCATCTCCAGCTGCTGTAATGCAGCTCTTATAGGAGTACGACTCATATCAAGCTTACGAGAAAGCTGAATTTCCGAGGTTACAGAACCCTTCTGAAGATCCTGTGATTGAATCCATGCACGAATGTTGTCATATGCAAGCTCGCGTAATGAAGATCCTTTCATGTTAATGCCTCCAATTGTAACCGTATCGGCGAATATGTGTGTAATCAACCTTATCTCTAACTGATCATTTTGTGCTATAAATATTATCATGACATGCAAATCAACTAATTGAAAGGTAGAAATTCGCCATGAATCAATTATCATCGCAACAAACATTGAAAGAAAAAGCATATCAATTCATTAGAAAAAGTATCGTCGATGGCGTATGGAGCGGGGGAACTTTTTTATCAGAAAATTCGCTGTGTGAGCAGCTGGGTATGAGCAAGACGCCAATTCGTTCAGCATTAGATCGATTGGAGATGATGGGTCTTGTTAAACTGTTCCCCAATCAAGGAGCGGTTGTCTCTGAGGTGTCATTGAAGAGGATTCTAGAAATTTACGAATTAAGGCTGGCACTCGAAACATATGCAGTAAGATCTCTGACAGGGAAGCTGGATGCTACATTCTTCATTCGCATGGATGAGAATATTGACTTGCAGGCGAGGTCTATTGAACATAATGATATTCCCGAGTATGTAAGGTTAGACAGACAGTTTCATGAGATGATCATTGCTGGCTTGGATAATGAAGAATATGCAGGTGTGATGATGCGGATGCAGGACCAATTCTTACTCGCGGTACGCACGACATTCATTAAGAATCGTCAACGATTAGGTGGAAGCATAGAGGAGCATCGTAAGATTCGGACAGCGCTTGCTGGTACGGATTCAGAAAGAACTGAACGACTGATGACAGAGCATCTTGAGTTTGTAAAACGAATTATGCTCTAGCATGTATACAAGTTAGACATCTTGTCTGTTCGAAGCTAATCGTGCTACGTTAATGTTAGTGTTAGTGTTAGAGTCAGAGTCAGTGTCAGTGAAATGCTTGGCCTACGCTTATGAGGAGGGTGACAATGAAGATCACGAATATTCGCACATTCATCTTGGGGAACCCATGGAAAAACTGGCTTTTCGTACACGTTGAGACTGATGAAGGTATCGTAGGACTTGGAGAAGGAACCTTGAATGGTTTCGCCAAAACTGTGGAGGCCGCTATACATGAATTGAAGCATCTCGTTATTGGAATGGATCCATTCGATGTTGAGACGATTGGACTGAGATTGTTCCGCGATGTATTCTCAGACGGAGGACAAATTCAGGGCTCAGCGCTTGCTGCTATCGAGACTGCCTGCTGGGATATTATGGGGAAGGCGACGAATCGACCGCTGTATCAATTGTTAGGTGGGCGTTGTCATGACAAGCTTCGTTGTTATGCGAATGGCTGGTATCGAGGTCCTCGAACACCGGAAAGCTTCTATGAGAAAGCGAAGGTAGTTATGTCCAAAGGTTATACTGCGTTAAAATTCGATCCATTTGGTGCAGCTTGGCGAACTGTTGAACGGAATGATTTTGGATTAGCAATAGAGATTATTGCCGCAGTAAGGGAAGCCGTTGGTGATCATACCGACATTCTCATCGAGGGACATAATCGCTTCTCTGTACACACTGCCTTACAATTCGCGGATGCGATGCTCCCGTACAAACCAACCTGGTTTGAAGCTCCAGTTCCTCATCATCTGATTTCTTCCATGGTTGAAGTCGCCAAACGAAGTCCAGTACCAATTGCATGTGGTGAGGATTATTATAGTAGAGAACAATTCGCAGAGCTACTAAAGCATGATGCCGTTCATATTATTCAGCTTGAGCCGCAGTTCCTTGGCATATCTGCTTCGAAGCAAGTATGTGGTATGGTTCATGCTCACAACGGGGTCATTGCTCCACATAGTGCTCAAGGACCCGTATGCTCGGTAGTCTGCAGTCACTTGAATATGGCTACGCCTAACTTCTTCTTGCATGAGATATTTGATGAATTTAATGAGGAGTGGGAGGAGCGTGTGTTAGTTCCGTCATTACAAGTACAGAACGGATACTTACAGCCGCCAGAAGCACCGGGACTAGGTGTCGTATTAAACCTTGATGAGGTGGATAAGCATCCGTATCAGGTGGGTAACTGGCTTCCACTGTTCAAGTTAGGCTGGGAGAAGCGGGAATCCTCGGGCGAATAATAAGTGAGAGCAAAAAGGAAGAACCTCGGACAAAACGCGGCCGCTGGAAAACCCCTATAGATAAAATAAGGCATAACCACCTCAACGTGATTAGTGGAGGTTATGCCTTATTTATTTTAGAATTAGATCTGACCATGAACCTAACTCAGTCAAACGATGGGCAACGGAAATCATTTCCGGTATTCAGTGTTTTCTAACTGCATTGGGATAATTAACGGAAATAGTTTCAGTTAGATGATAGATTTGGACACATTATCAATAGGTTATGAGCACATAACGGAAATTTCTTCAGTTATGAACTTCTATTTATACGAATTATTCATTTAGCGGTTCTTCTACGACATACATAGTAGGTAAATATCAGTACACATGTGATTAGCGCTACGGTTGGCGTTATAACAGCATACAAACTACCAATATGATCCTAAAAAGTAAAATTTGATTGAACAGCGTAGCTTTCCGCGCTACAGCGTGGTCCAGTAGGAGCAACAGCGCTGAAACTAGCGCTAATCACTCCTGCAGGGTGACTTATCAACAATAATCTGTACATTACACGGTACAATAGCGCAATTATGAGCGTTATTCGAATTCTGAATCACATTAATACACCCGATGCTTCCAGCCATTCAGCTTAGCGATGGCTTCCACGTAATAGTAATCACCATAAATGAGGGAGACGTCGATGTTGGATGTACCGCTGCTGGTTCCATGTAACAGAATAGCTTCATGCTCGGGATTATCCCAGGTCGCATAATTCTCCGTCAATGACCTAAGAATCCGCTCGGCAGCATCTGCATATAATCGTTTCTCACCTGCAGGTACGGCGTCTGCAATCTCCAACAAGCCGGAAGCGGCAATAGCCGCTGCGGAGCTGTCACGTGACATACCCTCGAGTGACTCGAGGCGGAAGTCCCAATACGGCACATGGTCATCAGGTAATGCCGCAATGAAGTAATGAGCGACACGNNGCTGCATTCAGGAAGCGTGGATCCTGTGTGTGTCGATATGTGTTAGCGAAGCCATGTAGCGCCCATGAATTACCGCGACTCCAGCATGATTCAGGTGCGAGTCCTTGACCACCGAAGGATTCGATGAATGCACCGGTCTCTGGATCGAAGGAGATAATATGATTGGATGATCCATCCTCGCGGATGCCATACTGTATTGTGGTCTCCGCATGCTTGATAGCAATATGCTTATATCTTGGATCACCCGTTACCTCGCTCGCCCAGAACAGAATAGATATATTCAGCATCGAATCGATAATGGACCAGCCGAATCTGTCCATATTCCATGCTCGGATGAAGTTACCAACCGGATTAAAGCGTGCTGCTAGGAAGTTAGCAGCTTCAATTCCACGACGTTTGCCGTCCTCGTCACCTGTAATCTTATATTTAATCACAGCAGTCGAGAGGAATTGAAAGCCTACATCATGATGCAGCTCTTCGGTGGGCTTGATGAACCATTGCTCTAATTCCTCGTCCCATCTCCACGCTGCCTGCTTGTAGTGTTCGTTGCCTGTCATATCATACATAACCCATAGAATTCCTGGCCAGAATCCAGTTGTCCACCAGTCTGAGCCAATATCATCATATTTACCATCCTTACCAGCGAAGTGAGGGACCTTCTCACCGATTTGTATGATCATTCGATCAACCTTAGCTTCTAATCGTTTCAGTACATCGGCCTTATATGCATCATCTAATATCATTTTGCAGCTCCTCCAGTGCTATTTTTAACTAGTATACCGGATATTTTTGTGTTTAAATCGCTTTTTAATGCTGTGAAATGTTCTAATCTTGCGCTTTGTGATATCATGATTAATAACTTATATTACATCGCACGATTCGAGGAGAATGGCTATGCATTATTCGTTTAATCAAGTACTGCTTGAAGGAAAACCAATGCTCTGGGGACATCGAAGTCATAGCGAGGCTGAATTTTCCGGCTATTATCATTGGCATCAGATCTGTGAATTTCTCTATGTCCATGAAGGGCAAGGCAGTATTATCCTTAATCAGAAAGCCTATCCTATGCATCGAGGGATGCTATTCATCTTCCAGCCCTTTCAGCTTCACAAGGTATATGCGGAGGTCAGCCCAGCGTCTCCATATATACGTACGGTTTCCCACTTCGATCATATATTCGTTGAGTCAAGCTTGCGTGCCTTTCCCTCACGACACCAGCTCTTCTCACGATTGTGGCAAGGAGGTGCGGGTGAGCTTGCTTTCGACCTTCTCCCCTATGCTGATCATGTAGAACGAATATTAGCTTTGTATGACCATGCTGTTATTAGAGGAAGAGGAGACACCGAAGAGGAAATCGCCCTACTATTTGCTCAGCTATTGAATTACTTATCAATTTATTGGTCGGAAACTGGTATCAACGAACGAATAGAGGGGAGTCACACTAGGCCCTTGCGTTATTCAGAGCAGGTTATGCAATGGCTTGAGGAGCGATATACAGAGCAGATTAGCTTGGACGACGTAGCCGAGGCACTCCATCTATCCAAATTTTATGTTTCCCGAATTTTCAGATTAGAAACCGGCAGCAATATTACAAACTACCTTGCAGTAAGAAGAATTAAGAAGGCATGCCGATTATTACAGACGACGACACTCCCAATTGAACAAGTCGGTTATGAGGTGGGACTATCAAACCCATCTTATTTTATCCGATTGTTCAAGAGGATCGTGGGTAAGACACCATTGAAATATAGGAATCAGCTCTGATTCTGGAACAGCTATACTATAGCTTATCAACGAATATTGGTGGTGAGCGTGTATAGCAAATTGCAAGAATAATATACAAGGTTACTATGATTATATTAGTTCGCAAGGTTATAATGTGGTCATTGATATTCCCGAGGAAGCGTATAATGATCATCATGTGCAATATTTGGAACAAGTAAATTGTCTATATTACAAACGAGGAAAGGTTAGTGTGAATAGTCATGAATTTTATAGAAATTATCAAAGCAATCATATTAGGATTAGTTGAGGGTTTAACCGAATTTGCTCCAGTCTCATCAACCGGACACATGGTTATTGTAGATGATATGTGGCTGCAATCGGAGGTCTTTCTAGGTAAGTATGTAGCGAACACATTCAAGGTTGTCATTCAGCTAGGGTCGATACTCGCGGTAGTAATTATTTTTCGATGGCGGTTTATTCAGTTACTAGGGCTTGATAGATGGGTAAGAGGGAAAGGCTTGAGCAGTGAAGATACTGATATGGCTCAAGCGACGGGTCGGTTGAAGCTGGCTCATGTTATTGTTGGATTAATTCCTGCAGCTGTTCTTGGCTTGTTATTCGAGGATTACATAGATGAGCATCTATTCACAACCAAAACGGTATTATTCGGATTGATCATAGGCGCCGTATTCATGATTCTAGCAGATTTGTTCCGTCCGAAGCTGCCTAAGACCGAAACCGTAGATCAAATTACATATAAACAAGCACTAACTGTCGGATTCATCCAATGCTTCTCATTGTGGCCAGGATTCTCTCGTTCGGGATCGACCATCTCCGGTGGTGTGCTACTGGGAATGAGTCATCGTGCAGCAGCGGATTTCACCTTTATCATGGCCGTACCAATTATGTGTGGCGCAAGCTTTATATCCTTAATTAAGAATTTGGAATACTTCACGATGGACGCATTGCCATTCTTCATCGCAGGCTTCATAAGTGCCTTCGTGTTCGCGCTGCTCTCAATACGCTACTTCCTTAAGCTGGTTAATCGAATTAAGCTCGTTCCGTTCGCAATTTATCGGATCGTACTAGCGTTGATCGTGATCGTAGTTTATTTTTGAGAAAGGTAGCGAACTAAATTAGTGGTATAGAGAATCATCGGTGTGATTATATCACTCAGATGGTTCTTCTTAATTTCTTGCGATTTACAAAATGTAATCAGTATTATAAGGTATTAATATATATTACATTATTACAATACAACATATGAAGCAGGGATATAATGAACAAGGACTGGATCAAACGGAATTCCATTCATAATAGTATTCAGGCAAAGATTTTTGTAACATTCAGTATTGTAATTTTATTTGCTTTGACCACGATCGGTACGATCATCTACTTCAATCTTACAGATAGTATTAAGAACAATGCCATTACGTATGTTACAGATAGCATTCGTCATGCGGATGAAAGCTTGGGCGCAATTCTCGAAGATGTGGATCATATCGGATCAACGATAGTCACAAACGAAAGCAATGTGATTGATATTCTAAGAAGCGATAATTATGAGGTTTCCTACGATT
>DFXU01000110.1 GCA_002383285.1 Caryophanales bacterium UBA4100
TAACGAGAGAGGTGCTTCCTCATCCGTTCCTTACGCAATACAATAACATAACTGGATATATTTATCAATATAATTATATAGGAGGAGGATTTGCAATCCTATTCTTTGCCCTCGCCAAACAAAACAGATATAATCAGCTACATACTAAAAAAGTTAGGGATGGATGTATCATGTCAGAAATCGATTATTTATCAGATAGTACTGAGAATACAACTACGCGATTTGTAACATTAATTACTCCAAAGATGAATAGATTTGACCTTGTGATCACTACAACCAATAGATTCTATGGCAAGAAGCTCGTAACGGATATGCAGCAAGGAATTACGGCTGTTATCGGACCTGATGACCTTGACAAGGAAGGGTATATTGAAGAGCTGTTTCGCTTGGATGAAGAGCAGGCCGAGGAGCTAACACAATTTCTCGAGCAAATTGTCGGACCTGTGAATTTCAACGATTTCTAAGAATAACTATCCATGAATAGATGAACACCTCTCGGGTATATTATGACCTATACCTAAGGAGGTGTTCTTCAATGGCAAACGGATTTATGAAAGAGGATCGCAGAAAGTATACGGATTTAGCCACCGTCGAATCTGGGCGGAATGATCTAACAGCGGAGGAGTTTCCCGAGGGTCCATATGGGATGTCCCTTGTAAGTGAATCGCTTGGTAAGAGCTCGCCATGGCGTGAGGACCAACGCCCACCCAATAGTTTTGCTTACGAGAATCGAGAGCTTCACGAAGGTCTTCCAAGGGTCTATCCACCAGACCATGATACACACGATGAGCATAATGAAGATGAGCTTGTCTAATCTCTACCCAATAAGCTTCATTAATCCCTTAAATTCTAGCTGTTCAAATTTACTGTAAACTCGGCTTGAATCAGGCGCCCACATACACTCTTCTAGATGACACGCTACCTCTACGTCGCAACGAATCCGCGCAAGATCACGTGAGAGATGAAGCATTTCCAGCTCAGCTTCTATCTTATTACGGACGCCTTTTGGCAGCTCTGACAGGTTCTCTAGAATTCCCTCAATACTCCCGTAATCCTGAAGGAGCTTCTTCGCGGTTTTCTCACCAATACCTTTCACACCTGGGTAATTATCCGAGGTGTCGCCCATCAAGCCTTTTAAATCGATTATCTGTTGTGGTGTTAATCCCTTATCCTCTAAGAGCAGCGCCGAATCATATACAGCATAATTGGATAAACCCTTCTTCATAATGACTACAGTTATATTCTCGTCTATTAGCTGTAACATATCATGATCCCCAGTTAGTATGAACACCTCAGAATTACTATTTTCTCCCCCGTACAATCTAGCTAAGGTTCCGATGCAATCATCTGCTTCATAGCCGGGAAGACCCACATTACGAACCCCAAAGCTCTCAGTCACTTCTTTCACAAGCTCAAATTGTGGGACAAGCTCCTCCGGTGCAGCATCGCGATTGGCTTTATAGCCCGCAAATTTCTCCGTTCGGAAGGTAGCGCTCCCCATATCCCAGCAGCATATTACGTGTGAGGGAGTATAGGTTTGAATAGCATCCCAGAAATACTTGATAAATCCATGAACTGCATTAGTAGGAAGACCATAGCTAGTTTTCTGTATATAACCTGTGAATGAAGAAGCGAAGTAAGCGCGGAATAATAATGCCATACCATCAACGAGAAGCACTCTCGGTTTGCTCTCAAGTTTCATAATAATCCCCTATTAGTTATGTCATATTTGATTCATATCATATCTTATAATAACTTTGTTGTGAGACATAATGCTAGCTATGTATCCGAGCTTGCAAGAATTGGCCAATCCTATTAGCTGCCTCTAGTAGACGTGCCTCTTCTTGAACAAGAGCAATCCGGATGAATCCTTCTCCCTGCTGTCCAAAAGCATCACCAGGTATAACTACCACACCTGTTTCCAATAAGATTTCCCGGGAAATCTGTCTGCTTGACCAACCAGCTGGGATTGGAGCCCAGACGAACATTGTTGCCTTCGGAATGGGTATCGGACTATACCAACCAGCAAGCGTTAATTGCTCTAAAAAAAGATTTCTTCTGCGCTCATACACAGCGGCCACCGAGCTATTCTCGGTTTCCATATCCTCTTCTAATGCTACAATACCTGCAGTCTGAACAGCATTAAATACGCCATAATCGATATTCCCCTTCAATCGCCTTAAAGCTTGAACGACATCTCTTCTACCCGCTAAGAAGCCGATTCTACACCCTGCCATATTAAAGCTCTTAGATAATGAGTGGAATTCTACAGCAATGTCCTTAGCACCAGGAATTGATAGAATGCTAGGTGGTCGGAACCCATCGAAGGTCATCTCACAATAGGCTAAGTCATGAACGATTAACAGATCATGCTTAAGTCCGTACTGTACCGCTTCTTCAAAAAAAGATCGATCCGCAACTGCAGCAAGCGGATTACTCGGATAGTTTAGCAGCATGAATTTCGCCCGATTAGCAATATCTACAGGTATCAGATCAAATCGGGGTAAATATTCGTTCTCACTCGTCAAAGGCATATAATAGGGTTCAACCCCGGCAAGTGCAAGACCTCCAGCATATATCGGATAACCAGGATCCGGAACAAGGGCAATATCTCCTGGGTCGCATAATGCCATAGCAAGATGAGCAAGCCCATCTTGAGTACCCATTAGTGTAAGAATTTCGTCAACAGGATTAACCTCAGACCCAAACCGCCAGGACAACCACTCTGCGGCCTTGGTACGGAATTCCAAGCTTCCCTCCGAAGAAGGGTAATGATAGTTCACACTATCACCTACCGCTTGCTGCAGGGCATCTACAACCCGCGGAGAAGGCGGTAAATCAGGACTGCCGATACCAAGATCTATGATATCCTTACCTCGCATCCTCGCTTCAAGCTTCCATTCCTCTAGCTCAGTGAATATTGCTGAGCCTAAGTGATCTAATCGTTTACTCTCCATTCTTTTATTAGCAGCATTCATTATCCATTAACCCCCGGTATCCCCATTGCGTTAATGACATACAGCATGAGCCCTAAGAAGCTAGCTAATCCAAGATAGACGATACCGTAGGTCCATCTAGTCTGAACGGGTACATCATAATATCGATCGCTCTCATGTGAGGCTCCATTCATCTCACAATAAGCAACGATATGTGTAAGCGGCAAACCCTCACCTGGAAGATGCTTGATTCTAACTACCTTAACACTATTAACCAATATCTGCTTCTCAAAGGTTATACTCTCCCTTACACCAAGAGTATCCCAGAACACTTCAAGCGTTTGAGCCCGATCCGCAATGGAGGAGAACGTTTGGAATGCTAACGTCTTCTGGTGTTCCTCACCAGGGATGAATATCCCATGCGATCTTAAGTATTCTGCAGGAATTCTCAGCTGTAATGGCATAGTAATCGTCTTCTTCTGTTGATTCTTGCCGTACTTCTGATATAGATCCCAAGCGAATAGTGCCCAGATTATAAAGAAGATGATGCTTTCCATATACCACACAACAATAATTCCACCTATAAGCCCAACTAACCATAACCAACGGGTAACGGCTGTAGAAATTCGCCCGCCATCTAGGGGATGGATGGGCAGAAGGTTAATCAGATTAAGGAAGAACCCAACGTAAGCGACGACAAGTAAAGTGATATTATTCGTTATATCTCCGAGCAGGTAACAGACCAGCGCTCCTGCTGTGCCGAGCAATGGTCCACCGAATGCAATGTAAGCCTCAGTTACAGCATCTCGAGGGTTCTTCTTCATCGCTATGAATGCACCAAGGAAGGGAATAAACACAGGTAAGGAAACCGGCAGTCCCTTCTGCTTCGCTGCTAGAACATGGCCAATCTCATGGATAAATATCATCACAACAAGACCAACACCAATCGCCCAATTCCGAGTAAGCCATGCATATGCGAACACGGATACAAGCATGCTCGTTGCTGGAACTGCGAATTTTGCTAATAAAGGCAGGATGGTTTTGTATTTCGTAAAGAGCGTAATAGCAATTAACCCCAAATACCACCTTGAGCGCCCTTTATCATTCTTTTTAGCATTCTCTGACTCAACCGATTTCTGCAATAGCTCTCAGCTCCATATGTCTTGATATTGATCTTTATTGAAGCCCACGGTAACCTGCTTACCATCTGTAACAATCGGTCTCTTAATCAATCTGCCATTAGAGCTCAGCAAAGCGATTTTCTCTTGATCCGACATAGCTTCTAATTTATCCTTCAGACCCATCTCCCGATAAACCTCACCTGAGACATTAAAGAACTTCTTAATCTCCAATCCACTTAGGTGAATGAGCTCAGATAGCGTTTCTATGTCAGGCGGTTTATCGAATATCTCAATACTATGAATCTCATAGCCATTATTCTTAAGTACTTTAACTGCGTCACGACAAGTGCTGCACTTCGAATATTGATACATCGTTAGCTTCTTCATCTATAATATCTCCTAAGGGTTTTTAATTAATTGTTCATTCAAAGTCAATAAATCGTCCGACCAATTAGCCTTAAATGCCATTCGCTCTCCCGTCATCGGGTGAGCGAATGTGAGCTTCTCGGCATGAAGAGCTTGGCGAGCAATATAACAATCACGAAGCTGCTCAAGCGCCTTCTTAGGCTCTAGACCATACATCTTATCACCTATCAAGGGACAACCAATATGCTTCATATGCACGCGAATCTGATGCGTCCTCCCTGTCTCTAACCATATTCGAACTAAGGCCGCCTGACCATCTCCATATATTCTCTCTGTCTGATATAAGGTTACAGATGGATATCCACCATCAGGTGTAACTACCCGAACATGTGGGTTTATGAGGTCCCGATCGATTGACGCCGATATTGTCGCTTCTGCAGGAATCGGATGATTATGCACGAAGGCAATATATTCCTTCTCAAATTCATTTCGCTTCATCTGTTCAGACACATGCTGGTGCACATAGGGATTCTTAGCAACCGCGAGCACACCTGAGGTATCCTGATCTAGCCTATGAATGGGACGAAACCGCACTTGCTGTCCTTGCACAAGCCAATGGTGAACAACAGCATTCGCCAATGTATTCGTATAATGCCCATGGGTAGGATGAACAATCATACCTGCGCTCTTATTAACAATCAGCAGGTGATCATCCTCATATATAATATCTATAGGTAAATCCTGAGGGAGAATATCATCCGATGATTCCCGGACCATCCGAATTTCTATGCGATCTCCAGCTCGAACGGTAACACTCGTATATACCCTTTCCCCATTCAGGGTTATCCCATGTTCCGTCTGCTTCAGCTTACTAAGGAGAGAGCGAGAGAGCTTCATTCGATTTCGCAGAATTGATTTCAATTGAATGCCTTCGTCTTCCACACTAACTACATAGACAAGCGGCTCTAGATAATTCATTGCTCTGTAGTCCTGAACACATCAGCACCTCGAACATACTCAACGTCACCAACACCATCTCTTGCATTCACTACTCTAGCCATTGTGAAGAAGTAATCCGACAATCGATTCAGATACCGTCTAACCTCAGCATTCACTTCCTCTGTTCTTGCCATTGTAACCACTAGTCTCTCCGCTCTGCGGCATACCGTCCTGCACACATGTAATTGGGATGAGAGCATACTTCCACCGGGTAGAATAAATCGGCGAAGAGGCGGCGCTTCCTCTTGAAATTGATCAATCCAGGCTTCTAATTGCTCCGTCATCTCTAGCTGAACCTTCTCATTCCTATCACCTTTACGAACATAGGCAAGATCGGAGCCACAATCGAATAATTCATGTTGGATTCGTACTAGCTGCTGTAGTAAATCATCATACTTTTGACGCTCGATAAGGATGCTAATAGCAATTCCAACAAAGCTATTCAGTTCATCAATCGTTCCGTAGGTCTCTACTCGCACGTCATCCTTACTAACTCTACCTCCGATAACACTTGTTAACCCTTCATCACCGGTGCGTGTATATATGTTCATTAATATGATCTCCATTCTCGAGATAATTCCATTAGATCTTATGATATCATAAAAGTCCCTGAGGTATAAAGAAAAGCCAGCCCATTGTCTATTAGACATGGGCCAGCCTTAATCCATTCTAGCTCAACCTATTCATAAAAATTACTCTCGTGTACCGATATATTCAGGACGCGGCTTCTTACCAGAGAATGGCTCTTGCAATTTATTCTCCACACTATTAAAAACCATGAATACATTATTTCTTGATTTTGGTGTAATGTTACTGTTCGAGCCGTGCATGGTATTACAGTCGAAGATGACTATCGAACCGGCTTTACCTGTTGGCGCTTCTATACCAGCCTCCTCGACCATCTGGGTTAAGCTGTTATGGTCGGGCACACCATATTCCTGCTTCCGAAGCGATTCCTTATAATGATCATCAGGCGTCTGACCGACACATGAGATGAATTTCTTGTGTGAGCCAGGGACAACCATAAGTGGTCCATTATAATGATAGTTTTCTTCTAAGGCTATCGAACAGCTAAGCGCCCGCATTCGAGGCATACCGTCCTCAACATGCCAGGTTTCGAAGTCTGAATGCCAATAAAATTCTTTGCCTGTAAATCCTGGTTTAAAGTTGATTCTGGATTGATGTACATATACAGAGCTGCCTAGAATGTTCTCAACGATATTAAGCAGACGAGCATGCATGGAGATATCTTCGAAGGCTCCCTTCTCACGGTGGATGGCGAATATAGATCTCACTTCATTACCATTCGGCTCACGAATGATCTCATCTGCTGATGATTTTTTGCCTGCCTCTTTTAGACGATTTGCCTCCGCACTTAATACCGCAACTTCTTCTTCGTTAAAAAAGCTTTCTAGAAATAAGTATCCATTCTTCTCATAAAAATCTAACTGCTCCCTGCTGAGTAAACTATCCTTCGTATGTTCACCATGCACGACCGGATCCTTACGCTCCAATATGCTTGGTTTATCATTAATCCTCGACGGATATAAATCTACTCTCTTGGCATCACTAGTTTGAATAATACTCATATAGCTTCATCTCCTAAAAAATTTTTGAGTAGCTAGCTTATCTCCTTATTCTTCAATAAGCGGATAGATTCCGTGCTCGTCGTGAACCTCCCTACCAGTTAATGGAGGATTAAATACGCAAATCATTCTGAGCTGCGTCTTAGCTCTTAACAGATGCTTTTCATTGCCGCTCAATGCGTACAACGTCCCAGGAACTATCGGATATATGCGATCACCCTCCGGCTCAATCTCGCCTTCCCCTTCAATACAATAAACGGCTTCTAAATGATGCTTATACCATATGAATGTTTCTGTACCGGCCTTGATAAGTGTATCATGCATAGAGAAACCCATTCCGTCCTTGCGCAGCAACAATCTACGGCTATTCCATGTTGCAGCGTGTACATCGTCTTGAGTTCCAATAATATCTTCCAATTGTTTTACGATCATGATGAATTCTCCATATCTATATATTATTTATTATTTCCGAAGGGATACTTTCAGGCTTTCTTCAACGATCAGTAATCCACGATCTAATACTGCATCTTCAATGGTGAGAGGCGGCATGATCTTAATTGCCTCACTGTTTGGTCCAGATGTCTCCATGATTAAACCACTGTCAAATGCTAATGCACATACCTTCTCAGCAAGCCCAGGAAAATCAAAGGTAATTCCTTGGATCATTCCTTTACCGCGAACCTCACCTTTGGCTTCGGGGTAATCCTTCACTAATTTTTTGAGATGCAATTGTAATTTCAAGGATTTCTTAGCGATCTCTTGACTGAAATCTTCTGTCTCCCAGTAGCTCAATGCCTCTGCCGCAGCGATAAATCCAAGATTGTTTCCACGGAATGTCCCGTTATGCTCACCTGGAGTGAAGATATCCAAACCTGGCTTTAAGAGCATCAACGCCATAGGCAGACCATAACCACCTATCGACTTAGATAGGCACACAACATCCGGATTAAGACCCGCTGTTTCAAAGCTGAAGAAAGTTCCAGTCCGTCCACAGCCCATCTGCACATCATCAACGATCAATAGAATTTCTCTTTTTTTACATATACGTTCAATCTTCTGAAGCCATTCAGGACTTGCAAGCTGGAGACCGCCTTCACCCTGCAGTGTTTCCAGAATTATTGCAGCAGGTATAGCTATACCGCTTCCGTCGTCATCTAACATCTTCTCGATATAATCAGCCGTATCAATATCCTTACCGAAGTAGCCGTCATAAGGCATGAATATAGACTTATCTAGGGTGACTCCTGCCCCTTCGCGCTTCTTCTTATTACCTGTCACCGCTAACGAGCCCAATGTCATGCCATGGAATGCATTCGTGAAGCAGATCACCGTTTCCCTACCGGTTACCTTACGAGCAATCTTAAGCGCACTCTCTACAGAATTTGTGCCCGTTGGACCTGGAAACATGATCTTATATTCAAGATTTCGCGGCTGTAGGATAACCCTGTCAAATCTCTCTAGAAATTGCTCCTTGGCCTCAGTTGCCATATCCAAACTATGGGTGATTCCATCAGACAACAAGTATTCAACTAGCTTCTTCTTAATAAGCGGATTGTTATGACCATAATTCAACGCTCCTGCTCCAGCGAAGAAATCGATATATTCTCGATCATTAACATCCCAAAGCGTGTCATTAATAGCTTTATTAAATATGGTGGTAAAGCTTCGACAATAGCTTCGTACCTCAGACTCTAATTCATCAAACACGTGCATCGACGGTTTTTCCAATAATTGCATATTCATTAATTAATTACTCCTTTGTATTCTTTATTGGTCCTACTCGATATAGAAGCTCATCTTCATGGTTAGACTCTGCTGGAAACCATTGTGCAGAGTAACCAGCGCTTATCCCAAGCTCAGCATCATACCTCTTGGCTAGACCATTAAATAGGGCATGGCTTGCCAAATTGGAAGGACTAATAGTAGCTTCTATGAATAAATTCTCTTCCCACTCGATTCGGGATATAAGTCCATCTAGCATAGCTTTACTCAAGCCCTTGCCCCTCTCAGAAGCAGCAACCGCTACTTGCCATATGAACAAAGTATCTGGTTTGTTAGGTGGTTGGAATGCGGATACGAATCCAACAAGCTCTCCATCTGCTTCTGCAATTAAACAGGTATCCTTGAAATAATCACAGAGCATCATGTAACAATATGCAGAATTCAAATCCAAATTACCGACATCACGAATGAATGTCCATACTGCTGTACCCTCGGTTGCTCTCGGAGGTCTTAATGTTGTGTTCTTAAGTTGTTCTTGAATAGAAAAGGTGATCACTCCCTCGTAAATCATAACTTTGTGACAAAAGATAAGTTTGATTTGCAGCCTAGAGTAATCTAGCGCCCTCGTAAATCATAACTTTATGACAAAAGGCAAGTACCCTATTGAGAACGAAACCTAGTCAGAAAGCTCTGTAATCTCTCACTCTGCGGGTTACCAAAGATCTCAGAAGGCGGACCCTGCTCCACAATATGACCACCGTCTCCGAAGATAACTCGGTCTGCTATATCTCTTGCGAAATCCATCTCATGGGTAATCAGCATCATCGCCATCTCACCCTCCTCCGCGATTTCCTTAATGACTTCAAGGACCTCACCTACTAATTCAGGATCTAACGCAGAGGTTACCTCATCGAAGATCATCACCTTCGGACGCATGACCAATGCTCTTGCTATCGCAACACGCTGCTTCTGTCCACCAGACAGTTGGGCCGGATATACATCCAGTTTTTCTGCTAGCCCAACTTTATCTAGCATCAGCATTCCGCGTTCGATGGCTTCCTCTCGTTCCATGCCCTGAACTCTAATCGGTGCCTCAGTGACATTGCGCAGTATAGACATATGTGGAAATAGATTGAAGTGCTGAAAGATCATTCCAATGTTACCGCGCATACGGTGAAGATGATGTTCATTGGCTCTGACTAATTTACCCTTAACCTTCTTATGCCAGAGCAGCTCTCCATCTACTTCTATTGTTCCTGACGTAGGCTCTTCTAGCGTCATTAACAATCGACCCAAAGTTGTCTTACCTGAGCCGCTCGGCCCAATAATGGCAACCTTCTCTCTTGGAGCTATATCTAAATTAATGTCAGTTAGTACCTCCAAGTCACCAAAGGACTTACTGATATTCCGATATCTAACGATTGGCTGTGAGCCAGCTTTCTTCTTAACCACTGGCGCTTCCTTCTGCAATGCTTCCACCTTTAACGATTCTGACATAATGCCAACATCCTTTATACGAGATTCCATTGTTGCTCTCCACCATCACCACTAGGCTCCCCTTTGACTGTTCAATCGTCTTTCCACCTTACGAATCAGAATGGAAGCAGGATAACTGATGAGCAGGAATAGGATTCCTATAATGGTGTAGGCCTCGAATGGTCGATATGATAGGGAAATCAAATTTTTGGCTGCTAAGAGCATCTCAGCAAGTGTAATTGCCATTAGAATCGGCGTCTCCTTGAACATGACGAGCAAATAATTTCCCAATATTGGAATAATGGGTGGTATCGCTTGCGGCAAAATAATCTTCGTCCATGTTATTGTTCTGGAGTAGTTCAGTGCTCTTGCTGCTTCCCATTGTCCCCGTGGAACAGAGTCTATACCAGACCGATACACCTCTGACAAATACGTACTATAATGCAGACCTAGCCCAATCACACCAACTGTGAATGCCGGTAGTGACACATTAGCAATCATTGGTAAGCTAAAATATAGGAAAAGCACCTGGACTAATAATGGCGTATTACGTATGAAGCCCGTGCATCCATCAGTAACCCATACGACTACCTTCAAACGGGAACGACGTAGTAGTGCTAATATCAGGCCCAGCACACATGCAACTACAAAGCTACAAAGTGTAACTTGAACCGCTGTAATCAAACCTTTCAGCAATGCAGGAAGGATAGAAATGGTGTAATCCCAATTCCACATGAGCTACGTCCTCCCAACTGTGATGGTTCGCTCCCATACACGAACACCAAACGAAATAGCAAAATTAATGACAAAATAGATAAACAATAAGAATAGAAAAATGTATGGAGTGAGCTCATAATTGTTATTGCGTAATATCATAGCTTGGTATGTCAAATCCGTCAGTGTTATGAAATAAACCAAGGATGTGCCCTTAACCAGCTCAATAAGCAAGTTCCCGAAAGGCGGGAGCATACGAACAAAGGCCTGGGGAATAATAATTCGAATCATCGTTTGAACCGGAGTCATATTTAACGCGATTGCTGCTTCTCTTTGTCCCTTTGGAATAGCTAGGATTGAGCTTCGGACAATTTCTGATCCATAGGCACCGTAATTTAGGCCGAGTGCCATTACTGCTGCTAATAGCTTGGGGAGTTCAATTCCCATGAATGGTAAACAAAAGTATAACCAGAATAATTGAACCAATAATGACGTTCCTCGGAATATCTCTACATACACCATGGTTGAATGACGAACGATTGGGGATTTAGATAATCGACTTAGTCCTGCTGTAAACGCAGCTAATAAAGCTACTATTGCGGATAAGAAAGCAACCTGTAAGGTAACCTGCGCCCCCTGCATAAGCAGAGGGAGCAGTTCTTGCGCAGCATCCCACATATTAAGACTTACAAAGCTCCTCAGCTGTCATATCCCCTGGAAGCTCCTGTTCTGTAAAACCAAACTTTTCTAGAATTTCTAATAGCTCACCAGAATCCTTCAACTTCTGCAATTCCTTATTAAAGGCATCACGGAATTCAGCGTCGTCCTTGTGGAATGCCGTTGCTCCATAGCCCCTAACACTCTCTCCATCAACAATGGGTTGTTCAAAGTCCATAACACGTTCAATCCCGCTATCATTAGCAGATTCCAGCATCGCTTGCAGTGATGGCCCTGTCATTGTAATGACCTGAGCTCGATCGGATTGTAATGCACTAATAGCTGCTGCTTGGTCTGGTACCTGAACGATTTGATCAGCTGGTACCTGCATGGCTTCTAAGTAACCAATCTCTACAGCCCCAACCATTACAGCAACCTTTACCTCAGGATTTGCAGCAATGTCAGCATAGCTATGAATATCGTGAGGATTTCCCGTCAACACACCGATAGCTTCCCCGATGCTATATTCTGGGTTAGCGAATAGGACAGACTCGCAACGATTAGGATTAACGAACATACCTGCTGTTATCATATCGAACCTCTTTGATTGCAAACCACCAATCAGAGAGCCGAATTCTGTTAATTCGCCTTCCATTTCCTCGACACCCATTCTTTCAAGTATGGCTCGTGCAATTTCCACAGCCTCACCAGTTAACTCCCCACTCGATTCTTGGTATGCATAGGGCTTCTCATTGGCAAATCCTACCTTTGCCTTCCCCTTATCTTTAACTTCCTCTAGGGTGTTCTTACTTCCACATGCAACTAAACTTAAAATTAATACAATCATTGTTACCATTTTTAATGCTGTTTGGATCCTCATTTCTTGTATTTCCTCCCTTTCTTTTTTCAACTTTTTAATGGTAACATGAATTCGCTTGATTGGTCATGACCCATATACCCGCATCCTGCTTGATAATTCAAGCTCTCTTAGTGTCAGGGGTGATTAACCGCCGCGTCCTCCTATATCCTGCTAATCCTTACCATATCGTTGCCGATGAGGCGGTTTACCTTTCCAATTTAGTATGTTACAAAATGCATAATTATACAGTTTCAGAATCAACCATAACACTAAATGCTTATGCTATAATGATGGCATGATTTCAGATGCCTAAGGAGTGTATGATGAAAAAATCGACAACGATCTACGATATTGCAAAGAGCGCAAGCACATCCGCAGCCACCGTATCCAGGGTGCTAAGTGACAGTAATTACCCTGTAAGCGTAGAATTAAAGGCGAAGATTCAGCGGATTGCCAAAGAATTAAATTATGTTCCCAATATATCCGGAAGGCAATTAAAGACGAATAAAAGTATGACGATCGGTGTAATCGTGCCTAGTATAAGCAATCCTTTCTATTCATCAATCGTGCTTGGTATTGAAGAAACCGCTCGAAAGAATGGATATCATGTACTCCTGTGTAATTCCCTACAAAGTCCCGAACTAGAAAACGAATATATTCAAACCTTATTCCAGAAACAAGTACAAGGGCTCATTATCTCTTCGATCTCAGGTAAGATCGAACAGCTTAACAGTTATATCTCCAACGGGCTGAATGTTGTGGCTATCGATCAGGCCATCGATGATTTAAAGGGTGGATTTCAGATTGGGTTCGATTATCGCAGAGGTGGATATCTAGCTGCTGAATACCTTATTAAGAAAGGTCACTCCAAAATCGCTTATGTATCCGCCCCATTAGATCGACCTAGTCGTAAAAACATCCTAATCGGTTATCAGGAAGCTATGCAGAAGCATGGGATTAACCCTAACAATAAATGGATTCAAATAACGGAGAATGTGGAAAGTATGTTGGATGGCAGCACTTATGAATTTAGCAATGGCAAGCAATTAGCTCAGCGAATACTGGATATACCAGAAAGACCAACGGCTATACTCGCTTGTAATGATATGACCGCTATAGGTATGATCCATGAGCTCGAGCAGCAAGGTATTAAGGTTCCAGACCAAATGTCGATCATTGGTATTGATAATATCGAATTAGGTCAGATCATCATGCCGGCCTTGTCAACGATTGATCATCCAAAGCTAGAAATGGGTAGGTTTGCATGCAAGATATTACTTGAAAGAATGAATGGTGAAAAGTCGAATATGAAGGAAATGGTCATGCAACCGCAAATGATCGAACGTGATTCAGTATTAAGTCTAAAAATATAATTGTAGTTTAAATAGTTCTGTGATACATTTAACACCATAGTCATAGTAATCGATTACTGTAATTATTCATATTATTACTTTTGTACCCTGAATTTTGTGTGGTACATATTATTTATTAAACAAGTAATCGATTACTGTAATATTAATATGGGGGCAGAGAAGCTATGAGGGTTACCGTTTTGGATAATTCAATTGAACTAGGAAAATTAGCGGCAGAAGCAGCAGCGCTGGTACTTAATGAACAGATTGGCTTGAAGGGAAAGGCAAGAATCATTCTATCAACTGGTGCTTCCCAATTCAGTGTCATAGAGGCGCTCACGAAACAGGCTGTGGATTGGAGTAAGGTAGAAATGTTTCACCTGGATGAATACGTTGGGCTACCCTTGACGCACAAAGCTAGTTTTCGCAAATATCTGCAAGAACGCTTTGTCGATTTACTTCCCCAGCTGAAAAGAGCACATTTCGTTAATGGAGAAGGAGATATTCAAGCGAGCATAATAGAATTGACGAATGAAATTAGGAAAGAACCAATTGATCTTGCTCTAATCGGCATAGGAGAGAATGCACATATCGCCTTCAACGATCCTCCTGCAAACTTCGAAACAACAGAAGCCTATATCATTGTGAATTTAGATGAAGCTTGCAGACTACAGCAAGTCAGAGAGGGATGGTTCCCAACAGCTAATGACGTTCCAACCCGAGCGATAACGATGACGGTTCACCAAATTCTGCAGAGTAAAGTGATCATCTCCTGTGTTCCACATCAAGCGAAAGCAGTTGCAATTAAGAATTTCTTTGAGAACGACATAAATCGTCAAATTCCTGCAACAATTCTAAAGACTCATGCTAATCTCTCACTTTATCTAGATAAAGAATCAGCATCCCTGACAGATGAGAAGTATCTAAATTAATCCTGTGGAGTAGGTGAATGGTAATGAAATTCGATCCCTTATATACTCCGTATCCTTCCAGAAGAATGCCAGTTTATGCGCAGAACGGAATGGTAACAACCACACAGCCTCTAGCAGCACAGGCCGGACTTGATATGATCAAGCAAGGTGGCAACGCTATAGATGCCGCAATTGCTACTGCAGCATGCTTGACCGTTGTTGAGCCTAATTCCAATAGTATTGGTGGCGATTCCTTCGCATTGGTGTGGACAGAAGGTAAGCTACATGGATTGAATGCTAGCGGACCCTCTCCCCAAGGAATGTCGATTGAAGCTGTTCGCAGCGCTGGTTATGAGACCATTCCTGAATATGGGATGATTCCCGTTACAGTTCCGGGTACTCCCGCATCCTGGCAGGCATTGTCTGAACGCTTCGGCAAGCTTCCATTATGCGAAGTGCTGAAACCGGCCATAACGTATGCAGAGCAAGGATATCCAGTATCTCCAATTATAGCTTACAACTGGAATAGAGCCTTCCAGAACTTTAAGCAGCATGCATATGGTCCCGAATTTGATGCATGGTACACCACATTCGCACCTCAAGGACGCCCTCCTAAACCAGGTGAGATATGGCGTTCACCAGATCATGCGAGGACATTAATCGATATTGCAGAGACCCAGGCCCAATCGTTCTACAATGGCGTGCTGGCTGAGCAGATCGATGCTTATTCCAAAAAGCATGGAGGGTTCTTATCCCAGAAAGATTTAAGCGCTTTCAAGCCTGAGTGGGTACAACCAATTGGTGTGAACTACAGAGGCTACGATGTCTGGGAAATTCCTCCGAATGGTCAAGGTATCATTGCACTCATTGCATTAAACATACTAGAACAATTCGATTTCACCGAGCAAGCTAGTGTAGACACATATCATAAGCAGATAGAGGCAATCAAATTAGCATTCGCGGATGGTTCAACCTATATAACAGATCCTAGATCTATGAAGGTTTCAGTAGAGGAGTTATTGTCTGCTCGTTATGCGGAGGATAGGAGGAAGCTTATTGCGGACCACGCTACCTTCCCTCAGCCGAGTATTCTTCCTAAGGGTGGAACCGTCTATCTCGCAACTGCCGATCAAGAAGGGAATATGGTTTCATTCATTCAGAGCAACTATAAGCAATTTGGTTCAGGTATTGTTGTTCCTGGAACGGGAATTAATCTTCAGAACAGAGGACTTGATTTCTCGATGAATCCAGATCATGCCAATGCCCTTCTACCTGGTAAGAGAACGTATCATACGATCATCCCTGGGTTTGTCACCAAACAGAATGAAGCTATTGGACCGTTCGGTGTTATGGGAGGATTCATGCAGCCTCAAGGACATGTGCAGGTTATGATGAATGCCATTGATTATCATCTGAATCCACAAGCAGCTCTTGATGCACCACGCTGGCAGTGGAAATCAGGGAATCTCATCGAGGTAGATCCAACATTCCCACAGCATATTGCTGAAGCATTAGCACGCAAAGGTCACCAAATTCTGAGAGCATCAGATCATAATAGCTTTGGTAGAGGTCAGATCATATGGAGAGATCCTCAGAGTAAGGTTTACGTTGGTGGAACTGAACCCCGAGCGGACGGTCACATTGCTGCATGGTAAAAAAATATTTTCCGGTAATAAGGAGGTGTTGTGAATGGAAAACCATTATGCAGTGAAGCTACTATCAAAACCAAGAAGGAGCTTACAGGACCGTAAAAAAGTATATGCCATCTTGTTTATACTTCCTGCTTTTCTCTTTATTTTTTCCTTTATGCTATATCCAATTATTTATACGCTGTACATGAGTTTTCACGAATTCAACTTTGTGTATGACGATTCGGCTGCATTCATTGGCCTAGACAATTTTGTGAAAGCATTTAGTGATACCAACTTTGTCGTTGCGATGAAGAATACATTCACCTATGGCATCATTTATTTTGTCTTCATCATGATATTATCGCTTTCCTTTGCTCTGATCTTGTTTCACACAAAGAGGTTCAGCGGTTTATTCAAAACGGTGATATTCATCCCTATCGTTGTCCCTGTATCGCTATCAGCATTAGTGTTTATGTGGATTCTTCAGCCTAACTATGGATTACTCAATCATTTTCTCGGTGACATATTAGGACTGACTCAATTAACGTATCCTTGGTTGAATCATGGCACTACGGCGATGGCTGCAATTATCGTTGTGAGCTTGTGGGCAACAATTGGCTTTGAGACCATCCTCTTCCTAGGCGGCTTGCAATCTATATCAAGTGAAGTATTGGAAGCAGCAGAGATGGATGGCGCTAACGGCTGGAAGAAGATTGCGTTCATTATCTTACCTAATCTCAGAGAGACGTATATTATTACCGGAATATGGGCTATCATCCATGCACTAAAGGTATTCGTAGAGCCGATGGTTATGACGAATGGTGGACCAGGAAATTCAACTCTGGTCATGTATCAGGAAATATACTATACCGCTTTTGTTAACTTCGATATGGGTTATGCTGCAGCGATGGCATATATTCTAGGCATATTCACACTCGTGCTTTCCATCACCAATTTTTATATCAATAGAACGAAAGATGAATAGGGGGACGGATATGATCAAACTTTTTAGTTCGAAAGCAATATTATATGCCATCTTGGTACTATCGAGTATTTTCTTCCTAACCCCTTTCATTTATACCCTACTCAATTCGTTCAAGACAGATCAGGAGATATTCCAGGTTCCACAGAGCTTCTTTCCTGAGCTATTCGTTCTGGATAATTATCGTGGGATTCTTGAGGGCCACTTCATACAATACTTCGTGAATAGTACCATTATTACCGTGGTTGGAGTTATCATGGTTGCTTTCTTAAGCTCACTTGCGGGCTACGCGTTTGCTAGATTGCCGTTTAGAGGAAGAGACATCCTGATGATCGCTCTATTACTCGTCATAACACTTCCATTGGCCATCTTCTTAATCCCTATTTACCTTATGGAATTTAAGTTCGGTATCTTAAACACAAAGCTCGGATTAATCCTTCCCAACATCGCAGCTGGTTTGCCCTTTGCCATCTTCATTATGAGAGCAGGCTTCGTCTCGATTCCAAAGGAGATGGAAGAATCCGCAGAGATGGATGGCTGTGGAATATTCCAAACCTGGTGGAGGATCATGCTGCCAATGGCGAAGAATGGGTTAATTATCGTCATTATCCATGCGTTCTACACGATATGGGGAGAGTACACATTTGCTAAGACTCTAGCAACGGATCAAGAGGCGATGCCACTGACGGTAGGCTTAACATTATTCAAAGGCGAGGCTTGGGCGCTTGGTATTCTTGCAGCTGTCATCGTGCTGTCCATGCTGCCTCCAATCCTCATCTTCATCTTCTTCCAGAAGCATATTGTCGAAGGTATTGCAGCAGGTTCAGTTAAAGGCTAATTATTGAAGGAGGTGGTGCGGAACAGTAGTTTCAATGCTCAGCAAGGAAATGATATTAAGAGGGGTTCACACAATTAGAAAAGAGGGATAACATGAGACGAAAACTAACTATGATAGTCGCCATCGTACTTAGCTTTGCACTATTAATCGGCTGTGGAAACAACAATAGCAGCAACATTAGCAATAATGGCAGCACAAAGGCTGATGCAGCTGTGGAGAAGCAGGAGCCAGCATCCTCAGGTCCACAGGAAATAAGAGTTGGCGCAGATGCTTGGATGGTCGAGAAATTAAAAATTAATGAAGCGGCAAAGAAATTTGAAGCAAGCCATGATAATGTGAAAGTAATTGTAAAGCCCTATGCGGATAAATCCATTCTAGCCAATTTCTCCTTACAATGGAGTCAGGGCAAAACGGATTATGACGTTGTATTAACAGACGGTATGCAGAATGCTGTTCAATTTTTAGCGAAGGATCTTATTATCAATTATAATGAAACTGATTTTTTCGAAGGAACAACAGCTAAGGAAAATTTTGTTGGTGAAGTTCTATCCTTCGGCGAAATTGATGGTTTCCAATTCGCGCTTCCGATCAGTTTGGAAACGTATGCAATCAATGTGAATAGAGAGATGTTCGAAGCGGCTGGCTATATTGACGCGCAGGGCAATATCATTCAACCGAAGTCATGGCAAGAGCTGTATGAATATGCGAAGAAAATGACCATTGTTGAAGGTGGTAAGGTTGTACAACAAGGTATGACTATTCAATGGGGACCGAATGCCTCCTCATTGATGCTTGCGACCAAGCGGGCAATCGACGGAACCTTCTTAACTGATGGTATCCTCTCCTATGATACTCCTGCGATGAGGGAAATTCTTGAGATATGGAAAAAAGGAGCAGACGAAGGGGTGTTCTCAATTGATACCTTCACGAATAAAGATGCTGGTCGCGACAATTATAAAGCCGGACAAGTGGCCATGCTCTTCCAGAGCGGTTCGCATGCCGCTGAATCCGCACCACTCCTAGGAGCAGATAATGTAGATATTATCCCTGCACCTGACGCTGCTAAGAATGGCTCATATGCATTCGCAGCTGGCGTTCTCGTTCCTAGAGCTTCCGAGGTTCAAGACCTTGCCGTACAATTCATTAAAGAAGCTTTGATGGACAAGGATATTCAAGTTGCAGCAGGGCAAGAGTGGGGCAAGCTTCCCGTGCTCGAAGCGAATTTCAGTGAAATTGATGCACAATGGAAGGACAAGCTGTTCGAAATCATTAAAGTTTCGTCAACTACTCCTAAATACAAGGGATACCCAGCCATTGATAAGAACATGCCGATTTTATTGCAAAATTACCTAGCAGGCAAATTGGATCTTGATTCATTCGTTGAGGATGTCGAGAAGATGATCGCAGAAGTAGACAAAGAAGTGTTTAAGAAATAAGATGAATGTAGTTCAACAGTATCGGGGGATCTATTCATTGTTCTTCAATGAATAGGTTTCCTTTTATATCAGGCTTCAGGAGGGATACAATTGGGAGTTCATTATCAAGGCCGCCATTGGGTCAGTGGCCAGAAGTTAGACATCCAAGTCGATCGGGGTAAGGTCATTTCGTGTGAATCCGCTTCACATGACAATGACCAATGGATAGCACCAGGCTTAATAGATGTACAGTTAAACGGAATCGGTGGATTCGATCTGAATGGTTTAGATACCACGGTGCAAACGGTGAAGGATGTTGTACGAATCTTGCATGAAGGCGGTGTTACCCGGTTCTGTCCAACCATTGTAACCGGAACGAAGGAAAGAATCTTACATTGTGTACGTACCATTGCTCAGGCATGCGCTACAGATCCTATGGTGGATTATGCGGTGATTGGTATACATGTTGAAGGACCCTTCATCTCTAACCTAGAAGGTCCACGAGGTGCACATAATGAAGATTGGGTCAGAGATCCTGATTGGGATGAGTTCTTGGAGTGGTATGAAGCTGCGAATGGTCGAATATGCAAAGTAACCCTAGCTCCGGAAAAACCTGGCGCGATTGAATTTATTCGAAAGCTCACACAATTAGGTATTGTCGCGGCTATCGGTCATTGCAACGCCACAGAGAACGATATACAGAGAGCAGCAGATGCCGGCGCGACCATGAGTACACACTTAGGTAACGGAGCACATCCGGTTATGAAGAGACATCCCAATTATATATGGTCACAATTAGCAGAAGATCGACTATGGGCGGGTTTAATTGCAGACGGCCATCACTTACCTATGTCTACGCTGAAGGTCATGCTTCGAGCCAAGGGCCGCAAAGCGATTATAACTAGTGATGCTGTAAGCTTGGCAGGCATGCCACCTGGCTCTTATGAAACACATATTAATAGCGCAGTTGTTTTGGAGCCTAATGGTTTTCTTCATTTAGCACGAACACCGGATATTCTGGCAGGTTCTGCGACGCCATTAGACAAAGCGCTCGGGAATATGGTGCAGCAAGGCGTTTGCTCCATAGGCGAAGCCATAACGATGTCTACCTTGCACCCTGCAGAGCTATTTGGGCTGGATAAGCAAGGTGTGGGTACTATCGAGATTGGATCGAAGGCTGACTTCATCATTTACAGCTACAGCGATGAACAGGGATTGATCATTCATAGAACCATCTCTAATGGTGAGGTTGTATATGAAGGATAATAATAGAGGGAACTATATGAAATTACTCATTCGTATATTTCTCGGGTTTTTCCGTGCTTCAATATTCGGATATGGCGGAGGTCCTTCGTCGATCCCCCTAGTATATAATGAAGTGGTAGACAGGTATAAATGGTTATCCGAAGAAGAATTCAGTGATATTCTCGCATTGGGGAATTGTCTTCCCGGTCCGATCTCAACGAAGATGGCTGGCTACATAGGCTATAAATTAGCTGGAGTTGTCGGCATGTTGATTGCCGTTATTGCTACAGTCGTACCTACCGTAGTACTTATGATCATCTTTATAGGAATCATCAACACTTACAAGGACTATCCATTGGTGAGGGGTATGATTCAAGCAGTGACCCCCATTGTTGGTGTCATGCTGCTAAGCTTGGCCTATTCCTTCTTCAAGAATGCGAGGATTGGACTTGGATGGAGATTAACAATTGGGCTCAGCGTAGTGAGCTTTGTTGTGTATGAGCTACTGAACATCCACCCTGCTCTGATTATCGGTGTTCTACTTGTCTATGGCTTCATCTTTAAATTACCTTTCAATAAAACCAATCAATGAGTTGAATGCAGCACACAATTTATGATTAAGGGAGTGCAGCTTATTGATTATATATTGGTATATATTCCTTGCTTTCTTCTTCCCTGGTATTGTTGGATATGGTGGGGGGCCTGCTTATATTCCTCTCATTCAAACTGAATTAGTAGAGCATTACCAGTGGATAACCGTAGAAGAATTCGGTCAGCTATTAGCTGTAGCCAATTCATTACCAGGCCCGATTGCAACGAAAATCGCTGGGCTTGTTGGCTATCAGCTAGGCGGGGTTTTCGGCGCCTTCGTTGCCTTATTCGCCTCCATTGCCCCTTCTCTAGGTGCTATGATTTTCCTACTTTCACTATTGTATAAATTTAAGGATTCTCCTCAAGTGAAGCGAATGACAAGCGTCATCCGTCCAACCCTAGCTATCATGCTTGGCATCCTGGCTTATCAATTTTTCTTCTCATCATGGGAGGGCATGGGTATTGTTCATACACTCATAATAATGGTTGCTGGTGGCTTAATGCTCGAGAGATGGAAGATTCATCCGACATGGGTTATACTAGGTTCTTTAGCATATGGTGCTATCTTCATTGCGTAGCCCCTCAATTTGATATGGAAATTGGAGTGGATGAATGTGAGAATGAATATACAGAATTTATCTGCAGCAGCGTTTGAGCCCTATGGAACAATCATTGAATATGACGAGTCGAGAGCAGGCAGCTTCCATGTCCTCATTGAGGAGCCAGATACGATTGGCTGGCGAATTGCGCTTTCACATGTATCCCGAGGTGGGATTAAGAAGCTTGGGCTACACCCTAACACTCGTGAATCATTCGAGCCTCTCAGCGGAATTAGCGTAATATTCGTTGCGATGAAGGATACTCCTCAGGAGTTAACTGTGTTCCTGCTCGATCAACCGGTTTGCCTTCACAAGAATATATGGCATGCTACGTCTGCTTTATCATCACGTTCTCTTATTAAGATTACGGAGAATAACCACGTGGAATCGATGGAGCACATATTGGATGCTCCCTTAGATTTTTATGTGTGTGATAATTAAGCAGGCATTGCTACATTGAGACCATGGCGTATAGAAAATAGAGGCACCCTTCCAGTAGATTTCTACTTTGGGGGTGCCTCTTTTTGTTTAAT
Source organism: Caryophanales bacterium UBA4100 (assembly GCA_002383285.1). Classification (GTDB taxonomy): domain Bacteria; phylum Bacillota; class Bacilli; order Paenibacillales; family UBA4045; genus UBA4045. The sequence goes on from DFXU01000110.1 coordinate 22,534, forward strand.
CCTATACCACTTGTTCTGCTTTGTCTTCGCCCTCATGGATTAAATTTTCTATAATTCCCTATATATTCATTATAAGTATTGATTTTCTCATCAAGTTGCATGCTCAATTGGATAACAACATCTGAAGTGAATGAGTTCTCTACTTGCACAAGCTGCTCCATCTTAATGCGCAATATGCGAATTTCTTCTTCCAGAATAGCCTTAGACTGGGGGGTATATTCATTGGATTGCTGCTCACGTATATGTGTTAACAGAGAACGAATCGCCATGCCAATCCCACCTTCTGAAAGAATCAAGTAAACAAATTATAACAGATAATGTGAGGATTGGACATGACAATTTCAGTCATTTTTCAACTTTTGTATAAAATATCCAATACGCTCTATTGCCTCCGTTATCTGACCTACCGAGGTAGCGTATGAGCAGCGAATAAAACCCTCCCCGCCTTTACCGAATACATGACCAGGTACAACGGCAACCTTAGCTTCAAGCAATAAGCGCTCTGCAAATTGTTCTGATCCAAGCCCAGTTGATTGGATCGAGGGAAAAGCATAGAAGGCACCAAATGGCTCATGGCAGCTTAAACCAATATCACGAAACCCCTGAACGACCAGTCTACGCCGTTGATTATAAGATTCCACCATCTGATCCTTATCCTGTAAGCCTGTCTTTAACGCTTCAAGAGCAGCGATCTGTCCCATTACAGGTGCACACATGACTGTGTATTGGTGAATTTTTAACATAGCTGAGATGAGCTCTCTATGGCCACACATGTATCCCATCCGCCAGCCTGTCATTGCGAATGCCTTAGAGAAGCCACTAACGACCAGTGTACGATCCTTCATTCCAGGTAAGGTTGCGAAGCTTACATGCTTCTGACCATAAGATAGCTCTGCGTATATTTCATCAGAAATCACGATAAGATCATGCTCTTCGACAAGTCGAGCAATAGGCAGTAATTCCTCATAGGTCATAGTTGCACCTGTAGGATTACTTGGGAAGCACAGAATCAGTATCTTAGACTGCGGTGTTATCGCGGCCTGCAACGATTGTGCAGTCAGCTTGAACTGATCCTTGGCGAAGGTTTCAATTCCTACAGGCTTTCCACCTGTAATTGCAGCAATAGGTGAGTAGGAAACATAGGTTGGTTCTGGAATTAAGATCTCGTCTCCTGGCTCAACAAGTGCTCTAAGTGCTAAATCGATACCTTCACTACCACCTACTGTCACTATAATCTCATTATTCGGGTTATACGATAATTGAAACCCTTGATCCAGGTATTCTGCAATCGCTTCTCGAAGCTCTAGTAAGCCAGCGTTGGACGTATAGGTCGTCTTGCCTTGCTCTAATGAGTATACACAAGCTTCTCGCACATGCCATGGAGTAACAAAATCCGGTTCACCCACGCCTAACGATATAATATCCTTATCCTTACTATTGGAAACCAAATCGAAAAATTTGCGAATACCCGATGGCGGGATTTGTCTAACTAATGGCGACAAATAATCTCCCATCGACTTCCTCTTTGTTTCCGTCATAACTTCCTCATGCTCCATCATGGCAAACCGTCCTTTATGGTGAGATCAACATCCGGTGATCGCCTTCATGTTCCTCAAAGATTACGCCGTCCTGTTTATATTTTTTGAGTATAAAATGGGTTTTTGTAGCTAGTACAGGTTCTAGAATTGACAGTTTACTAGATACGAAGGAGGCTACCTCGCGTAATGTCCGACCTTCGATCTCAACTAATAAGTCATATCCGCCGCTCATTAGATAAACCGTCTTAACCTCGGGGAACAAGTATATACGCTCTGCAATGGCATCAAATCCGCGACCTCGCTCGGGTGTAATCTGCACCTCGATTAAAGCAGTTACTTTATCCTCGTCGATCTTACTCCAGTTCACAATGGTATGGTACTTCAGTATGATATGATCGTTCTCCATCTCTTCTATGGCCGCTTTGACCTCCGCTTCTGCTGCGCCTAGCATGGTTGCAATAATCCTCGCGCTATGGCGTGCATCCTCTTTAAGCAAATCTAATATCTTCAGCTTAAATTCATTCATGAGAACACTCCTTTGTCATCGTAGGCTTTCTGTCTATCTATCATACACCAATCCAATTTCAGAAGATATCCATGCTTAAGTATCGTTCACCTGTATCCGGTGCAATGCACAATACTCTTCTACCTGGTCCAAGCAATCTTGCCTCCTGCAGAGCCGCCCATACCGATGCACCAGAGGAAGGACCTACTAATAAGCCTTCTTGAGAAGCTAACAAGCGCATTGTACGCAAAGCGTCTTCATCAGAAACCTTAATTATCTCATCATAGATGTCCGTATTTAATATCTTGGGAATAAAACCTGGACTTGTTCCCACTAGCTTATGAGGACCTGGCTGACCCCCGCTGAGCACTGGCGAGCCCAGCGGTTCAACCACTAGAATTCGAATTTGCGGATTAAGCTCTCTTAATTTTTCCCCTGTACCGGTTATGGTCCCCCCCGTCCCTGAGGTTGCAACGAAAGCATCCACGTTCCCGTTCATCTGCTCCCAGATCTCAATTGCCGTTGTTATGCGGTGAATGCTAGGGTTTGCTTCATTCTCAAATTGCTGTGGAATAAAGCTATTAGGTATTTGCTCACTCAATTGTTCGGCCTTCTTAATCGCGCCTGGCATACGCTCTGCAGCTGGTGTCAGAACGACCTCCGCACCATATGCCTTCAGAAGATTTATCCTTTCCTTCGTCATATTATCTGGTAGAACTAGAATTGCCTTATATCCTTTAGCTGCTGCATTCATCGCTAACCCGATACCTGTATTGCCGCTGGTTGGTTCAATAATAACTGAACCTGGAACCAGCTTACCCGCTCGTTCAGCCTGCACAATCATATAATACGCAGCACGATCCTTAACGCTACCACTAGGATTTAATGACTCCAGCTTTACATATACTTCGGCCATCTCAGGCGAACATAGACGATTAAGTCGAACCGCTGGAGTATTACCAATTAATTCAGATAGATTTGATACGACCTTTGACAATACAGTCCACCCTCTCGAAACTAGGTTATTAATCGGAAAGCTCTTTATTAGAATAAGCCTATAAATTGAAATTCTTTCTATTGTAAATCATTACCGCCGTTTGTCAATCGATATTAATGAATCTGTTAGCAGCCTACGCATGAATAACCACGCTATGACGGGAGAGCTTCCTATTCCGAGCAATAACCAGTTCATGACCATGACCGATTCCTTCCAACTAATGACAACGATGAATATAATCGTGCCAATGATTCGGCCTGAATTTAATGCAAGCTCACGAATAACAATTAGCTCTACCCGATGCTCAGCGCTAGCCTCATCCCGACCGATTAAATCAAATACTCTTGATGTCATTGGAATAATATAGAGCGGGAAGAATAAGGCCGCTACAACACCGTATATGAGCAGAGTTCCGTAATTTACTTTCCAGAATAAAGGCACAATTGCCAAAACCATCATAATAACACCTAGTAACATGGAGTGCTTTCTGTATCGGGGCTTTAGCCAACGTCCAGCTGCCCAGAAGCTTATCAAGGCAACAGCTGATGAATAGAGCCAGAAGTTCCCAACCTTGGTCTCATTATTCGTTGAGATAAAAATTAGGATTCCAAAAATAAAAGCAAACACTCCTTCTCTAATGCCTTGCGCTGTTAACGCGGGAATTGTAAGACGCCAGAGACTCCCCTTTACCTTTAGAATGCGAAAGCCATAAAACCAACTGTAGGTTCCACTTAGCTTCCTCTTCTTCAGGAAAAAGCTAACAATCACACCAATGACGAATACAACAAGGGAAATCGTAAATATCCATCGATACCCACTCCCATTTCCGTTCCCATCCCCAATTCGAGTAATGATTAACCCTGATATCCAAGGAGCCAGCATACCAGATGCAGAACCTAATAACCCAGACCAGCCATTGAATAAATCCCGGTCCTCTGGACTTGTTACTTCAAAGTAAACGACATTGAACGCCAGCCAGAAGAAGCCGGCTGCTACACCTTGAACCGCGCCTAGGAGCAGTACCAAATCCGCAGATTGTTTGCCCAGAACAAGAACTAATACGTAGAATAAGGCAGATACACTCACACCAAGTCGCAGAACCATCATCTTGTTGTGCTCCTTCACCCATTTGCCAGTAAGCCAGAAGGTGAGTGCACCAGCAACCTGCGTTGCCAGAGCGAACCAACCGATCAATGCAAAGTCGTTCTTCACTTTCCATATATATACGTTTACGAAAGTGCCAGACAATGCCTGTGCTACAGCGAATAGTCCATGTACAATAAGCAGCAAAATGGCTTGAGGGACTAGCTTCTTATCCTTATCGTGCTGTTGCTGCTTCGATCTCGAGGTTAGACGACCTCCATGCTGAAGATGATGCTTAAGATTCTCCACACGCACTCCCCTTTCATTAAGCGAACAAAAAAAGACCTTCAGGAATTAATTGTTCCCAAAGGTCAATGGTTGAACTCATGCATATTTTATAAAATAATAAATTCCCGCAATGATAAACAGACAGGCAATGATAAACAATGTACCCCATAAATACTTCATGTCACACTAGCTCCAATCACATAGGAGAGAGCGATCGAGATGGTCATAGATATTAACCCAATAGCTCGATTACCCTTTAGAATCTCCTCATCAACCCGAAAATTTGGGGTGAGAAACTCGAATATTAAATACGCAACCACCAGTAACAAAAATCCGAATGAAGCCCATATAAGTGCGCTATAAATGGATTCATTACTAAGAATAGCAAATCGGAAAATATTGCAGATCCCAATGATCTTACCACTCGTCGCCAAGGCAACGGCTACATTCCCCTTCTTGATTTCCTGCCAATTGCTGTATTTCGTTACAAACTCGAACAAAGACAAGAAGATAATCAAAGCCAGTATCGCAACAGAAAAGAAAGCCAGCGTCTCAATATACGGGTTAGTTAATAGCTCATCTAATTCTTTGTTCAATGTCTTAACCTCCAAATGTTACTATTTGAATTCAACAACGGTTACCCCAGTTCCTCCTTCACCATAATTACCTAACCGATAGGCTTTCACATGTGAATGTCTTCGTAGATATTCCTGTATTCCCGTACGTAGTACACCTGTACCTTTACCATGAATGATATACACCTGACCAAGATTAGATAAGAAGGCCTCATCAAGGAACCGATCAACCTCCATAATCGATTCCTCTAGGTTGGAGCCTCTAAGGTCTAATTCTGTTCGAACTACTTCGTCCCTTGATCTCTTTACCATCGCTCCATGATGCGTATTGGATTTGCTCGCTTGAGTAGCAGAACGAACAAGCTGCAAATCGCTGCGCATCACCTTCATCTTTAATATACCAAGCTGTACCATTGCCTCTTCTCCCGACAATTCAACAACATGTCCCTTCTGTCCTAGACTCAATACGACAACCTCAGCTCCCAGATCGATCTTGGCTGATTTGTTACGGATTCGGTCCGCTTCCGTGCTCCCACCAGAGATCAGCTTAGGGGCAGCTTGATCTAGTCTCTTCTTCGCTTCAATCAGCTTATGCTCCTTGATAGAACCCGCTTCTTCTAAGGCTAATGCGCGTAGCTCGTCAATAATCTCATCTGCCTCTCTTCTTGACTTGGCCACTGCTTCCTGTGCTTCTGCCTCTGCTTTTCTCAGCATCTGCTGCTTGTGCAGCTCAAATTTCTGTTTATCTAGCTCCAATTGATCTTTAGCTGCTTCCAATTGCTTGCGTAGTACCTCAACCGTATGCTGTTCAGATTCTGTAGACAGTCTATTCTGCTCGAGTGAGGCAATCATCGACTCAACCCGTTTATCCTCTTCGCCAACCTGACTGCCTGCATGCTCAATAATTGCTGAGGACAAGCCAAGGCGCTTGGCAATGGCGAATGCATTGCTGCGGCCTGGCACACCGATAAGCAGCCGATAAGTAGGGCTCAAGGTTTGAATATCGAACTCCATGCTCGCATTGATCATTCCTTTGCGATCATAAGCATATGCCTTTAGCTCACTATAATGTGTTGTAGCAATAATCCGACAACCGTGATTATGCATATGATCGAGTATGGCGATAGCCAGCGCCGAGCCTTCGGCAGGGTCTGTACCTGCACCTAACTCATCAAGAAGCACCAAGCTCTTCGGAGTCATATCTTGAATGATGGATATAATATTAGTCATGTGGCTAGAGAATGTACTTAAGTTCTGCTCGATACTCTGCTCATCTCCGATATCCGCAAACACGGCATCGAACACGCACATTTGGCTTCCATCCTCAGCAGGGATGAATAAACCGGACATGGCCATAAGAGACAGTAAACCTACTGTCTTCAGCGCTACAGTCTTCCCTCCTGTGTTGGGACCAGTAACGATAACCGCTGAGTAAGAGTTCCCCAATTCGATATCTAAAGGTACCACTCCACTTGATATGAGGGGATGCCGTCCTTTTCGAAGACGAATAAAGCCTCGGTCATTCATTCTCGGTTGTTCAGCCTTCATTGCAGCTGCTAATCCAGCCTTAGCAAAGATAAAATCTAGAATGCCGAGTATCACAAGGTTATGTGCCAGCGGTTCTGAATGGTCTGCAACCTGAGCTGTTAAGATCATCAGAATTTTATCTATTTCTTTACGTTCAGCGAGTATGAGTTCACGAATTTTGTTATTCATCGGAACAAGTGATTCAGGCTCAATGTATAGTGTGGCACCCGAAGCCGACTGATCATGAATGATACCACCGAAGCTGCCGCGATACTCCTGTTTTACAGGAATCACATAACGTTCATTACGAACGGTTACCAGATTGTCCTGCAGCATCTTCTGAATCGAAGGTGTTCGAATCATCTGATCTAGCTTCTCTCTTACCCGCGTCTCTCCAGTTCTCCGCTCCCGCCGGACTCTGGCCAGCTCTAAGCTTGCATGATCCAGTACTTCTCCTTGCTCATCAATGCAAGCTCGAATTGCGTCTTCTAATGGTTTAAGCTCAGTAAGCTCGGAATACCTTGCTGTTAATTGTCGGATTGGGTGATTCTCATGTACCATCGCTAAGAAACGCTTCAGCTTCCTTCCTCCACTTACAGTGGAGGCAATTTCCAGAAGCTCAGGTGCATTCAATACAGCGTTGATCTGAGCTCGCTTCAAGGAGCTTCCCACGTCATGTATGCCACCAAATGGTGCCATTCCTTTTAGACGGATAACCGCACTTGCCTCATTCGTATCCTGAAGCCAATCCTTTACCTCGTCTAAGCTGCGTGTTGGCAGCAATCGTTCAATATGTGCTTTTCCTAATGAGGTAGCAGCATAGACTAATAATCGTTCGATAATCTTATTATATTCTAATGTATGTAGCACCTTTGTATTCAATTATATGCCTCCTGAACATTTCAACTAGCTCGACCTTAACTACCCGATAATTAGTTGCGGTTGCCCCTTATTATATCCAATGCATGAAACAAAACCAATAATTACATTGACTATAATTATATAATCCTTGAATGTATAGGGCAAAATAATTGTGTATTAAGTCTAAAAAGACAAAGACTTTAGGAGGTGAACAGCTTGAAAATTCTTGGGCATATTGTTCGTTTTATCGTTTCCGCCTTAGTGCTTATGTTCGTAGGATTTGTGGTTCCACAATTCGAGGTCGGAGGTTTCTGGAGTGCATTGTTCTTGGCGCTTGTCATTTCTGTTCTTGGTTGGATTATAGAGGGGATATTCGGCAAACGTGTTACACCCTTTGGTCGAGGAATCGTTGGGTTCATAACCAGTGCACTTGTCATCTGGTTAGCCCAATTTATAGTAGGTAATGTAACTGTAACTATGATCGGTGCCATATTAGCAGCATTAGCTATCGGTATAATCGACCTCTTCATTCCCGTCGGTAATGCATTTCGCGATCCTGGTGATCATGAGCGACGAGTTAAAAGCTAGACCAAAGAAGGCCATCAGTTTTAAGCTTCTGACGGCCTTCTTATTGACATACAATGGAATTAATAACGATATTCGGTTATTGCAAGATAACAATTACGCCATATGCCTCTAACTCAACATCATGCTCAAGATCGCGACCTGTTATCTGATCAAACACCTTTTTCTTAAATTTCAATTGAACTGCTTCAGCCGCATAATTTAATAGGAATATGACCTTCCCTTCATCGTTTGATCGTATGGCTAGCTCCACGGACTGTGGAAGCTCACACCACTCGGATATGGGGGATTCTAATGATAGAGAGTCTAGTAATTTTCTTGCAACCAATTCGTTATAGGCTGCTCCATAATAATAAACCTCACCTTGACCTACCCTGTTCCGAGTTAATACTGGTTTCCCAGCATAATACTTATCCTTATAATTTGCTATAACCTCTACGGTATCACTATCAACCTGCAATATGTCATTGAAGCCCTCAGCAATGAGCTCATCCCCCGACCACTCTATATAAGCCGGCTTCTCAGTCCCAGCAATCAACGTGAAATCCTCAACAATTATACCGCACAAATCAGCGACTGGACCTGGCATCTCCTCCATCCTAACCTTGCCATATTCATCCTTATAGCCTGTTCTTGCACCAAGAACTAGCTTTCCTCCTTGCTCGACATATTGTCGCAGCAATGCAGCTGTCTTTATAGTCATCACTGCTCCATGTGGATAAATCAACACTTCATAAGAACTCAACTCAGCTATATTCAGCTTTGAATCGAGGAATACATAGTCCATAGGGATATGTTGATACTGTAGTGTCTTAAACCAAGCCATCTCACTTTTCCAGATTAGGGGACCATACCACCTATCCAATTCCCCATCCCAATCATTAGCATAGTCCCGCACCATGGCTACTTTACTCTTATATATTTTGCCAGCTATGCGTTCACCCAATCCAAGCTCCATAAGCTCCTGTCCGATCTGTTCAACCTCTCTGACTCTGCGATTAGGTCGATTGTGGTAGTCATTAATTCCGTGCCAATAAATTTCTGTTCCAGCAATAGCCGTTCTCCAGCGAAAATATAGTACCATATCCGCCCCATGCGCAATCGATTGATACGTCCACAATCTCATCTGTCCAGGCTTCGGTGAAGGCATCTCCATACGATTCACCCAGCCACCTGGTCCTGACTGTTGCTCCATAATACAGAAATTTGGACTTATGGAGCGAACAACGCTCAGATTTAAGCTTACTCGTCGATCCCTTAGTGGTTGATCACCAGCTTCTTGAGATATGCTTGAGAATTGCGGATACGAATCATAGGAGTAAAAATCAAGTAAATCATCAGTTAGCTTATGATTATCCAGATGTCCGAATAGACCATTCGTCGTCACCCATTGATTCGGTGCTTCCCTCCTAAGAATATCCGCTTGAAGCTTGGCGAAGGAAATGGTGTTGTCGGATATGAATCTTTTTTCGTCCAAGGCTTGATGTGGATTAGGAGAGTCAGACGGTGTTGGACGAATGAGATGCACTTGCTGCCAATCACTATAGGTTTGATTCCAGAATACTGCCCCCCAAGCGTCATTCAATTTATCCAAGGTTCCATATTTGGTCTGCAGCCATTCACGAAAAGCCGAATGATCTGCCTCAGCATAGAACACATTCGTCTCACAATTCAATTCATTGTCGATTTGCCAGCCTACCACTGCTTCATGATTCTTGTAATGCTCCGCTAGCTTCATTGTAATCGTCGCACACTTATCCCGATAAATCTTAGAACTGTAGTTATAGTGTCTACGCTGTCCATGATAATAGCTAACGCCTTCCTTGGATGCATTCAACACCTCTGGATATTTGTAGGTCAACCAAGCGGGAGGAGTAGCTGTTGGAGTACCCATTATAACCTGCAAGCCGTGTTGAGCGGCCAGATCGCATACTTTATCGAATAGTTCAAATTGGAAAACACCCTCCTCTGGCTCAAAGATGCTCCAAGCAAATTCACCAATCCGTATATATTGAAAATTCAATTGTTTCATTCGCCTCATATCATCATCCCACAGCGTCTCAGGCCATTGCTCGGGATAGTAACATACACCTAGCTGCACACGACTTTCATTCACCATTTTAATCATGCAACATCCCCCTAATAGTAATATATTGCTGCTTACCATAATCTATACTACCATTATAAACTTTGATAGAATGGAGTTAAATGACATCATTTTGCGAATGATAGTACGATTATGCGATCTTAAGGAGTGATCTGTCGATTGCGAACGAACAACTATCTGCCTCAACCAAGATTTCCTAAGTATGTATGCTATCCTGAGAGCATAGGCCATTATCGGGATGATCCAACTCATCGGGAGCGAAGAGCTTCCGGACAATTAAACTTGTATAATTTACACTTTGTATTGAGGGGGAGAGGATTTGTAGAGGTTGGAAATCAGACGATTGAATTACAAGCAGGAAACGGATTTCTATATGGTCCTGATTTACCCCAGTACTATTATTCTGATGTAGATAATCCGTGGGAGGTTGTTTGGGTACATTTTTACGGATCCGGCTTGGAGCCATTGTTAGGTGGGCGAGGAGCTGATCAAGGATGGCTCTTCTCTGTAGGTGAAGAGCAGCATATAGCATTCTTATTTCAACAGCTATTATTCTATGGAACTGTAATTAAGCATGAGCACGAAGCTCACATTTCAGCTAAACTTTATGAGCTCATTGTAGATATCGTTCAGAATGCCGAATATTTGCATGAAACCCCCGCCTTTGGCCATCGCCAGAGAATTCTCGCATCCGCCGACTGGATAAGAGTCCATAGCAATGAACCGTTAACTTTGGAGCAGATGGCCAAGGTAGCGGGCTATAGCACTTATTACTTTAGCAGGAAATTCAATGAGTTAATGGGTAAAACGCCGATTCAATTCGCATTAGAAAGTCGAATCGTTAAATCGAAGCAGCTATTAACCTCCACCAATTGGAGTGTACAGCATATATCAGAGCGAGTCGGATTTGCACAAAGCTCCTACTTTATCCGTCGATTTCGCAATGCAGAAGGAATAACCCCTGAGCAATTTAGGCAGCTAAGGGGTTAATGATATAGTGAACCTTCGGTTCATCGAGGAACCATTAATAATCAGCTCTCCAGCTGATCACGCCCCAACAATTTGAGCAATGATGCTGGATCTACTGCGTACGTATGAAGCCATTCAACAATAGTTGATTCCTCTAGTAAGAGGACGATTCGCTCGGATGGCATGACTTCAAGCACCATGACACCCAATATAATGATTAGCGCTGCTTCTATTAGACCAAGAAGGACACCAAGCCAGCGATTGATTAAACTTATTCCAGGTATAGAGGCTACTCCCTGAAGGAAATAACCAGCGACCGTAATGACGATTCGTGTTCCGAAGAATAGCAATGCGAAGGCGAGCGCATTGTAAATATAAGCCTCAAGCTTCAAGCCAGCAACAATCCCGCTATAGCTTGCTAATCTCTCGTTAGCAGACAATGGAAACATCGTTTGCAGGAGAGGCGCAACATTATCAAAGAATAGATAAGCAACCAGATAAGCAGCAAACCAACCGATGATGGAAATCAATTTTTTTACAAAGCCGCGCATATATCCAACAATAATACTTAGAATGAATATCGCAATAATGATAATATCTAATAAATTTAGCTGCTCCACTCTATGTCGATTCTGGTTGGTCAAGGGTGGCCAACTGGATCCATTCATTATACTCGTTCTGGAGCTTCGCATACTCTTCTTGAAGCTTCTCTAACTGCTGCTTGCCTGCTTGTTCTCGGGCTTCCGCTTCGGCCAGCTTAGCAACCAAGTCCTTATAATCCTGCTGTAGGGCAGCATAGTCATCAGCCAAGGTCTGGTGCTCCTCCACCATAACATTCTGAATACCCACACGTTTACTCTCCATATCATCCTTGAGCTTTAGAAATCCATCCGCAATATTAACCGCAGCTAACACAGCGACTCTAGGTATATCGAGCCTTGGAAATCCTTTACCGATTTTGTTCATTTGGTCATCGACATGCTCTGCCACTCGGCGTAGATGGCTGCTGCTAGAATGTCCGGATAGCTTATACTGCATACCGTATATATCTACATTAATCCTGGTTTTTTCTTCGGAGCTCATTAGATAGGCCTCCTATTCGTAAATGTGATCTGGTGAATCATAAATCAGATGTATGTGTACATTCATTCGCTAGTATGATGGGAAGTTCCTGCTACTTTCTTAGCTCAGCGCCAAAAGTTTCAGCGAGGCTTGCCACAACCTGGCCATGCAGCTCACTAACCTCATCATCCGTTAGCGTACGTTCTGTGTGGCGATACACTAATGCTAGTGCCACACTCTTGCGGTTTGCTCCTAATCTCTCTCCAGAGAATACATCGAAGATCTCCACAGACTCAAGCAACACACCTGCTATAAGCTTTACCTGGTCTGCTAACTTAGCTGCCTCTATTGTGCTATCAACAACTACAGCTATATCCCGGGCAATAGAGGGGAACCGCGGTAATACATGGTAATCAATCGCAGAATCTGAATGATCGTACACTGCGGCTAACTCCAGCTCCGCAACATAGGTCGGGGCTAAATCCAATTCGGACTGAACAGAGGGATGAATTTGTCCAATCCAACCAATTATAATTCGACCATTAGGTGAATGAGCATATATCTCTGCAGTTCGACCAGGATGAAGGCCGTCCCGCTGCACCGCCTTCCATTCAAGGCTGTGCATGCCTATGTAAATAGTCAGCTTCTCAACTAGACCCTTTAGATCATAGAAATCAATGGGACGAGGCTTCTCTGCCCAGGAAGCAGGCTTATTGTTGCCTGTTAACAGTATAGCTAATCGCGATTTCTCCACGGGTAATTTCGTTAAAGCCTGCTCTTCGCTTATGAACACACTCCCTAATTCAAAGATCCCAACGTTATCATTATTACGATTTCGATTATAGGTCGCAGTATCTAGCAGCTGCGGAATTAACGTAGTTCGAAGCACGCTTCGTTCCTCACTCATTGGCATGGCAAGCTTGACCGATCTAGCGTTAGCATCCATCCAAGAATAGAGCTCATTCCGACGCGGTTGGGTAAAGGAATAATGAACCGCCTCATGCAAGCCACTGGTCGTTAATAATTGTCGGATCATTCTACGCAAGTATTGCGGCTTCGTTAATTTCCCTGGGGTAGTAGCCCCAACAACCTCAGTCGTTGGAATGTTATCATACCCATATAGACGGGCAACCTCTTCGATAAGGTCCACATCAAGTGTAATGTCACCTCTGCGGCTTGGTACATTCACGATGATATCTTCACTTCCATCGTAGGCATAAGTAAAGTTCAAACGATCTAGAATTTTTGCATATTCGTCAATCTTTAATGATGTTCCAAGGTAGCTATTCAACCTCTCCAAGCTTAGTGAAATCTGTCTCGGTTGCTCTGCCCCTATGAATTGCTCAGCTATTCCATGTCGAACATGACCACCCGCATATTGTGCGATAAGTGATGCAGCCCGATTAAGCGCAGGAATAACGTTCTCTGGATTGATTTCCTTCTCGAATCTTAGACTTGCCTCTGAACGCAAACCAAGCTGACGAGAGGTTTTACGTACAGAGCTTCCTGAGAAATGAGCTGATTCAAGTAATATGCGAGTAGTTCCCTCCGTTACTTCAGAGTCAGCACCTCCCATAACACCTGCTATCGCAATAGGGTTATTACCATCCGTAACCAGGAGCATATGCGGCTCTAGCTTTCGCTCCACATCATCCAATGTCACAATAGTTTCTCCTGGCAGCGCTAGTCGCACATTAATATTGCCGCTAGTGATTCGATCCGCATCGAATGCGTGTAGAGGCTGCCCATATTCGAGCATAACATAATTCGTGATGTCCACAATGTTATTAATTGGCCGAATACCTGCAGCAATAAGACGGTTCTGCATCCACAGCGGGGAGGCACCAATTCGAACATTCTCAATGAGTCTCGCTGAATAACGTGAGCATTGCTCCTCGGCAGTAATGGATATAGATAACAATTCATTCACCTTTAGATCAGATACTTCGAAGTTAACTATATCTACAACGGGGAGCTGAACATTCCGATCTAGAATCGCTCCAATCTCATAGGCAGTACCAATCATGCTTAAGCAATCGGATCGGTTAGGTGTTAACTCAAGCTCAAGCACATGGTCATTAAGAGCAAGAACATCTAGAATACTATGTCCAATTGTCATATCCGCCGGAAGCACGAATATCCCTTCCTGGATATCCTTGGGCAGCAGCTTGTCATTAAGCCCAAGCTCCTTAGCTGAACAGATCATACCTTGGGATTCCATACCACGGAGCTTCGCACGCTTAATGCGGAAGTCACCAGGCAGAACAGCACCAATAACCGCAACCGGAACCTTTTGTCCAGCAGCTACATTCTGAGCTCCACATACAATTTGAAGGTCTTCGGCTTGCCCTACGTCTACTATACAAACGCTTAATTTATCTGCATCGGGGTGCTTATCACGCTGCTTCACATAGCCAACAACAACATGCTCTACGCCTAAATTGCGTTCCTCAACAACATCCACTTCAATTCCGCATCGGGTTAGCTTCTCAGCTAATTCACGTGCAGTGTGTCCCTGTACATCTATATAATCTGAAAGCCACTGATAAGATACCTTCACTATTGATTCATCCCTTTCTTCTTAATACCGTTGTTATGGGATCATCTGATTATAACTCCCACTAATGCCCTCTAATTCACTGGTAATAACGCCTACCTATACTCGAACAAATTGCTTTAAGAATCTCAGATCATTCGTATAGAAGTTCCGAATATCATCAATACCATACTTCAGCATAGCAATCCGCTCCACACCTAATCCGAACGCAAAGCCACTATATCGTGCTGGATCATAACCGCCTGCTTCAAGCACCTTCGGATGGATCATACCGGATCCTAGAATCTCTAGCCAGCCTGTCTGCTTACAGAAGCGACAGCCATTGCCTTGGCAGTGAACACAAGTTACATCAACCTCTGCGCTAGGCTCTGTGAATGGGAAGAAGCTCGGGCGCATACGAATTTGTGTATCCTTACCGAACATCTCTTGCATGAAGTGTAAGAGCGTGCCTTTCAGATCACTCATACGGATGTGCTCATCAATAACAAGACCTTCAATCTGCATAAATTGAAAGGAATGTGTAGCATCATCATCATCTCGCCGATACACCTTGCCTGGACAGATGATACGAACTGGCGCCTGACCCTTCATCGCTTCCATCGTGCGAATTTGGACAGGAGAGGTCTGCGTTCGCATTAAGATTTCTTCTGTTATATAGAATGTATCCTGCATGTCTCTTGCAGGGTGATCCTTCGGCAAATTTAATGCTTCAAAGTTATAATAATCGGTTTCGACCTCTGGGCCTTCTGCGATTGAATAACCCATACCCATGAATATATTCTCGATTTCCTGCACAACCCGATAGAGCGGGTGCACAGCACCCTGTACCATGGGCTTGCCAGGTAAGGTGACATCTATCGTTTCGGTCTGCAGCCTTGCTTCCGTCTCTGCCGCAGTGAACGCTTGCTGCTTCTGGTCTAATAGCCCTTCAATCGTCCCCCTAACCTCATTAACAATCAGTCCAATAGCCGGACGCTCTTCAGCCGTTAAGGCACCCATTCCTCTTAATATCTCCGTGAGCTCACCCTTCTTACCTAACAATTTTGTTCGCAGCTCCTGCAGCTCCGGGTTTGTTCCAACCAGCTCAATTTCTGTAACTGCTCTCTTCTGCAATAATTCTAATTTTTCCTTCATAACTTACCCATACCTCCTTCTTAAGAATACTTTCTGCAAATAAAAAAAGCCCCTTCATCTCTGAAGGGACGAGCATGCCGTGGTACCACCCTAATTATATATTGCGAATCGCAAATATACACTTTACTCGAATAACGGACGAATCCGGTTGCCTCTAATCTCCAATTGTCAGCGTTATGGATTTCAAGGTTCAGCTCAGGAGTGAACTTCGGTGGTCTTAGCTTCATGGGGCTCTCAATCTAGGCACCCACTCCCTGTACAAGCAATACTACGTACTCTTCTCCGTCAAAGCTGTTCAATATATGCACCTTCATCACTCAGAAGGTATGATTTAATGCATATTATATGCAAAAGCACTTACGTATGCAAGTTTTGTGAGCTTATTCCCCAGGGTCGAGCCATAATTCTATTATAATTCCTCCATACTATGCTATCTCTACAGTGCACTTATGATAATATAGCAAATGAGGGTTTGAATATTGGATGTGAGGAGATTAACCATGTACAAATTAGTTGCCATTGATTTAGACGACACCTTATTGAATGATGATACTGAGATTAGTGAGGCTACAAAAGCTACTTTGGCTGAAGCCGTTGCACAAGGAGTGGTCGTCACATTGGCCACAGGAAGGATGTACGCTTCTGCAGCAAAAATTGCCGAGCAGCTTCACTTGAATGTTCCTCTAATTACATACCAAGGTGCTTTAGTAAAGAATTCACTAGATGGTCAGATATTATATGAACGATATGTTCCATCCGACATCGCACTCTGGATATCTAATTACTGTGCTGAGAATGGACTACACCTTCAAGGTTATGTGAATGATCAATTGTATGTAAAGGAAGAGAATGATTTGGTGAGAAACTATGCCAAGCTGTCTAACATTCCATATATTGTCGAGCCAAACTTCGCTTCTATCCATACACAGCCTCAAACGAAGATGCTGATTATCGATGAGCCTGAAAGGCTAGATCGTCTAGGTGAGTACTTCCGAAGTGTCATCGGTACTCAAGCACATATCACTAAATCAAAGCCGAATTTTCTTGAAATTATGCATCCAGAAGGAACCAAAGGTAGTGCTTTACGATTCCTAGCTGCTCATTATGGCTGTACCCTTGAGGAAACCATTGCTATTGGCGATAGTTGGAATGACCATGATATGGTGGAGATTGCCGGGCTTGGTGTTGCTATGGAGAATGCAGTAGAACCGCTTAAGCAGATTGCGGACTTCATAACTACAAGCAACAATGATGATGGAGTAAAACGTGTTATTGATCAGTTTATTCTAAACCAAGCTCCTGTCTGATCGGCAGTACTCCCTTATGCTTATTGCACTTCCCTCTATATCCTCACAAAATATTCTATGTTATATTATATGACATAGAATATTTTGCGTGGCTTGACAGAGCATCGTGAGCACATTGTCAAGCTACAAAAAAAGGGAGTGCAGCATAATGCATCTAGACTTAAGCACGTTGCTTAACTCACAAATCACACCGTACTTCCAACCGATCATCTCCATTCAGAACCGTCGTATTATTGGGTATGAATCGCTTGGTAGATATATGGTCGATAATACACCTATAAGTCTTGGTCCTTATTTCCATAACACGACTAATTCAGAGAACGATCAGCTCAAGATTGATCGTCTTCTTCGGCTGCAGGCTATAGATAGGATGTCCAATAGCGAAGAGGAAGGTCTGCTATTCATCAATTTGCGTCCTTCTTGGATATTCAGTACATATAAGAAAAAGGGGATATTGCCGACCCTCTTATTCATTGAAGAGTCCAAACTTCCTCCTCATCGTATCGTGATTGAAATTACTGAGGACGAGTTTCATGGTTCTCCGAAAGAACTATCCGATATGGTGAACATATATCGCCAGAAGGGCTGTAAAATTGCTATTGATGATGTCGGCAGCGGCTTTAGTAACTTTGACCGAATTGCACTAATAGAGCCAGATATTATTAAGATCGATTTGAAGCTGATGAAGAAGAGTGAAGTTCATAAGGGCTACAACGCACTTCTCCGCTCATATGCTATCCTGGCTGAGCAGATGGGTGCTACTCTATTAATGGAGGGCATCGAGACAGTGAGTGATTTACAGCAAGCTGTCGCTATAGGTGCTCGGTATGTTCAGGGGTTTCTATTCTCGCCAGCTAATGGAGACTTCCTGCCACCAGATGCCTTTACTGGGATTATTCAAGAACAATTAACTTTGTACGCTGGCGAACAGATTGCCAAGTATCAAGAGCTTCATGCGTTCAACCAATTATTCGATGTAATTATTGAAGCACCCAATCGAACTTCTCTTTCCAACGATCCTGATCCATTCATAGAGCAATTTCTACAACAAATACCACCGCGCTGTATCCGTGTGTACTTATGCAAGGAGGATGGAACTCAGGTTTCTTCAAATTATGCTAGGAATGCTGATCATTCATGGCAGAAGGACGAAACCTTCCGAGGAGCAAATTGGATATGGTGACCTTACTTTATTCCTAATATCGTTCGGATGCAATATCGTTCCTCCCCCACAATGTCACAGATTTACGCAGACTTAGAAACCAACAGAATCATGTATACATACTCGGCCATGATTCATAGTGATCTCTATTTGTTCTTCGACTTAACAATCTAGATGCTATCCACAATTATCCAGTAACTTCCTTGGGTTTCTGGCGTCTAATTCATTAGATTCCAACTGAACTACAGGAGGCTAATCCATGTATAAACCGATTGCCATTATTCTACTAGCAGCATTGATAGTATCCGGTTGTGCCGCTGTGGATGATAAGGCAGAACAGAATATCATTAATGATGAAGTGAATCATACAACTAATTCACCCAAGCCTAATGAGGGAGCAATTCCTGCAGAGGAGTCAGTCGACCCCAAACAAACCGCCTCGGATGTCCTCAATCTCATTAAGCTTAAGGACCTTCCTCGATTAGCTGCGTATGTTCACCCAACTGCCGGTGTTCGGTTTTCCCCTTATGGTTATGTGAATACAGAGACAGATGTTGTTATGCAGCCTAGCGTTCTCCAGGATGCGCTCGAGAATGATGACCTATTGGAATGGGGCAGCTATCAGGGCAGCGGATTACCGATAACGTTGTCTTTCTCCGATTATTATGATGATTTCATTTATGACTATGATTATGTAAATGCTGCACAGATCGAATATAATAATCCTGTGGACCTTGGGAACTCAATAGACAATGCAACAGAGATCTATCAAGACAGCTTCATTGCCGAATACCATTTCCAAGGTACGAAAGCCCATGACTTTATGGATCGGTCCAGCTTAAGAATTGTCTTTACTCAGCACAATAAGGTATGGGTAGTTGTAGGCATTATCCATGATGAATGGACGATCTAGTTACTTTAAGATTACGATGATTTTTAGTGACTGTATTTACATCTATCAAAAAAATTGGGAGGAATATCATGTCGAATCAAATTTACAATATTAAAGTTGCAACAGCTAATGGCAATCTTAAGCAGCTTGAGTCATACAAGGGTAATGTGCTGCTCATTGTTAATGTTGCATCGCACTGTGGTTTCACTCCACAATATCAAGGCTTGGAGCAGCTAAACTTAACTTATCGCGAAAGAGGCTTACGTGTACTTGGATTCCCCTGCAATGACTTTGGCGCTCAAGAACCTGGCACTTTAGCTGATATTGAACAATTCTGCACCATAAATTATGGTGTAACCTTCGAGCTCATGGACAAGGTTCACTGTATTGGCGAGAACAAGCATCCACTTTATCAGTGGCTTACTGAACATGCTACTCCAGCAGATGATGTCAAATGGAACTTCGAGAAATTCCTTATTTCACGTGATGGTGCTCTAATAGAACGTTATTCGAGTAAAGTTACCCCTGACGATGTAAATTTGGTGCGTGCTATTGAGAATGCACTTTAGCACAATCAATACACGCGAATTAGCTTCTTATAGCTCCAAGATTGATCCATCTGATCGGTGACGATTATTTCAATTAGCCAATTGCCTGCTTGGTCTAATAGATCACTTTCGGTTTGATAAATAAATTCATTAAATCCGATAAAGCCATACTCATTCGATCCATTCACTTTGGTGAAAGCTATGGTCTTCCTGTGCCTGTCTGGTTCTCGTGCGATTAGCATAGAAACAGCCTTCGGTTCTCCAGAATCCTCAGGAAGCCATACACTCACTGCCATACGATTGTCTCCAGGAGTCTTAGGAGTGATCTCCGCTGTCATATGAATGACGTCACCCATCACATGCCAATGAAGAGGCTCATTCGAAGGATTCGGTTCCGCAGCGGTTAGAAGCGCTGCTAAGCTAGCAATCACGACCAACAGCATGAAATCCAATTTAATCCACGCGCTTACATGCAACAGACCATCCCGTACGAATCGACCTCGAATCAATGCGCCTATGCCAATAACAACGATGACTACTACTACTTTTAACATCAGCAGCATACCCCATCGTGTCTCGAATATATAAGAGAGCTCTGACAGATACAATAAGGAGCTAGCGATACCGCTTAACGTTAATAAGGAAATTGCAATGAGCGAAGCATTCGAGAGCTTAAGAATCAGCCTCTCTGCTACATGACGATACCTACTCCAGAGTAGCATTAGATATGCTAAGCCCCCTACCCACGTTGCCGCAGCTAGAATATGAATACTCGTAAGGGCGGATACAACAAATCTGTAATCTGATGCTGCTGGATGACCGATTTGTGTCTTCGTAACAACGATGGCCAATATCCAAACGATATCTATGAATCTGTTTCTGTGGAGAACAACAAGACCAAGTAAGCTAAGTAACAATAAGACTGACCACGAAGCACCAGCTGTCGTATTCAACATAACATGACGGACACTCTGCCAATCTCCGAATCCTACTGTATGTTGAATAAACTCAGCTATCAGAGCAATTAAAACTAACACATGAATCCGTTGTATCTGCAAGATCCAATTGTGATGCCTACGCGAATCCTCTTCAGACCTTCCTCGCCATAGCAGCACATACCAGATCAGCATCCCAACAAGCAATAAGAAAATAACAAAGTAAGCCATCCCCAACAAATCGGCTGCTTCTGTCTCAGTAAATAATGCTGTCCATAGTTCTCCCATCGATCGATCTGTCTCCATGGGAACAGCTTCATAATCCGGTATCATTTCAATAAGAGTCTCTGAATAATTATGTTCAGCTGGGGTAGCAGCTGGGGCTTCCAATTTAGGTGGTTCTGTAGAACGAGCCTCCTCAATATCCGATAGAACGGTAAAGGCATAATTACCTTTAACCATATGCCCATCTATAGACATGACATGATAGTTTACCGTGTATGTTCCCTTGGAAAGCACAGGCAAATCCACATGAGCGCTCTTACCTTCAGCACCAGACTCTACAGGTCCAGTAGCTAATGGTTTACCGGCATCGTCCTTCAGTACTATGGATTCCTCTGTTATTGCTTCTAGCTTTTGATTAAATAAGAGTTCAACGAGAGCTGGAGATACCTCGAGCTGGCTATTTGGTTTCGGATTTATCTCCATTAGCTGTGTATGTCCTAATGCTTGAATGGGAATCAAACACAGAACTAGCAGCAATATATATACTGTTAATCGAAGATGTCTCTGCACCTGCACCTTCACTCCATCTCACTTATTGGTCTTCTACCCATAAATCCACTTTCCCTGCTATGATAGAACAATATTCGATCCTCTCCAAGCCGCCAGCACAATAGAACCTCAACACCTCTGAATTTGGCTGGGAAATCAACTAGTCCGATTTCTATATCCTTTAATTCGGCACCCTTACGATGAACATTCGTAACATGCGTATGGGCCTCGAACTGTAGAAACTCAATCTCACATTCAAGCTCAAAGAAAGGATCGTTATCTTTACTACTTTGTTGATTTTCTACAGCTATCTGTAATTGCTGCAGCGTGTAAAGCTTCTCATCCAGCTCACCTTTTATTCTCTGAAGAGCTTCTAGATCTATACGAACAGAAGGTATTAACGCATTAGCTTCATCTATCGAAAAATATATCTGTGACATGATAATCCTCCTAATCGTTATGCAGATGTGAATGTCTGCCAAAAGATTTTGCTGGGCAAAGCTACTCTAGAATCATAAGCTCTGTAATCGTTGAGTTGGAATAATTGTACTAAAGTTCGAACAGCATTGCCATGATTTGCCGAATAGCAGCTTGACACTTACTATATATTGATGTATCTTTATGGTCAACAACTACATATTGTGCGAATAGGTGCGTTTACGAATATGAGAATATTCGTTATTAACGCTTAAAAGGGAAGCCGGTGTAATACCGGCGCGGTCCCGCCACTGTAACGGAATGTGCTGCTTCTATTAAGCCACTGGTCTCAAGA
This sequence comes from Caryophanales bacterium UBA4100, assembly GCA_002383285.1. Lineage (GTDB taxonomy): Bacteria > Bacillota > Bacilli > Paenibacillales > UBA4045 > UBA4045. The sequence goes on from DFXU01000110.1 coordinate 44,712, forward strand.
CTGGGAAGGCGGAAGCTAGCTATGAAAGCCGAAGCCAGGAGACCTGCCTACTCGTTTACACTGTTGACCTACGGGAGATAGGGAGGTGTTCGCGGAACGTTCCTATTCTTATAACGGTTCAACTCGGGCATAATTACCTTCTTTATCGAAGGAAATTATGCCCTTATTAATTGTCTCGCAAAAAATCCAAAAGCTTAAGGAGTTAGTCTATCTATGGAAATTATTAAACGTAATGGTCAGAAGGAGGAGTTAATCTTCTCCAAGCTGAAGAAGGTCATTGATTTTGCATGTGATGGTTATGAGGACTGTGATGCATTAGAGCTAGAAACAGCACTTCTCCCCCACTTCCGCAATCACATCTCAACTAAGGAAATTCAGCGCACTCTCATTCAAGTCGCATCAGAGAAGACGAGTATCGAGCAGCCAAACTGGCAATTCGTCGCTGCAAAGCTGCTTGCATACGATTTATACAAGGAAGCGGCGATTAATCGAAAGTATGGACATTTTGCCTATGGGGACTTTTATTCCTTGATTACCTACTTAACGGATAAAGGATTATATGGAAAGTATATTCTCGAGCACTACTCACGTAGTGAAATTAATGAGCTAAGCGAATATATGGTGCCAGAGCGCGATTTCTTGTTCAACTATGTTGGACTCAAAACATTATCAGATCGTTACACAATACGCGGGCAGAACGAAGAGGTGTTAGAGCTCCCACAGGAGCTCTTCATGGGCGTAGCGATGCACCTAGCAATGAAGGAAACGGAGCGAATCTACTGGGCGAAGCAATTCTACGATGTGCTTAGTAAGCTTGAGATGACGGTAGCAACTCCAACGTTGTCTAATGCCCGTAAGCCATTCCATCAGCTGTCTAGCTGCTTTATCGATACCGTACCTGATAATTTATGGGGCATTTACAATGTGGATCAGAGCTTTGCACAGGTATCTAAGCACGGTGGCGGTATGGGAATCTATGTCGGCAAGGTGCGAAGCCGAGGTGCAGCCATTCGTGGTCACAAAGGGGCGGCGGGCGGTGTCATACCATGGGTAAAGAATTACAATAATACGGCCCTAGCTGTTGATCAGCTCGGTGTGCGCTCGGGTGCTGTAGCTGTATATCTCGACGTATGGCATAAGGATATTATGGACTTTCTCAATTTGAAGACGAATAACGGCGATGACCGGATGAAAGCTCATGATATCTTTCCCGGTATATGTATACCGGATCTCTTCATGGAGCGTGTGAAGGCACGTGCATCTTGGTATGTGTTCGATCCACACGAGGTACGTAGCCGTAAAGGTTATTCCATAGAGGATAGCTGGGGCAAGCAATTTGAAGAGCGATACTGGGAATGTGTGAATGATCCAAGTATTAGCAAGGATGAACTACCTGCAATCGATATTATGAAGCGCATCTTAGCAAGTGCCTTCGAGACCGGAACACCATTCCTCTTCTTCCGTGATACGGTTAATCGGGCGAATCCGAATAAGCATAAAGGCGTGATTTACTGCTCTAATCTATGTACAGAGATTTGCCAGAATATGAGCGCTACCGAGATGCTTGAAGAGCAGCATGATGAAGGTATAATCACAACAAAGGTGCGAAGTGGAGATTTCGTCGTATGTAATCTGTCCTCTCTCAACTTAGGCAGGGTGCATACACGTGAAGATATTGAGCGGGTAGTTACCGTTCAGATGAGGATGATGGACAACGTGATCGACCTGAACTATTACCCAGTTCCACAAGCGGAGATAACGAATAAGAAGTACCGGGCCGTAGGACTTGGAACAAGCGGATATCATCAGTGGCTAGCTCAGCATCAGATTGCATGGGAGTCTGATGAGCATCTGAAGGCTGCTAATGAACTATATGAATGGATTAACTACTGTGCAATCAAGGGTTCCATGGCAATTGCCAAGGATAAGGGAGCTTATTCCGTCTTCGAGGGCAGTGAATGGCAGAGCGGTGAATATTATACACGCCGAGGCTATGAGAGTGATGAATGGTCAACACTTCGTGAGGAGGTTGCCAAGCATGGGTTACGTAATGCTTGGATGTTCGCGATTGCCCCTACGGCCTCAACATCATTAATTGCCGGATCTACCGCGGGGATCGATCCGATCTTCAACAAGTATTGGATTGAGGAGAAGAAGAATGCCGTGATTCCCCAAACAGCACCGAACCTGAACCCAGAAACCTTCTGGTATTACAAAGAAGCACATACGATTGATCAGAAGTGGAGCATTCTTGCAGCAGGTAAGCGTCAGCTCCATATTGATCAAGCACAATCCTTCAATCTTTACATCACACCTGAGCTGTCGGCGAAGGATTTCCTAGAGCTCTACATGACTGCATGGGAGCAAGGCCTGAAAACCGTTTACTACTGCCGTAACAAGAGCCTCGAGGTGGATGAGTGTGTGAGCTGCTCTTCCTAGACAAGCTAAGTATCCTTACCGCTGTAACTTCTACTAATTGCACTGATACTGCAGTTAATACTGTTACCGTTACTGTTACTGCTACTGTTACTGCTACTGCTACTGCTACTGCTACTGCTACTGCTACTGCTACTGCTACTGCTACTGCTACTGCTACTGCTACAAAATGGGTTTTAAGCACGGCTGGGGAGTAGTTACTGAACAATAAGGTCATTATGAGCCTTATTCACTGACCGAATGGCTCAAATTGGAAGAATACGATCCAGAATGACCTTATTCTAATGTAAAAGACACGTTTAGCTTCAAATTCTCGTCATTTGGCAGGATATAAGGGTCTTTACGACCTTATCGATATCCACCTTAACGAGTTCAGACAAATATGCCCACCACAAATCAAAGAATCAGAAATCAAAAAATCAGAAATCAAGAGATCAAGAGATCGAGAAATCAAGTAGTCAAGAAATCAAGAACCTTATGAAATTAATATGTGCAAATATGGAGGCTCACTATGAATCACAAAGAAGCGCAAAACTCTGCTCAGCATCAAATTCAAGCATCACATGATATCCCAATAGCAAAGGAGCTTAGCCGCAAGAAATTATTCAATGAGCATGGTGATCGGGATTGGGGTAAACGACGGATGATTGGAGGAAACACAACAAATCTGATCGAGCTGAACAATGTAAAGTATGATTGGGCGACGAAGATGTATCGCACGATGATGAACAACTTCTGGATCCCTGAGGAAATCCCATTGGCTCAGGATGCCAAGGATTATAAGCTGCTACCCGAGATCGAACGACGTAGCTATGATAAGATCATTAGCTTTCTTATCTTCCTCGACTCCTTACAAACAGCGAATTTACCCAATGTGAACGAGTTTATTACCGCACCAGAAGTAAACCTATGTCTGACTGTACATACATTTCAAGAAGCCGTGCACAGCCAAAGCTACTCTTATATTCTTGATAGTGTCTGCTCCTCCGAGGCGCGAGATCAAATTTATAATGAATGGCGAGAGGATAAGCATCTACTGCTTCGCAACCGTTTTATTACCGATCTGTATGAACGTTTCATCGATGAACCCACGGATGAGAATCTAGTCCGCACCATTATGGCTAACTATATTCTCGAGGGTATATATTTCTATAGCGGCTTCAGCTTCTTCTACGCACTCGGTCGCCTCGGAAAGATGCTGGGCACCGTTTCGGAGATCAAGTATATACAACGGGATGAGTTAACCCACCTCGCCTTGTTCCAGCACATATTCCGGGAACTCCGCAAGGAAAATCCCCATCTCTTCACGGATAGTCTCATTGCTGAGCTACGTGAGATGATGCGGACAGCCGTACAGCACGAGATCCAGTGGGGACAATATATTACGAGTAATCAGATTCCAGGTCTAAGCGATGAAATTCTCGATCAATATATCAGATATCTTGGAAACGAACGTCTCAAGCTGCTCGGAATAGACATTCTATACCCTGAGATCACCGAGCATCCAATGAAATGGGTTGAGAACTTCAGCAATATGAATAGTATGAAAACCGACTTCTTCGAACAGAAGGTGACGAATTACAGTAAATCCTCCAATATGAATTGGGGAGATCTCTAGATATATGCGATAAGAGTTCCACCAACAACTCCAGCAATAACGACAAGCCATGGAGGCAGCTTCCAGAAAACAAGCATAGTAAATAAGCACGACACGAGCACAAAATCTGTAATATCCACAATAGTTGTCGTCCATAGCGGATTGTACAGCGCAGCTAATAAGATACCCACAACAGCCGCATTAATTCCTATCAACGCCCCCTGTATTCGGGGGCTTCTACGCAATGAATTCCAGAATGGCAAAGCCCCAATAACAAGTAAGAAGGCGGGTATGAATATCGCAACCGTAGCAACAATAGCTCCAGAGACACCTTTGGCCATAGCGCCCAAGTATGCCGCAAAGGTAAACAGAGGCCCAGGCACTGCCTGTGTAGCACCGTAACCAGCTAGAAAATCCGCACTGCTTACCCATCCCATTGGCACAATCTCACGTTCAAGAAGCGGTAATACTACATGCCCCCCACCAAATACGAGCGAGCCTGTCCGATAAAAGCTATCGAAGAGCGAAACCCACCATAAGTCTGTAGCTTGGCGCAGGAATGGAAGTACTATCAGAAGACCAATGAATATGACCAAACAGATCGCTGCAAAGAAGCGACTTATAGGCACTGTAATATCCGAGGCTTCTGGAGAAGCCGTTGTACGATACACCCATAAACCAATCAGCCCCGCAGCTGCGATAAGCAGAACTTGGCTGAACATCGTCTGCCACAGCAATGCAACTGAAGCTACAATAATCGCAATAGTTGCTCTTTTCTTATCTGGTGTAAGTTTTTGTCCCATACCCAATATGGCTTGCGCCACAATGGCCACTGCAACTATTTTTAGTCCATGAATCCACCCTGCACTACTTATATCGAATCCCTGTAACACGAACGCGAACACGACCAATGCAATAACAGAGGGGAGAGTAAAGCCTATCCATGCGATTAGACCACCAAGTATACCACCTCGTATGATACCTATCCCAATCCCTACCTGACTACTAGCTGGACCTGGGAGGAATTGGCACAAGGCTACAAGATCTGCATAACCTCGCTCGTCCATCCACCTTCTCTTCTGTATATATTCATTATAGAAGTATCCCAGATGAGCAATCGGACCACCGAATGAAGTTAACCCCAATTTGAGAGATACCATTAGAATTTCCAGTAGCGTATTTGATTTACTATGAGTTGTACTTAGCTTCTTACTTTGTTTGATCCCCATCAATTCACCCTAATCAGTAGCTTATCATCAGGTCCTCTACCTAGAGGGGTGTGACACTTGGGACAAGAGCCGGGCTCTTTAGGCACTCGTATGCGTGCACTGCAAGACGGGCATTCCTCTGCTCTAGTGAAAGGTACCGTCTTATCCCCATACATTGTACTCCTGCCGAGTAAACCCTTAACAGTTTTATACACATTAATGAAGAAGTAAATAACTAGTACAAATAAGAATAATTTAATGAGTGTACCCATAGTGCCCATGCCATCCTTTCATTGCGCCACTATTTTCTTACTGCCATTATTGGTTTATCGGATTATTCATAACGGTTCATCAGAGGAATCGACGACGCCATTCATATCGGATTCTATATATATACGATCACGTCCATCCTGTTTAGCTTGATACATAACAGAATCAGCTCTACTCAGCCACTCGCTCGTCTTGCCCTTCCCATCATATTCAACTATGCCAGCTGAGAAAGTAATTGTATATTCTCTTCCCTCGTTCCGTGCAATCGGCATACCCCGAATAGAGGATAGAAGCTTCTCCATAAGCAGCTTTGCTTTCTCTGCATCCGTCTCAGGAAGTATGACGATAAATTCTTCTCCACCATATCGACCGATAATATCTGAAGTTCGCAAGGAATTCTGCAGCTTATGAGCTAATCCTTGAAGCACCAAATCACCAACATGATGACCATAAGTGTCATTGATTAACTTGAAGCGATCAATATCCAGAAAGCATATGGAGAGTGAGGCAGGATTACGCTGAACTCGCTTAATTTCCATATCAAACTGGTTGTCAATATAGCGTCTATTATATAAGCCAGTAAGCGGGTCACGGAACGCCATCTGCTCAAACTCTGTCATTCTGGATAGAATTCGAGTAATCCTCGCCATTAATTCATCCATTTCGAAGGGTTTTGTCAGAAAATCATCTGCACCTAATCTAAAGCAGCTGACCTTATCATGCAAATCGTTCCTGCCAGAAAGTACAATTAACGGTACCCATCGTAGACTTATATCCTGCTTGAGAAACTCGAATAGCTCATAACCCATCGTCGGCTCCATAATGAGATCTAATGTGATTAGATTATATGTGTTCTGCCGGAGTAAGGACTTGGCAGCTTCAACATTCCCCGCCTCATCTACCTGATATCCATCTAGCTTTAGGTTCTGAGCCAGATAGGATCGAAGGAATGGATCATCATCTACAACAAGTAAGCGTTGCTGCTTATCAGGCTGCTGTATGCGATCCATGCTATCCGATCTTTCAAGCTCCTTTATTCGAATTGATCGCTCTAAATCAATCTGTTGATAGTAAGGAAGGGTTGCTTGACATGTTGATCGAAATTTAGCCGCCCATTCAGACAGCTCTAGATTAGCACTCTTCGGATCGCTTGCCCATCTCCATAGAAGCTCTAGTTCCATTGCAGGCTGTCCAATATTGTCCAAGCCGAATACAGGGGCGCTTGCTCTCCAAGAATGAAAGAAGCGATATGCCTTCACACTTTGTCTAGGAGCATCAGGCTGAAGACCATCACCCAACAGTAATATATCCAGAAATTTCATCTGCTTGGTCATTTCTTCTAGGAACATATACTTCGCTTTATTCCTTCTAAGCATTCATTATCACTTCCATTCAGCAAGCTAGCTTACCACCACTATACCATTCAACAATTAGAGTCATTATATCATCAAACTACTCCTTAACCTATAACAATTATCTAGCTAATTACATAAAAAATGCCGCCACATCGCGAATTGATGTGTCGGCAAGCTAATTAAGTTTTCTCATGTTGCAACCGTCTGTCGAAGGTCATTACGAGCTTTTAAAATTATTTTGCGAATGCTATCCTCAGACAGATGGTGTGTACGAATAAGCTCCATAATCGAGTATCCACCACTTGTATATTGCTGATATATGTCTTGGTTCCGTCTATCGATCATTTCCTTAGTTCCGTTTATCTCACCCCAGCCGGCTCGTTGTTCTGCACACTTGGGCACATAAATCAATTCACCGTCGATATACTTCTGTAATTCCTTTAATAACCCTGGGGGTAGTACGTCTTTCCCATTCTTATAACTCATTGATGAATCCTCCCTTAATACCGGTTATGCATTCTCAATCAGTAAACGGCGATAACCATATCGTTACCCGCTTACAATAAGACTTACATTCCCGTGGAGCTTCATCATTCGCCAGCCGTCGAGCCAAGAATTAATAGTAATTACACGATTCGGTCGTGTTTCCTGCTATGTTGCTCTAAATGTCCATTCAGGTGACGGATATAGACGGCTAACTAATCGGCTAACAATGAAGTACCTCACGGGAATTCACTACAAAGCTTACTATTGTCGTCATACGCATTTCTAATCGTCTCCTTTCTGGCAATTTCCATTTATTATATACCGCTTATCGTTGTTCGACAAGATGATAATCAATTATAAAGATACTTTCCTATCCTTATAGTGATCCCTACGTCGTCTCGACGAGCTTTGCCCCAGAATTATCCTTCAAACCCTCATCCTTGGCTTCCTCGGTCATCTCATTCACTTCTTCTTCGGAAACCTTCTGTACATGCAGGATTGTAGCCACTACTGCAGTAGCATCAGATAGACATTCAACATTAGCGGGCATCTGAATATCTTCAACTATAATCTTATCACCTATTGCAAGCTGACTTATATCCACTTCAATTGAGGAAGGCAGATGCTTAGGCAACGCCCTTACCTCAATATCGTTCATAACAATCTGTCGCATGCCCCCTTCTTTCATTCCGAGAGCTTCTCCAACAAATTCAATTCGAATTAAGGTCTTTATGGGCTCATCCATATTAATTTGATTAAAATCTACATGCAGTAATTTATTCGGTATGATCTTATCTCTTTGTACTTCCTTTAGAACCACACTCTGACTCCCTAACTCCGGTGATTCTATCTCGATGATTTCATGTGAATGCCTATTGACTAACTGCAGCAGCTGCTTCTCATCAACCATAATGGAGATCGTTGGTTTATCTTTATTCGATACTGAGCCCGGTACAAATCCCTTATTACGCAATTGCCTTAATTGTGATTTTGTATGTGTACTTCTGTCTTCCGCTTGAATTTTCATGCTCATAAATAATCCTCCTTTAACTGGGAAAAAGTTTTGTTATATCTGAATGTTCCCATTTCAATCGAAATTCACACATAACATCCGTTATTTCTTCTTAATTATGGAGAAACTAAGCATGACGAGCGCATACGATATCTATTACACACATAGCCATTAGAATACTCAATCTCGAATATACAAGGGGGTTATATCCATGCATACCGTTTGGAAAGGGGCCATCAGCTTTGGGCTGGTTCACGTTCCTGTTAAATTATTCACTGCAACGGAATCACACGACATCTCTATGAAGATGCTACATCGAGAGTTCCACTCACCAATCAGCTACAAACGAACAACACCTGAATCACCAAATGAGGTTCCCTGGGAGGACATTATCAAAGGCTACGAATACGAGCCTGGACGATATGTGATGTTCGATAAGGATGAGCTGCAGCTGTTGAGCGAGGAAGCAAGTAAGGAAATAAAAATTGTAGATTTCGTAGATCTAGTTGAAATTGATCCAATCTATTACCAGAAAACCTACTACATGTCCCCAGGAGATACGGGAGCGAACGCGTACAATCTGTTGAAAACTGCGTTGCAGGACAGCGGTAAAATTGGTATTGCTAATGTCACCTTGCGTTCCAAGGGGAGTCTTGCTGCAATTCGGGTCATCGATAATTGTTTGTCGATGGTAACGATGCACTATCCTGCAGAGATCCGCCCAGTCTCGCAAGTACCGAATCTTCCTAGCAACACCGGGGTAAATGAACGCGAGCTGACGATGGCAAGAATGTTAATTGACCAATTGTCTACCCCTTTCGACCCTACGAAGTTCGAGGATGAATACCGCAAGAGACTCATGAATGCCATATCCGACAAAATAAATGGCCAACAAATCGTCACCGCACCTGAGCCGCAGCGTGCGAATGTGGTCAATCTGATGGAAGCCCTACAAGCAAGCTTGGAGCAAGCAAGAACTACAGCTATTAAGGATGCAGTCCCAAATTCCCCAGTGCCTGCTGGGAGGAAATCCAGAGCGAAAAGCGGAGCAGGCATTACAGGCAATAAGTAGATTGGAGAATATCACATGCAGCTTCCCATCATACCCATGGCTCCAATAAGCAACGATGTAATACCTATTGCCGAGGACTGGGGCTATCAGATCAAGTGGGATGGCGTTCGGATCATTGCTCAGTTGAACGATGATGAGGTCACTCTCTATTCGCGTAATGGACTTGTAAAGAATGCTACTTATCCCGAGTTAGCAAGAGGCTTAGCTAGTCTCTCTGGTCGTATGGTGCTTGATGGAGAAGCCATCGTATTCGATCCAATTAAGCAAAGACCTAACTTCCCAATGGTCTTACAGCGGGAGCGATTGAAGAACCCAGTGCGGGTCGAAGGTGCTGCACAGGCTCAGCACATTACCTATGTATTATTCGACTTACTCGAAATGGATGGTGTGGATTTACGAGGATTTCCCTATCGTGAGCGTCATGAACGTCTAAAGCTGTTATTCCCAACGAGAAAAGAGTGGCTCTTCGTCACTGATCTATTCCTTGATGGTCCTTCATTATGGCAGTGGGTGGAGAACAATAGCTGGGAAGGCATGGTGAGCAAGCGATTATCAGCACCTTATCAAGCGGGTAAGCATCACAAGGATTGGTTGAAGAAGAAGACGAAGCAGCAGTTCGAGGTAAGTATTGTTGGCTTAACCTTCAAAGAAGGCCAGCGGCTATCAAGCTTAATTATGATGATGAATAATCAATATCTCGGTCGAGTATCAGGGGGCTTGAATGAATCCTTGAAACGGCAATTATTAGAGCTCCCTAGCCAATCTATTTCACCGTTCTCACCATTACCTTCTGATTTAAAGAATGTGAAGCTAGTCTGGCTTGAGAGGGCCTTTACCGCTACCATCACTGGACAAGAGATATCCGATTACGGACTTCTACGGCACCCACAAATTGTGGAAGGATCGTTAAAATTATAGCCAAATCTAAGCTAGACATGGAGTGAAGCATGATGCCAGTTGCAGAGAAAGGCTCAATCTATATAGAGGGTCAGGAGCTAACTATCACGAACCCTAATAAGCCATTGTGGCCTGAGATGGAGATTACCAAGCTGATGTATCTCGAGAAGCTCGTATATCTCTCACCCTTCTTATTGCGATATTGCTTAAACCGTTACTTAACCGTTATTCGATATCCACACGGGATCCACGATAAATCATTCTATCAGAAGAACGCTCCAGAGCCCCGTCCTGACTTCGTAGAAACTATATTGCATAACAAAATTCAGTATATCCATCTGAACAAGCTCCCCACGTTAGTCTGGCTGGGTAATCTGGCATGCCTTGAATTCCACCCCTCGTTCGAGTGGATTCATACAGAGCAACCAGCAGAGTGGGTAATCGACATCGATCCATCTTTAGAGGTGGATCCCCGAATTATGGAGGCTGTCGCAATCATTGGAGATATTCTGGAATCACTACATATTATGTCCATTCCAAAAACATCCGGAGCGACTGGTGTACAGATATACATCCCAATACAATCCAGATATTCATTCCAGCAGCTACGTGAGTTAGGACACTTCATCGGGAAATAGGTTGTAGAGAAGCATCCTCAGCTATTCACCTTGGAGCGATTAAAGAAGGATCGTGGAGACAAAATATATTTCGATTACCTCCAGCACTGGGTTGGAAAGACCTTATCTGCTCCTTACACACCAAGAGCACGCTCCGGAGCTACTGTATCTACTCCATTATTATGGGACGAGGTACGTAAGAACGTAAGCGCGCTTGATTATAACCTATTGACTATCGAATCTAGACTCAATAACGTAGGCGATCTTATCGATCAAGTTCCACCACAGTCACTCGACCATGTATTCTCGTTTATTAAGTAATCTTGACTATTCGTCCCATTTTTTCGAATACGCCTTATTCGTAATCCAAATCGTTAATCCAATACTGATAAGCGCTATAATTCCCGCTGCAATCCACACACCCGTTCCTGGCATCTTGTACACTCCTTCAAGTAAATTATAATGAGGCTTCCGAAAGCCTATTCTTGAACTGCTTCGGTGAGCAGCTATTAAGTCTACTGAACATCTCATAGAAGTGACCTAAATTGGAAATTCCTACGAACTCTGCTACCTCAGCTATACTCATATCCTCAGTTAATAACATTTGCTCTGCTTTCTTAATTCTTTTGAAATTTACATAGTCCGTGAACGACATACCAACCGCCTTCTTGAATACCTTAATAAAATAATAATAGCTGAGGTTGACCTGCTTCGTCATATCCTCAATCAGCATCTTCTCTGCTAAATGCTCATCAATGTATTGAAGAACAGGCTGAATTCGTTCCATTAATGGATCTTGCTGATAATGAAGCACATATTGATTATCATTACGAACTAAAAGCAGGAAAATATTCTTGATCATCGCAGATACGGCTAGCTCATACCCATTCTCTTGATGCTCTGTCTCATTATGAATGTTCATAATGTATTGAGCGATCTGATCTCGTACCGACTTATTGTCTCTAACAATGTAATTTAAGCGACTTAATGGTCGAAGAACATTGGAGAAGTATTTCATATTACTAACCGTACTCTGATCCATATGCTTCTGCAAATCCAATTGGAATACAAGATAACGGAGAGGCTCCACAGAACACTGTTGTGTTGTGTGCGGCTCAGAGGATCCGAAGATCGCCACATCACCTTGCTGAATGAGGAATTGCTCATCTGGGAGATAGACATTCAACGCTCCTTGCAGAATAAGTAGGAATTCAACCTCTTTGTGATAATGCCAGGTTAATGGCTCCTTGCATTTACGTACTAAGACCTTCTCCTGCGAGATGACATCCTGGTCGGAAAGTGCAGGACCCTCGATCTGCCAAATGCGTATGCATAAGAATGGATTCTGATACACAACCTTCTCATGAACCATGTCGATATGAATACGAATCAACTCCTCCCCAGGACTTGTGAAGCATAATAGCATAAGTCTAATCGTATCATATCGCGAATTTATGATCATGACCATAGCAAGATTGAGTAAGAATTGAACAAGATAAGGAGTTTCTTTATCCTTAGGGAACAACTATACTATAACTAACTTTGGAGGTGCTATAATGAGTAATAAAATCAGAGTCACTGTATGGAATGAATATAGACATGAACAGGAAAGCGATATTGTTCGAGGCGTATATCCGCAAGGCATTCACACAGCTATTAAGGAAGGCTTGGAAGGTGAATATACGGTTCAAGTTGCTACGTTGGACGAGCCCGAGAATGGATTGACCGAATCCAAGCTGAACGAGACAGACGTATTAATCTGGTGGGGACATAAGGCTCACGGCGATGTATCGGATGATACCGTTCAACGCGTCTATGACCGAGTGCTTAAAGGGATGGGGCTCATCGTTCTACATTCTGGTCACTTCTCTAAGATATTCAAAAAGCTAATGGGAACCTCATGTGATCTGAAGTGGCGCGAAGCCGACGAGAAGGAACGAATCTGGGTTGTTGCACCTGGACATCCTATCGTTGCCGGTATTGGAGAGTATATCGAGCTTCCAGAGGAAGAGATGTATGGAGAGCACTTTGACATTCCCCAACCAGATGAGCTCGTTATGGTCAGCTGGTTCGAAGGTGGAGAAGTATTCCGTAGCGGATGCTGCTATTCGCGTGGATTAGGCAAAATATTCTACTTCCGCCCTGGACATGAGACGTATCCAACTTACTATAATAGTGATATTCGCCGTGTGATATCCAATGCGGTTGCCTGGTCTGCTCCCAATCATAGAGAGTATCCTAAGTATGGGAATGCGGTTCCAGCTTTAGAGCCGATTAAGGGTAGAGCGGAGTAATAAAAATTTCTTCAGTACGAACCGCTAATGACCGTCCTTCGGGGCGGTCATTAGCTTAAGCATCCTAAAGAACTCCGTAAGAATCTTGATCCAGATAGACTATACAATCCAAGTGACTCCTCAATATTGTAGCAGGACATACCGTCGATATGGGAGCTGTTAACATCTCTCTCACTGCAGCCTGCTTTGTAATACCGGGAACGATACAAAACAATCGCACACCTGACATCATCGTGGGTATCGTTAGCGTCAAAGCATATTTAGGAACATCAGCAATGCTGGGGAAACAACCATCATTCACTTGCTGCTGACGGCATGCCTCGTCTAGCATTACCAGCTTCATAACTTCTGTGTCATGAAAATTAGCAACTGGTGGGTCGTTAAACGCGATATGACCATTCTCACCTATACCTAGGCAAATGATGTCAATTGGTGCTTGAGCAATCATCTGGCCATAACGCTTACTTTCCGCTATGGGATCGTTTAAACCATCTATCAAATGAACCTCACCAGGATTCACTTCATCCCATATGCTCTCTTTAAGAAATCGACCAAACAACTGTGGAGCATCAGCTGGCAATCCAATGTATTCATCCATATGAAAAACGCTCACACGGCTCCAATCCAATAGGGGCTCCACCTTAATTGCTTGTAAAAATTCATTCTGGGATGGAGCGGCGGCAAATACCATTCGCACCTGTTGTTGCTTACTAAGCAGTTCCCGCATACAGGCCGCAACAGCTTCAGCAGCAGCAGCACCAATCTCATGTCGATTTCGATAAACACTGATGTTCAACTTATCTGTTGTTGTACTCATCATGGGTTGGTATCTGATCTGCACGTTAACTCCTCCTATCCTGTTTTCTGATTTCCAATAGATAATTGTACTTCTTTACCGGTTCTGGACGATTCATAAATCGCCAAGATAATTTCTAGTGAATGTTTACCCTCTGTACCCGGAATG
>DFXU01000035.1 GCA_002383285.1 Caryophanales bacterium UBA4100
CTCCACTAGTAGCATAACTAGAAGCTGACCCCTCGGCATCCCATTGCGCTTATGACACCGATCTGCAGGGAGCGACCTTGAAGTGACATAATCCAGAACAATAAAAAACCAAACATGCTAATCATCATGCAGATCAGGAAACCAAGCGTCATCACTCCACCAATAGCTAACTGAAACGGATCATTCTTGAAACGATACAGCTCCTCCTCCACATCGGTAATCGCTTTGAGCCGTATGCCACGTTCAACGATCGTTGCGGATAGATCAGGTACAGATACGTCAGGCTTCAGCTTCATCCATATGTTATATGGTTCTGCTGCCATACGGCCACGGATATAATCTAGCTGCCCTACAACAAGCATACGTTCACCGGCATTCCCAGTCAGGTAAGGGTTAAATGTAGGGAAATAATTTATGATTCCATATACTATAAAGCGAGCTGAATTAGATTCGGATAATTGAATGTCCATGGAATCTCCAACCTTGAGCGACTTCTGGTCAGCCAACGACTTGGATATTAATACCGCCGATGGTTCTTGGGCCATTAAATTTAAATATTGATTCAAATGATGTGCTAACAAACCATCTCGAAACCATGCCGTTCTACCAAAATCATCAGTAACAATAGCCATGAAATCTACGATCCCCGTTGAAGCTTCACTATTCATGTAGAGTCCATTCTTCGTTAAGACTTGCGCCACACTCTCGACACCAGGCAAGTTGGAGTAAGGCAGAAATGATGGCTCAATATATAAAACCTCTTTATTCCCTAAAGCTACTGAGGCATTGGCATTAGGAGTATTCCTGTTGTTAGGAGCTGTATTCTTACTTTCCCATAGAGGTGTAATCACGATGTCCGCTCCTGTGGTATATCGAATACGTTCCTCCATATTCTGATGGATGGTTCGAGCCGAGCTTGCACTGAATAATCCAATTGCCATCGTCATAATTAGGAAAATCATAATAAATTGATATTGTTGGGCGGAACGACTCACTTGCGTTAATATGGCGTACATAGGTGCGTTCCACCACTTTTTGCCTAGCCAAAATATAAATCGAATAAACAAAGGATATACTTGCAGCAATAATAAGCCCAATCCAATAATGAACAAAGAGGGAACAATAAAAAGCAATGGATCGATGCTTAATTGCGAGGAATTCAGACCTAATGTGAGCATGGTTTCCAATCGATCACGATGGATAATTAGCCCATATATTGCAAGCCCCAGCAATAACAATGAGGTGATGAGCATAAATTTCTGCGACGTTCCAGATCTTGCTGATGCCTGCTTATGAGTGACAATCGTTGACTTCGCGGCTCGGTAAACAGGGAATAGAATCATCAATAAAGATAGAATTGCCATTACAGAACCATAAAGATAAGCATCCTTGGTAAGAGCAACATCCATGGCTTCTCTCTGGACAATGGACAGAAAACCATTGGATAATCCCAATAATCTGGCAAGCTGCATTCCAATTAGCGGCCCTATAAGCATAGCAACAAGTCCATGAATCAAACCAGGTACAAAGTATATAAATACGATCTGTAAGCTACCAGCTCCCCTGCTTTTCAACACAGAGATTTCTGTTTTCTGGCGTTCTACAAGTAATAGGGACATCATTAATAAATAACAACCAAGCATAAAAAATACTGGAACATACAATGACCAGAGTAAGGCTAACAAAGCCTCTTTACGCTCCGTAAACATTACAATTGTATCCACTGCTGGCATACCAACCGTATGGTTCGGTGTCATTGCTCTAAAGTACTGTTTGATTCGTATCGTTGAATCGATAATCTTACCTACATCGCTAACCGAAATTTCTGTATAGTCTAATGCTGTGTACCAGCTACTCTTCGCAACCGGTAGAACGGAACCAAACGTCATATCACTCTCGAACAAATCGAAGGGAATGATGAATGTTGCTTTATAATTAATTAACGATAAACCAGTCCAATATAGATCGTCCAATTCCTTATATGTAACAACACCAACGACCTTGATTTGTATCGGTGTAGGGGCTGTTCCATCACTAATCACAAAAGTCTGGCCCACTGTCAAATTCAGCTTGGTTAGCGTGCTTTCAGTTATCAGTGCCTCATAAATGCCATTGACTGAATTCACTGAAGGTAGGGTGCCATCCATTAATCGAATATGCTCTTCAAATTCAGATAATCCGGCTATCTCGGCAACTCGGTTGACTGAGGCATCAACGCCAGGTTCTACCGGTGAGAAGCTATAGAGAGGTGTCTTCCTCTCTCTTACATGCGATTGAAGCGAAATCCCAAATGAGGGGAATGCTTCCTCTAGCAAATATTGGTCAGTTGTTTCTATGGTGGATTGATTAGTACGATCAATCATCATATTGCTGAGATGACCACCAGGATACCAATTGGAATCCTTCTGCTTCTGCTCCAAATCTCGGACGAGCATCTTCTGAAGTATTGCTTCAGTGTAAATGGGGATGCTTGCGGCCAATGCTACAGTAATAATCAATCCAGTCAGAATACTTAGCTCAAGCCATTTATTCTTCATTATTTTACGGAAGATCATGATGAGCAAGGCCACGTTCGTTCTCTCCTTTCTAGACACGTATAATTAAGGCAGGATTACCAGCTGACCTTCCTCCAGCCCTGTAATAACCTCCACTTCAGTCGCGGTTTGTAATCCTGTTTCCACATCCACCTCCCTGCGGGATTCACCGTCAAGAATCTGTACATATTTGCGTCCCATATACGTTCTCAAACCACGAAGTGGTATAACTAATGCATTCACCTTCTCTTGCAGAGTAATACGAATATCGGCGTTCGTACCAAGTGTTGTCGATGCAGGGCGTATTGGAACATCCAGATATAGTCGCTTGCCATATTCATCTGCAAGCATTCGGTTACTAACTTTAGGAGCAGAAGAAGGGGTTTGCACAACTATCCCTTCAAAGTTTTCATTCCCTATAATGATGTCCGCTTTCATACCTACCTTCACGTCAGCCGCTGAGCTGACATTCGTGACTTGGAAGGACAATTGCAATTGATCAGGTGCGGCTATACTAACAAGTGGTTGATAGGCTTCGACTTGGTCACCTGGGAGAAGCTCCTCGACAAATATAACCAATCCATCAATTTGAGCGTATACCGTTCTGCTGTTATACTGCGACTTTGTTTCTTCTAACAGCATGAGTGCAATTTCCAGCTTTAATCCCTGTACCTGTATGATATCTGGATTCTGCTCTTCCTTAGCCTGCTTGAATTCAAATTCAGCAATCTTCACATCCAGCTGTCTTTGCTTCTGCAGGATATCTAAACCGTCCATATCCAATTGAATCAACAAATCACCTTTCTTAACCATTTGACCTGCACGAACGTGTAAGGATTTAACTTTGGCACCGCTTTCAATTAATTGATGTGTTGCGACTTGAAGCGGCTCAAAGCTACCAATACCCCTCAATTGTGTTCGTATCGTATCCCTCTTTACAAGCTCTACTTCCAACTCCTCCTGTTTAGGCTCAACGAGGGGAGGGCTTAATGATTCACGCTCCTGAAGGAAAATACCACATCCTGATACCAGAAGTATCAGGATGGTCATAACGAATAATGTAAGCTTAGTGTGAATTCCCATATTGTAGTCCTCCTTATTGTTCAAGAGTCCTCGCTCATCGCCCACAATCACAGGCATTCGTTGTATTCTTTATACAGCTAGGTAATCCTTAGTATAGAATAACCGTATCCCTCCAATACGATTTCATCCTCGATCATCTGTTGCTGCCCGAACAGAGCAATCTGCCACTTGTAATGAATGTTGCATCTTTCCGAATTAGGCGACATATTTATTACAATTAGCCGCTTATGTCCCTCGTACGACCTCATGAAAGCCATGATCGGTGTCCCCGTATATAGATAGTCTACGTCATAATGATTACCAAGCCATTGCTTTCTTGCTGTGAATAATTCCTTGAAGAAATACCTGAGGTTAGGACCCTCTTTATGATAAATGGAGGCTTCCTCGTCCCCTTGATAAATCATTGGGATCCCATCAATGCAGGCCATAAGAACCCAGAGTGCCTTCGCTTTCTCTATTCCATATACCTCTGTCGCACGTGCTTTCTGCCATACCCATGAAACAGAATCATGATTCCCCAAAAAACGAAGCTTCATATACTTCTCCGGTGTACTCATCATCTCGGCATTCAGCCATCTTGTTAATCGATGTGTATACTCCTTAGGAGGAACATGGGCAGACTCCAGCTCAAATAATACTCTGTATAGCGGCATATCATAGAATATGTCAGTGTATGGAATATAAACCGGGACGGGATTGAAATTCTCCGGTGTGACGATTGGCTTCTTGTTCTTATTCACAAATCCATCACGAATCGCCTTAGACATACAAACTCCACCTCTGAGGCTTGAATGGCTTGGACGATTACCCCTTAATGGATTCCAATTAGACAGCCCCCCCCATTGCACAATCGATTCGGCTTCCGTCTATATCAAACCGTTCAACATGCTCCTCCACAAGCTCTGTGGTGTATTGGCGATATTCTGGATTTGTCATATCAAAGGACAAGCATTTCCACTCCTGCTTCGGTATACCATCCCTGTCAACTGATGCCCAATCCACGTGCTCCACTCCTAGTGGGTCTTCAAGCTCAGGGCCATGTGGTACATAATCGAACAACAAGGTCATTCCTAATTCGTGCAATGTTCTGCTGAAGAATCGAACATCCTCGTCATCACCATATCGCTGATCAACGATTCTTTGGTCTGTCGGATGATAGACACCTCGATCCAGATGCTCGAAGATCGGTAAAATCCACACATGGTCGATTCCCATCTCATGGAGTTCCTGAAATTCCTCCGCATATTCCCGTATCGTCTTCCTATCCCTGAACCCAGAATCCATCGTACCATGAGGATGGCATGAGTATAGAACCCCATCGGTATGTCCGTCAGAAGGCGGAATCCAGCCTTTATTCCGATATAAATCACGAATTGGAATATAGGGTTCGTGTTGACCTATCAATTGTATATACATCGTGCCACAGGATAAGCTCTCATTCACATCGAGGTAGCTTTCAACTCCAGCTACATTCACGTAGTGGATTACTTCCTCCTCATTCTTGTAAACACCTGTCGCCCACTTTTCCACTTCATCTATAAACAGAATATTGATATGACCATGAACCGAAGCCGTCTGTATGATCGGATTGATTAAGCCTGTAACTACAGGCTTGTTAGCTTGCAACTCAGATGTATGGAATTCCTGATGAGGAACATTACCAGGAAAGCTGAATAAGACATCTCCTTCCGTAGCTTGTTGCTTTAGTAGAAAAGAGACACCGTTAATGATTCTCTTACTGCCCTGCACGTTTTTAAGATCAGTGTTGATCTCCAGCGTGCCACACTTCACACCATACATGACAGTAATTACTAACTCAGCCGACTTGTAGAACATATGGAGCTCGTGCAAATTATCGTTATATCCGAGGAATTCCCAACTAACTACATGTTGTAAAGGCTCAATTGGTGGTAGATTCCATGTATTCAAAGGATCAAACGAATGGTAATTAAGACTTCCACCAATGTATGCTCCATCACAGCCTACATCAATAAGCAGGCCTTCACATTTCATCGAGATCTGTTCATTGTCGATGCTTAATAATTGACCGTTCGTTCGATCAAATGTGCATTGAACACCCTCATCACTATACAGAACATGCTTGCTATCAGCTGTGATTCTCAAGAATACACGCTCCTCCACCCATATCAATATCTGTGTATAGGATCAATCTTATCGACTAGTGTTCATTTCTTGCCTTGAACCGTTCTGCCACCCATAAATTAATATCCCATAGGTCGACCACATGCTGTCTTGTATAGGGTAGCACCTGCATATAACCGGGAGGACCAAACTCTGGTGTGAATGTTACTGATTTCGCACCCCGCTGTATATGAGCTTGAACGATCCGGTCCCACCATTCCTCATGGCGCATCAATTCCTTGCCGTATTCCGGCGCTCTCGGGTCGCTAACCTGAGGTCCTTCATTGTAGCCGACTCTACCGTGAATATGAATTGAACGTTCGATTGCAGTTGCTATATGACTTTCCTCTGCTTCCAATAAGGATTCACATACACAGCACCAATGACTGAAGTCTGCATTGATTTTTAGCCCATCAACTTCCTTTAGCAGCCTTGACGTGTTCCATGGAGTGAACATTGCTCTTCCCCTGTGCGTTTCATGAGCTATAGGCAGCTTAATATCCTCTTCGATGGAAACCGCCTTGCGAAAGAAATCCAGCTGATCTTCATAGGCCATCGAGTCCTTAGCGCTATGAGATACAATCATGAGCGGTTGGAAATCTGCTGCACGTCTTGCTTGATATGCAAAAGAATCACTATGATCATCTCTTGTAAGTACTTGTGCAATGAATTCTAATTGATAGCTGTCCAGAAGATGTCGAAACCATTCCTCCTGCTCTTGAATTGGTAATGGCGATTCAATTCCGCTATATCCCGCATTTGCAATACGTTCAAGAACACGCTCAATCTGATGATCCATTCGAATGTTCAGGGGTGAGCCTTCGAATTGCACGTATTCCCATAGTGATTTAAACAATTTGATTTTCAAAAGTGTACCCCCGTTAAGTTAGTCAATCTTAATCACAGCTTTAATAAAGCCCGAGGGCTTGGATTTGATACCATCGTATGCACGATCGACATCATCCAAGCCATGAACGTGTGTAATCAGATCCTTCATATTAAACTTTTTGTTAGCAATTAGCTTTAATCCCGCTTCCATCTGTTTAATATGTACAGCATTCCGACGCTCGTGGGCGTTGATAACGGAAATTGCCTTCCAATTCCAGAGCTCCATATTAACACTACGTAGTCCGCCATGACCCTGATGAAATCCAACTAATGAGAGTACACCATGAACAGCTGTCAACTCCCCCGCTAGCTGTAATCCACCCTGCGTTCCTGACGCTTCTACTGCTACATCCATCCCCTTAATCCCTTGCTCCATGTGGCCCCATTGGGTCACTTTATATTCCGTCTTCACATTCTGAGGTGTATAGAGCTCATCTGCACCGAAGCGCTTCGCATGCTCGAGGCTTTCTTCACGCATATCAACCGCAATGATTCGGCCAGCACCCTTCAAGCCCATGAGTTGAAGAAAACCCAAACCCATGAACCCCGCTCCCACAATCGCTATGTCATCACCAGGTGATACAGGTGTGCGATCCGCACCACTCATGAGACAGGATAGCGGCTCTCCTAATGCTTCTAGATCATCTAACGCTTCTGGAACCTTAACGATCATCCGATAATTCGCTTTCGCATATTGCGCAAAAGCGTTCTGAATTAAGCCAGTGACTCGATCTCCGACTTTATAGCCTTGTACACGACTTCCTACTTGCTCGATGATTCCAACCGGCTCATGACCGAATATTTTGCGTGGGCTTGAAGCTTCAGACGAACCGGCTCCTTCCATCCAGGGGTGTAATTCGGATGCACATACACCACAAACCTTAATCCGAATTAATACCTCTTCATCGTTAATTTCAGGAACCGCTACCTCTATTATCCGACTTTTCTCCGGTCCAATAATAACACTTGCTCTCATATTCATTGAATATTCTCCTCTTTCCATGGATCTAACTGTTGCCAAGTATTCCATTGCATTCTCTCTAGTAACTAGCTATTCTCGCCGTTATATTAGTAATTATCCAATAATGCATCACAAATCATCTTGAATAAAGTTAAGTCTTGCTTGTAGTCTTCAGGAGTAGTTTTCGGTGCAATGCCTTGGGTAACAGAATCGTAAAAACTTTCTATCTCCACAACATATGCATCCTTGTAGTTCGCTCGATGAACGGATTCTTCAAAAGCTTCGCCAATCGTCTCTGTAACATTCAACGTAATCGGAAGACTCTTAATATAAGGTGTATCGTATTGAAGCTTCATCATTTTGGATTTTCCGAACAATTCAATATGCGCATCGAATCTAAGCTGATTATCCACGCCGGTCTCGAATGTTGCGTTAAATCCTTCAAATTCGAAGGTGGCAGTAATGAAATAACCGTTATTCCAATGTGATGCAGAAAGAACACGCTTCGGCATACCTATCAATTCTCGCATGGCTGACAGATCATGACTGTTCAACCCACATAACAATCGGTAAGAGTTTTTGACCATCTGAGGTGCATCACCTAGCACTTCCTCGACCATCCGTTTCGCACGTGCAGAACGATCCTCCATCGCTTCTTTCGGAATATCACTAAATCGTTGTACGACACTGGATTGGTCGATAATCAATCTATTCTGACCAATGATAGCGCGAATTCTTGCATATTGAAGATCGCCAAGGCTTTGAACCTCCTCGAGTGCTTTCGTGAAGGTAGGGGCATAACGTCTCATGTATCCAACCATCACTTGAACACCAGAATCGTCCCTTGCACGAATAAGTGCATCTGCATCCGACTCCGTCAATGTCATTGGTTTTTCAATCAAGATATGCTTATTATGCTTCGCTGCGGAGATTGCACATTCAGCATGGTATTCGTCACTGTTAAGTACAAAAACTGCATCCAAGTCATCCTGCTTAGTTAACTCGATTGCATCCGTGTACAGATTTTTCACATTATAATGTTGTCCTGTCCATTCCAATAATGCTGGTGAAATGTCACACAATGCACAGATCTCATAGCGATCGCTTAAGGATTTTAAGATAGGCAAGTGAATAATTTGAGCTACTTCCCCTAGGCCAATAATACCAACTTTTAATTTTCTCATGTTAAAGTCTCCTCGTATGGTTAATGTAAAATGTCAATTATGTCTTCATTCGTTTAGATCACAAAATTTTTGTATGTGTTAATGGTTTGTTTGTGTCAATGATCTCTTGGATGCCCCGCAGCTTTCTCGTATAACAAGCTTCATCGGGAATACAAGATGGCATATCTGACCTATACTATTCCCTCTATGAATGGAACGCAGAATCTCATCTACGACTGTCTTTCCCATCTCTTCAATCGGTTGATGAACTGTCGTCAGCATTGGTTTGGAAAAACCCGCCATATTAATATCGTCATAGCCGACCACGGCCACATGATCAGGCACATTAAGTCCAGCTGCTTCCATTACATGAATAGCTCCCAAAGCAATGAGATCATTACCGCAGAATATCGCTGTAAATGGTGTTCCCGACGCCATCAATTTACTCGTTGCTTCGTGACCAAACTGAAAGTTGGGTTCTCCACGGAAAATTAAGTTTTCATCCACCTGGATATTGTGAACGGTATGAGCATTACGATAACCCAGTTCACGCTCTGGGCTGACAAGAGGTCCCCCTATATAGGCAATATGGGTGTGTCCAAGCAGAATTAAATGCTTTACCGCATCCATAGCTCCTTGTATATGGTCACCATAAATCTGATTCATACCAGGTATACGCTGGTCAAAAGCTATAATCGGAACATCCTGCTGCTTCAAATTTTCTGTGAATGCTTGAAATTCTCTATCACTTCCACTAGATGTGCTATAGATAATACCGTCTACCTTCCTTTGTAGAAAGGAATGGATTGCAGCCTTCTCCTTTAGTAAGCTGTCCTCCTTCGTTGAGGAGGTGCAGAGAAACAAGGTATAACCATGCAGCCATAGCTCCGCTTCGATAACTTCGGCCAAGGTAGCCCAGAATTCATTAGATAGCTGAGGAACCAACAATCCAATCGATTTGCTCTCCTTGACGATCATCGAGCGCGCAATCTGATTTGGAGAGAAATTATATTTGTGGATAGCCTTTTCCACCCGTTTTTTAGTGGAAGATCTAATTCCTTCTTTTCCATTCAACACCCTAGACACGGTGGCTATGGAAACTCCGGCTTCCTTTGCTACCTCTCTAATCGTAATTTTCATCCAACCCACCATTCCCTAGTTAATATCAGATCGTACATCCTTAACCAGAGATTGCACGTTTGATAGATAATTCCAAAGGTGTGTAATTGTTACCGTCTTTGCGATGCAATTGCATCTTGTCAACTAAAGGCGCCTGGTTGTTGCACATAAAGCGTGTCTTGCCAGAATGATTCTGCGAAGCTGCATGGAATAAGAATGGATGTCCCAAGATAACATCACCTGGCGCACCTGTAGTCTCCACCACACGTAAGCGATTTCCCTTGCCGTCAATGGTCACATTATTCATAAAGTACTCTATCCTAGATCGTAGGGAATCTGATGCTGGTGCATTACCTGTAAGCTCGGCTATCCATGGATGCTGTTTGGTCAATGCATTAACTTCCTTTATATCCAGTCCCTCCGGATGCTCTGCAAGGATGTTGGCTACAATATTATGGGAATATTCGGCCACAAGAGTGCCTCCACCACCTGGCTTAATTTCTGAGAATAAGCAGAGCATGAGCAAGCCCTGCTCCTTGCTGTCTATGAACTGTGGATAATGAATTCCATCAACATGCCATGCTTCCGTTGGAACATCCCAATTCCGATCAGCACCATGACTGAAATTGACTGGCCACCAACCCCAATGAATCGGTTTATCCCGATTCGCATATTGTCCTTCACCAATCAAGTCTTCGATAGCCCCACACAGGCGCTCCGTCTTACAAGCACGAAATTCAGGTGTATTGTAATTTTCGTTCATTCGTACCATGGGCTGTGTCCATGTTGCTGGATCATCACGCATAACACCACGTTGCTCCACTTGCTTCCATACATAATCTTGAGCAAGCAAGGCTTGCTTCTCTGTATACGCTTGCTCCAGCTTTACCCAGCCTGTTTCCATAAAGTGCTCAATTTGTGCAGTAGACAATACTCTAGGCAAGATAATTACCCCCTAAGTTGATTACATCGAACTTATTTGCACGCGTATTCGTTCCTTCGATGATCTCAGCGCAGCTTCAATCACCTTCATACTAGCAACCAAATCGTCCGGTACAGAAGGTGAGGGCTGTTGATTCTGTACATATTTATTAAAATTCTCTACCTGGAGCATATAGTGGTTCATAGACTCGTAATGCTCCTCAGTCTGATTTCCGTTAGATTTGATCACAAGGCGAGTTTCAGCTGGAGGCTCATAATAGAATGCGTTAGGAATCAGTAAGCTTCCTTCACTGCCAAGCACCTGGATTTCATTACGTCCATCACACCACATACCGAATTGCAGCATGGCGCCAACTCCATTAGGGAACTCAAGTAAAGCAGTGTTCATCATATCAACATCGTCATGCTGTGGAGAGAACATGGAATGAACTGTAATGGCTTCTGGTTCAGCCCCAAGTAGTAATCTGGTGGAACTAATCGCATAACATCCGTCATCATATATTGAACCGCCACCCATCTCAGAACGGAAACGAATATCCCCTAGACGACTTGACATATTAAATGTAAACGAAGCACTCATTCCACGAACTTCCCCAATTTGTCCAGACTGTATGATTTGTTTAGCTCGTTCATAACGAGGATGGTGACGGTACATGAATGCTTCCGCCAAATAAACACCAGCTTTCTTACATGCAGCAACCATTTCGGTTGCTTCCGCTGCATTTAGAGCTAGTGGCTTTTCACATAAGATATGCTTGCCAGCGGCCGCAGCACGAACAACCCACTCACAATGCATGTGGTTGGGCAGCGGAATATATACCGCTTCAACCTCAGCATCGGACAATATGTCTTCATAATTACCGTAGAATCTAGGGATACCATGTTTTCCAGCTATGAATGCTGCTTTCTCCTTTGTTCGGCTGGCAACAGCGAGTACTTGACCGGAATGCGATTGCTGAATTGCTGTAATCAAGTGTTGATCAGCAATCCCTGCACAGCCAAGAATTCCCCACTTAAGCTTGTGGAAGTTGTTCAGTCTCTTCATCATTACACCTCTTTTTTTTGTAAAGACCCGGAACTGCACCATGATGGGAACAGCCCCGGCATCTGCATTAAATCTATTGAATATTAAGCTCAGCCTTTAATTTTTCAATGTCGTTCTTTAATACTTTCTCAACTTCATCCTGAATACTCTGTAGAGCTGTCTTGGAATCGATATTCTTTTCCAACGCATCTTGAATTCCCTTATCCCAAATTTCCTGAGCTTTGCCATCTAATTGAGTACTGATCGACTCAGGAATTTTGTGTATTAACTCTTGGTACATGTGTCCAGTCATTTGACCGCCTAAGAATTCATTCGGTTGTTCAAGTTGATCCAGCAATTCAAACGATGGCAGGAATGCCGGTGTTCCACCAGATTCTAGATTTTCCTTATTCGCATATACATTGTTCAATAAAATCAGTCGGATAAATTCCCAAGCCATTTCCTTATTCTTACTTTGCGTAGTTATACCTAATGATGCACCGCCCCATCCACCAGCAGCACCGAATGGAAGATTGGTCGCACGAAACTTACCTGCGGTATCCGGATTTTTATTCGAGAGTTCTTCTGCTCCCCAGTTACCAAGGAAGGTCATAGAAAGCTTACCGGAAGAGATAGCTTGTGTTCCCTCATCGGACCAGAAATCAATATTGGAAGCCAACTTCTCTTGTTTAAACCGCTTCGATAAATCCAAACCTTTAACAAACTGATCTGTATTTCGTTGCCATTCCAGCTTGCGGTTAAAGAAACCGATGCCGAATGTATATATGCCCAAAGGCTCTGAATCCCATTGAATCAAATATTTGTCCTGTGCTTTTAATGCTTTTGCCATGTTGATGAAGTTATCGGCATCCGAAATATATTTCCCTAATTCTACAGGGTCGCTCGGAAATCCATTCTCCTCCATGATGTCCGCTCTGTAGAATGTAACTGCAGGAGCGATGTCTGTTGCGATACTGATTAGCTTCTTACCATCAAGTGACATAAAGCGCTGCCAGGTTGATGCTGGGAAATATTCTTCATATTGTCCGCCATTGTATGGGGGTTGTAACAAATCTTCAAAGCCATCGATTGTATTGTAATTACCCATATAACCGCCATCGAGGAAGGCGATATCCGGAGCGCCGGAGCCGGCTGCCAAGGCGGTCTTCAATTTGCCTTCAATCTCATCCATAACGACTAAATTGACTTTTACATTTGGAAAAACAGAATTGAAATGACCAATCCATGAATCGAGCGGCCATGCAGCCCAAAGTGTTATCTCACCTGTGGAATCAGTAGGTAATGCTGGCACGAATACATTCGGATCGAATGTTACATTATCCTGCTGTACAGCATCCTTAGCTGGTTCTGTAGCAGGCGTATCAGCCTTCTGAGTGTTGTCAGCTTTAGGTGTCTCATCAGTAATAGCATTCTTATTATCATTATTGTTACATGCTGTAAGGAAAAGAGTTAGAACAATGACAAGAATCATAGACGTAGATAATAGTCTTTTCATTTAATTACTCCCTTTTTTTAAATTTTTTTGCAGAAATGTTGTTCCTTAGGAATCCAACCTTTCACCATCATTGCTCGATAAGCATCACATCCTTTAAGAGCATTCATCGATCAATCCCCTGCAATACCTGTTCGTTCAACACCTTCTATGAAGTAACGTTGCGCAAAGCTGTATAATATAATCAGTGGCAATATCGTAATAAGTGCCCCCGCCATATTCCGGTTATAGTTGGTTGGAACAGATGCAAGCGTACCTCCACCCGACATCATCTTAGCCTGTTGAACACGAAATACGCCTTGGGTGTCTAAGATGGCAAGCTGCTGTGGTAAATTAAAGTGTTCCTCGACCATGTAATACAAATTCGGTTGGAATACATCATTCCAATGCCATACGGTTGAGAATAGGAAAACTACCAGTAATGCCGGACCCGCTAGAGGAAGCATAATTTGTAAGAAGGTCCGGTAGGCACCTGCACCGTCAATTCTAGCAGCCTCTTCTAATTGAAACGGTAGCCCCCGGAAAAATTGCATGAAGATCAATACGAACAAAGCACCACGTAATCCTTGACCAAATAAACCTGGCACAATCATGGGTAGGTGTGTATTCAACCAATTCAACTCTCCGAAGAAGATAAACAAAGGAATCACGATCGTTTGGGGTGGTACTAAGAATGTAAAGAGTACAAGACCCAATAGAATACGATGTCCTGGAAATTGGTACCTAGCAAAACCATACCCAATAATCGAACAGCTAATAATCTGGGCAAAGGCTGCACCTAAAGTTGATATTGTACTGTTCGAGAAGCTATGCCAATAATTCATCTTATTGAACGCAAATCGGTAGTGCTCAAAGGAAAGTTCCTTGGGAACCCATTGGACGGTAGCATCGGTAATGTCTGCAATCTGCATGAAAGATTGACTGATAATGTACAGAATGGGATATATAAATACAAAGGATAAGCTGAGAAGCACCGTATAGTGCAGGATATTCCCTGTGTATTCACGTGAGATTCGAAATGATTTCGAATTGAAGTATTCTGATATTCTTGCTTGCATAAGGTTCGTCACCTTCCTTCCTTGGTGTATGGACTATCCATATTCCTAAACATAAACATCACTAGTAATATGATGAAGAAGATAATTATGAAGTAGATCCATCCAAGTGCTGCTCCATATCCGTAATCATTCTGTTTAAAGGCAACAGTATTGATATATACCATGACTGAGTTATTAACTTTCGTGAACGAGTTGACCACGCTGAATAGGATGTTGACTAGAATCATCGGCGTAATCATAGGAAAAGTAATCTTCCAGAAGCTTTCCCATGGTGTTGCTCCATCACACTTGGCCGCTTCGTACAAGGATGGAGAGATTGCCTGTAAGCCCGCTAAGAAAATTAGAATCTGAACACCGGAATCCCACATCACTAATGTCAGAGATTCCATCATTCTAAGCAGCGGTAATAATATCTCCAGTGGAATGTACTTACTTAGTGCAGTTGCAAGATCGTACTGTACAAAAATGGGTAGCGTTGCTGCTCCTTGATTCATTAATGTTTGCAATACCACACCTGAAGCGATAATAACCGGTAGAAAGAAGAAGGACCGGAACATCATTCGCCCCCGAAAAGGGCGGTTTAATAATAGCGCACTAAACATCGCAAAGATGATAATAAGTGGAACATGTACGAGCATGGTAGTAATCGTTGACATCAAATTAGGTAGAAAGTTAACATCTGTAGTAAACGCGTCTCTATAGAAAGCGAACCCACTATATGTGCCCACTAAACCATTTGTTGTCAAAACCATCTGATTGAAGGAATAGTACAATGATTTACCAAGCGGAACGGCCATGAATAACAGAAACCCAATCAACCACAATGAAATAAATGAGTACCCTTCTAAGATGTTTCTCTTGCGCATTGACATTCTCATAAGCTTCATCATTAGTCAGTCCCCCCCTTCACTTCATAGCCGTATGGTTGGATGACTAGATCTGCGACAGTAACAGCGATTTCATTGTAATTCACAATGACTTGAATTCCATTGGCATAGGTGGTGCTATAGACAGCGGATTGTAGCATCTCATGCTTGGTAATTGGTTCGTAGGAAACCTGACTCAATACCTCAGATGCTTGGGTAAACTCGATAACGGAACGATCCAACCAATCCGCAGCTTTGGTACTGAATAAGTCATCTACCATCGTTCTTTTTAATCGTACGGGATCCTCATAAGTTAATTCGAAGCTGGGTAGAGCACCATATTCCAATGCCCGTAGGAACTCTATTCTTGGATCATCACGAAGATTAGACGGTGCAGCTGTATACGGAATTAACCCGTGTAATGCAATTTGCAGGAACGGAATGGATTCGTCTGAAAAAAAGTATTGACTAGAACCAAGAGGAACATCAGTGATTCTGTCCACATGTCCGAACGCATAGGCAAATCCATATTCCACTGAAGCTTTACCAACCTTATTGCGCATGAGCTCCATGGAGTCGACCCATGTTTGTAAAGTATCAATTCGGTTCGTGGGGTGCTTAGAACCAGGATCGGAATATAACGTATTCCCCATGTAGTTCAATTGCACACCGCCTAAGCCGAGCTCGGAGAATTTGTTAGCTTCCTTAGAGATGTATCGCTCGAACACCGTTGCTGGCTTCATATAGTAATACAGCTCCTTAGACGCTTGCCTCGTAGTAACATAGGGTTTGTAGGCTTTTAATATCTCCTTATTTAGACCACGAATAACATCTTTAGATTTTCGAATACCATCACTTTTTTTGTAGGGCTTTACATAATTAGTGGACACATATAGTTCAATTCCTAAGGACTCTGCATATTCACTCAATTCCTGCAGGCCTTTCGTTCCACCTAGTTTACGACTGGCAGGAAAGTGATCTGGTTGATCACCGAATTCCCCTTCATCCGACCATCCCTCCATTGTTAATTCAATAGATTGCACTCCCTTATCTATCAATTGGTCAATAATGGATTTGGCTTGTTCAAAGGTAGTCATGCTCACAAATGTAGTACCGATAATTTCATCCTGAAGTACACCACCGAATAAGCGTAGTTGATATTTAACATCCTGGTCTTGTACCGGCACTACTCCTTTATCAGCTATGAGGTAATTTCGGTACGCTGTGGCCATTCCCGTGTAATTAGCATCCTCACCCTGCAACAAGACATAACGAACAGATCGATCACCGGAGATCATCTTACTGAGTGTCATGGGTATCTCTCCAGAGCTTCCAAGGAACACATTGTCATCATTCCGGTAAATAAATTCTGAGGAAGTACGATAAAGTTGAATATTACGAATCCCTGAAGGAGTTGCATTAATCTTGGCATCCTCATCTCCGTTGTTGATCACAGCGAGAAAAGCTTTATTGGTTTTATACAGACCGTATATAGGTAGTGCCACATTCTCTCTAGGACCATAACTCAGTGTTTCCGGCTCATTCTGCCTAAGCTTCTGGTACACATGCTTCCGATATGCGTGATCACCACCGTAAACGTACTCACTATATGGATAGAAGTATTGAGGGTGACCCTCATTGAACTTAATAATTGAACCAGAACCATCGGGGATCACCAAAGCCCCTTCCTCCAGCTCGGTAGCAGCCTCGAAGAATGGCATAATCTCTATAGATACTAGCTTTTTGTCGACTCCATCTTGAATGGAATCATAAGGAACGCTGACTTCCAGTCCATCCTCACCTAACCTATACTCGATTGCGAAATTGATCTGAAGATTGCTCATCTCAAAATCCGCACGAATTGCCTTTCCACCATCGATTAGTTGGGCAGATAAAATCGCTGCTTCCTTAAACGGATGTGTTTGTGAATCTCCCTTACCCTCGGTATACCGAATAAAGACAGGTGATCGCATATAGTTATGATTATTGGGTGGGACTGTCTCATCGATGATTGGGATACTATCCCAGATCATTCCCGTCTGTCGATCCGTAATATGTACACTCCCGTAACGCCCGTCATACTTCAATTGAAATTTATCGGTCGTCAGTTCTAAATCTTCTGCTTCAAATTGATCAATCTCTTTAATTAGCTCTTGCTTTACAGTCGCTCCACTGGCCGTTGGATCTTCAGGTGGTTGGCTAATGATGAGGATAAAGACGACTAGAAGCAAGATAATGATTGAGTATCCGATAAGTTTTCGAATATTTAGACGCATCTTTACCCTCCTATAACCTAAATGACATTTCCTTGTACAAATCGATGATAAAGCTAATTGCTTGATTAACTAATCCAAAAATCAGTAGTCCGATGAACATAATAACGAACATACCTATAATGGTAAGAATCGTTATCCAAATCGTTTTGCTTAGCTCAAAATCGTGTATGATCTTGGTCTTCGTCAATACCAAGAAAGCGACCCATAGATAGATGAACCAAGTGGCTCCTCCGATAATCAAACTTTCACTTAAGGTCATAAAGTTCGAAACTACCGCTACTGGGAGCATAAAGCATACATATGGCACGAATACGAATGCACTGCCCGATAAGACATCGATAAATTTGCCTTCCCCATCAATGATCGTACTTACTCCCCAATTTGAGATAGACCACAGTAACCAAGGTACAATAATCCATACTGCTTGCATCAAGACTGATATTTGATATGGCTCCTTTGTTTGAAAGGAAAACCCAGTTGCCATCAACGACAGTACTCTTACTGCGACTGCAAGCAGAATGATAATGATTGCTCCAATTACCTTTGAGTTCCCTTTGAATTGAATATCGTAGAAAAAGTCCAAGGGATGCAGAAGTGCATTTCGACCTAATTGAATAATATTCACTATGATTCCTCTCCCGTCAGTGCGCCGTATGATGGGATTGCTGCTTTTCGTCGTCGGCGTTTAATCCAAAACTTCATCACTAGATACAGCACATATAAGAGAATGATAGCTCCGAAGAATAGCTCAAAATGCTCTCTTAGAAAAACCTTGCGATATTCTAGGAATGCATCGGAATATCCTGGTCTATCCTTCGCAGCTTTAAAATAAGTCATCGCTTCTTTATAACGCTCATCTTTATGCATCGATTTACCGATGGCTTTGTATGCCAAATCGTAATTGCTATTCATTCTAATAACTTCCTGCCAAGGCTTAGAGGCTTCACCATATTTTCCTTCCACATAAAGCTTTGTGGCTTCATGCACTTTATTGGAGAATGGAGTTGTATGGAACCGATCAATCCGATTACGCGTTTTGTCAACGATATACATGGTGCCATCGGACGTTTGGCCAATACTTGCTGGCGTCATGAACAATCCGTTCTGATCACCCAATCCTCCGAATATAAAGAGTAGATTTCCAAGTTGATCATATTGAAAGGCTTTGCCTGTTGTTTGGTCGAGTGCAGTGATCACTCCACTCTGATCAATGGTCACATCGACGAACGCTTCATACAGCGCTCTCCAATTTTCGATAGGCATGTAGTAATCCCCGTATCTTCGTTGGTTATCATTCGCCTCGTCGATATTGAGAACATCGACACCTACAGCGCTTAATCGCTTGATTTGATTCGTTTTTATTCCCAATGTTGTCGTATAGATGAACCCTTCATCATCCTGATACAGATTGGAGAATTCAGGCGGTCTCACACTCGCTAATTGCTCCCTTTGCTCTCTAGTCGCAATATATTTAACAACCAGTCGCGTCAAGCTGAAATCCACATGGTTCGCTCCGAAGAAACCAGCAAAGCTACCATCCGGACGAAGCTGCACCAATCCTTGATGTGCTCCTTCACTAACGACAAACATGTATCCTCTCTTATCTAAGATGATCTTGGCAGGTGTAAAGGTAAACCCACTATCTAGTAGTGGAGAGTCGGGCTTCTGAAAATCCCTGACGAAAGCCCCATCGGGGTCAAAATGTACGATGCGTTGATTCCCTGTATCGGCAACAAAGATATCTCCAGCTTCAGTTACATTTAAGCCCTTGGGAGATGACAGCTTCCCTTCACCCTCCTCAGTACCAATTATCTTTAATACAATCTTGTCCTTGTTCATGTGAACAATTCGATCGTTACCGCTATCGGCTATGTAGAACGTATCATCCTTCGCGACATAGATGTCCTGAGGGTCCTTGAACGCTCCAATCTCTAGCTCAATGCCATTAATCGAATCCTTGTAAAGATAACCATTTATCGATTCAGGCGTATTTTTTAAACTGTCATAGATATATCCCTCATAAGGACTTTCAGATAAAACAGTGATCGGAGTCAAACTTAGAGCTAGGCAAAGGATAGCAATCATATAGACTTTTTTGTTCATCTCATTTTCACCCCTTTATCCCCGAGTGAGCCATTGTTTCTAACACCAATTTTTGCGTAATAACAAACACAATGATTGTCGGGATTACCATTAGCAAGCTCGCCGCACCTAATGTTCCAGCTGCTGCTATTAGATTGGCATTGCCCCCATTGATTGTATTCAGTGCGTAAGGAAGCGTCTTCATATCTTCAGTAGTCGTATAGACCGCAGAAGACCAAGGATCATTCCAGGCTGCAACGAATACGAACAAGGCTAATGTCGCCCATGCCGGCTTTAACAAAGGCATAATAATCCTCCAGAATATGGTCCACTCACTTGCACCATCAATCTTCCCTGCTTCGAGTAATGCATCTGGTATCTGATCTAGAAACTGTTTCATCAAGAATAATCCAACAGGATATGCGAGATAAGGAATAACCAGAGCAACATACGTATTCATTAAACCGAGATAATTAATGACTAGATATTGTGGTATTTGAGTTACCTGTGGAGCAAACATAAGCGCCAGAATTACAGTGTTAAATATGCCCTTTCGGAATGGCATGCTCATGTGCTTGCTTAGTGGATAAGCCGCCATTGATGAGATGATGATCCCGCCAACCACGATGACCGTCGATACCACAGCACTGTTAAATATATACCGGGTGAATGGAACGAATGAAGAACCCGATACCAGCAGCAAATTGTAAAAGTTTTTCAAGGTTGGGTTCATTACAAAAAACCTGGGTGGAAACAAGAATAGCTCAGAAATCGGTTTGAAAGCGGTGGAAATCATGTAAACTAACGGCATCAACATAATTAAGGCGAATAATGTCAGGAAGGTGTAGAGTAGATAGCTTCCCCAGTCAAGTCCTTTTCCTTTAACCATAGAAGCGCTTGAATTAGCCATTGTTACCCCTCCTTCTCACCTAAAATTTTAAATATGACCCGATTGAGACCAACCATCAGCAAGAACAATACAACTGCAATGGCAGAAGCATAACCCATCTCGAAACGAATGAAGGCATAATCGAATAAGTGAGTTAATATGGTGTGTCCCGCATATAAAGGGCTCGGAATACCTACCAGCTGTACGCTTACATCGAATACCTGAAGTGCGAACACCACTTGCAGAACAGCCCCGAACAATAGCTGTGGTTTCACAGAAGGAATCGTGATGTACCAAAGCTCTTGCCAGCGATTTTTCACTCCATCAATGGCACCTGCTTCATAAAAGTCACGAGGTACGTTCTGCAATCCTGCCAAGAAGGCTAGGAAGCCTATTCCCATACTCATCCATAAAGATACAATGATCAGTACTGGCATAATTGTTCTCACATCCTGAAGCCATAACCATGGCTCGTGAATGATACCACTCTGAATGAGCCAGTTGTTGATCATGCCGTAACGATCACCAGAGAACAAGTAAGTCCACACAACGGTCAATGCAACAACACTGGTAATCGCAGGTGTGTAGAAACAGAAGGTGTACAAAAATCGGTACTTGTTCGGAATTTGGCTAATCAACCAAGCAAGGAGAAAAGCCATAATATAACCTACCGGTCCTGTTACAACAGCAATCTTCAGTGTGTTACCAATCGCTTTCAAGAAAATATCATCGTCGACGAACAATAGCCTGTAATTACTAAGCCCTATCC
Source organism: Caryophanales bacterium UBA4100 (assembly GCA_002383285.1). GTDB lineage: Bacteria > Bacillota > Bacilli > Paenibacillales > UBA4045 > UBA4045. The sequence continues at coordinate 21,310 of DFXU01000035.1, forward strand.
ATCTCGGAGATTCCAGAATATTATAATAAGTAAAGCTCATTACCATAGAGGCGATGACTGGAACAATCGTAAATAGGGCGAAGAATAGTAGGAAGGGTGCCATGAATAAGTAGGATATCCGATGAGCGACCATCGCTCTCCAGAGCAGCTCCCATTTCGTCTTATTCTCCGGTATCCATTCATTGGTCACTGTTGGTTTAGCAATTGTGGTATTCACGGTTCACTTCCCTCCTTCCGTGCTTATCGATGAATCAGAAGTATTAAATCCGAATTCCTCAAGCTTCTTACGTAGCTCTTTGTCGATCTCCTTAATCCCATCATCCACAGCTTCTCGATGGTTTTTTCCATTGAGGACAATTTCATTCCAAATATTCGCTACATGTCGTGTTGTGTAGTAACCACCAAGCACAACCTCTCGTTCCTTAAACCATTCCCATTGCTCCAATATCGCGTCGATATCCTCGGATGGCCAAGGCAACCGTTCTAGTGCCTCGACATTTGCCGTATTCCATCTAGCTTCAACCCCAACAACAGCTTCAAGCTCCTGACCAAAGCGCTCCTGTACATCAGCACTAGTCCACCATTTGAGGAATTCCCATGACTCCTCCTTCATGCCTGTTTCTTTAAAAATCATACCGGTTTGAGCCAACCCGCCAGTGGAACGGTTAATTTCTCCATTCTCCTGCTTAATGCCCGGCATAGGCTTCATCTCCCACCAGCCAGATAATTCTGGTGCTGCAGTCGCTAGCAGAACATAAGTTGAGTAATCCGCTACACCGATAGGCATCTCACCCGAGCGTATTCGGTTATAGAAATTGGCATCCTTGTTGATCTTATAATTCGTGAATAATCCGGTCCACATCTTGATCGCCTTCAAGGCCTCAGGTGAATCTAAATCGGATTCGGTACCATTATCTCGATAGAATTCTCCTTGCTGTTGGAACAAGAATGGAGAGAATTCATTGATAGCGAGCAACGGTTGATTCGGTGCATGTGGATAATAGAAATCCATACCATTCTGCTGAAGAATTGGAATGATATCCATAACCTCATCCCATGTATCCGGGATTTTGGTAATTCCGAGCTCCCTCATTATGTCCGTCCTGTAGAAAAGCATGGTGAAGTTCTGATTTTGCGGCAAAGCATAATCGCCATCATTATATCGATATGGAATCAGTGCACCGGGACGGAAACGAGCAGCCACCTCCGGATAATCGGGAAATTCATTCAGATTTTCTATCGCATTACGCACAGCGAAATCGATTGGAATTTCCGCTTCCACGCCAAGTGCAACGTCAGGTTGCTTGCCAGAGGTTGTAGATAGCATCAACAAATTCATGGCTTGAGCTGGTATTACATTGATGTTGACCTTTACCCCAGACTTAGGAGTGAAGTCTTCATCTGCCAGCTGCTTAATTATTTGAACCCAATCTCGGCCCATCGCGACCCAGACATCCAATGTCTTCTCATCTTTGCTGCTGTAGACGTTACCGATCCCACTGTAATCTTTCTTGAAGGAAAGCAGAAAATCGTTGAACGTATACCAGGATTTCGTCAGCCAATTGGATTCGGCTCTAGGCCAAGGCTGATCAGGCGACTTCACAATTAGATAATCAAGTGTAAGTGCCTGTTGACTCGAGTTTGTAATCCATAGGCCTAATGAGGACTGTGAATCTGTAAACTGCTGCAACCGTCCTGGAATGGTATTCGTGTCATCAGCCATATTAAGCAATTGATCACGAATTACACCAATTTGACCAACCTCTGCACTACTTGGATCTACACCTAACGCGAATGTCATTTTCATTGCTTCATCCAACTCACGTGCCATCAGGTGAAGCCTTGGTATGATATTAGGTATTTTGTTATCTAACTCCCAATCCCGATTCGGATCCGGATTCGTTCCTGTGTATAGAATAATCTCCCTGCTTAATAGAGACATCTTACGGGAAACATCCATCACCTTTTCGAATACCTCTCCGAGTGAACCAACCTGTACCTCCATCCGAATTTTGTGCTCACCCTTATCAAGGTAGAATAGGTAAGGATCTTCTCTTAAGCCAAAGTCCCCAACCTGCCATCTTTCCTGATATGGGTATTTGACCGAATTCATTTCATGGAATGGAATTTCTCCATCAATTTTCACAATTCGTTCAACAGGTATCCCATTCAACCACCAGCTACCAAATCGTGCTCCGATTTGATAAAGCCCGCTTTCTGGAGCAATGAATGACCATTCAGCCCATTGCCCTCCACGCTTCCAAGCCAGATCACCGAATGCGTTTAAGCCGGTCCCTTTTTTGTTAAAGGGCTCTGTTAATGGCTCCCTATCCTCAATTCTGCGTAGCGTTGGATCTGATTTAACAATTGGGCTTTCAGCCTGAATCTTAATGAGATGCCCATGAGTCTCTGCGTAATTGTTAGTTTTGTATTGCTCCTGTACCATCTCGTAAGAAGGAAGAACAATAGGAGAGAATATCCTTAACTCATCGATAGCGACTGGTTCTCTGATCATATTGATACGCAGCGTGTGTTTACCTTTGGTAAGGAAGAATCGTAACGGTTCAGAAACCTTACCTTCCGCATCACGAAATTCACGATATTGCCAATCTGAGGTTTCCTCCTGAGTCGCATTAAATTCATTTCCCTGATTGTCAAACCAAGGTTCCCCTGCTTCCTGCCACATCCGTGTGAATTCCATTTTTTTGGCTTGGAAGAATGGGAATTCTCCATCGATTTGTAAGCTTCGAAGTACTGATGCTCGCTTACCAGGAAGCGCATAATAAGAGATACCCATCTGATAAAAACCATCGGTTAGAATAGCAACCTCATACTCCACCCAGCTATCCTCTTCGCTCTGTACTAACACCTTAGAGGATCTACCGCCAATATCGGATTGAATCTCTATCCCATAATCACTTTTAGTTTCGTAATCTTCAGCTTGAATGACGATGTCGATGTCCGTTGTATCTTGCCCACCCTTTTCTTGCTGCTCATGAAGGTAGGCTAGATACGATGGCTCCAACTTAGCATTAATGTCTTGATTCGCCAGTATAGAACGATCATCCAAATTGTCGTACTCGGGAATACCTGCCATCGCATTCTGATCATATCCTCTTGAGAGGTACCAATTTACAATGAAATAAGTAAAGAGTGAAAGGATCACTATCAAAAATAGATTTTTAAGCAGCTTTTGAATCATCAGTCAGATTCTCCCCTTATTTATAATGAGATATTGTTAACTTTGAGGTGATTTTGTAAAAACGTTTACATAATTGAATAAAATCATGTATTTTTCTATAAATAATTAAGAAATTAATAAATGAAGCGCTGTCATTTTGCAATTATTTGAATATCTCACCCTTTTCTTTGTTGTTTATTCGAAATAAGTGTTAAATTAATCACAGTGGGAAAACGTTTACAGAAAATTTATCCTTTTTCTGGACCTCTGTCAATAGATAAAAAAATAAATATGAAAATCATATAAAAGTGTCAATGTAGTACAATTCTTATCAATTAAGCATAAGAAATTCACTAGAAATGTCTCTATAATAGTTAAGATGAGAATCAAATTTCTGAGCAAAATGAAGCTGACTTAGACATCTAAGTCATAGTGGTTTCTCATAATAAAAAGAGCTGCCCCAAGTCATTCAGACTTTGGCACCTCTTCTTTCGTTCATACATAATAAATTCGTTTAATATGTTAGCTCTGATCAACTATGATTTCAATTGACTACCGCAGCTATCACGAACAATTAATTGCATCTTAAAGCTAATACTCTTCGGAGGGACCTTCTGAATGCTAGTTGATCCCATCTCAATTGTATCAATTAGTAGCTTGGCCAATGCTTGTCCCACCTCAATTATTGGCTGCCGCACAGTTGTCAGCGCTGGTTTGAAGAGACCGGCCATTTGAACGTCATCATATCCTACGATAGCCACATCCTCTGGCACCCTCATCCCTTTTTCCTCTAATGCTTTAAAGACGCCAAAGGCCGTTGCATCATTATAACAAAAGATAGAAGTGAATTCTGCACCATCATTGATTAGCTGGATCGTCGTTTGATACCCGAATTGAAATGTAGATGAAGAATCCGAGCGTCGAATTAATGACTCATCTACGATTAAGTTATTCAGCATAAAGGCATTACGAAAACCTAACTCTCTAGAATCAGGAGCCGTAGGTCCCCCTATAAATGCAATGCTGCGATGTCCTAAGCGAATCAAATGCTCGACCCCATCTGTCGCACCCTGTAGATGATCACCTAGAACACAGCTCATCTCCCGATTTTTCGGATCAAGTGACACAATGGGTATTCCGTATTGTTTAATCAGCTTAAATGTCTCATTATCTGTATCAGCTCGCGGGGTAAGCGAAGATCCGAAGATAATTCCATCCACTCTTCTCTCGATGAAGGACTTGATAAATGCCTGCTCTTTATCAAGATTTCGATCTGTAGAACCTACAATCAGCATGTATCCATTATCCCAGAAGTTTTCCTGTAACACGTCAACCAAATGCGACCAATACTCATTAGATAATTCAGGTATTACCATACCGATCGTTTTGCTTTCCTTCTTAATCATATTCCTAGCATTTAGGTCCGGTTGAAAGTTTAGCTTGTGGATCATCTCTTTTACTTTTTGGCGGGTACTACTTTTTACTCTGTCTTTGTTGTTCAGAACTCTTGAAACCGTAGCAATAGATACTCCCGCTTGTTGAGCTACTTCCTTAATAGTTAGTTTCATAATTAACCCCTCATTAATGTAAACGTTATTACATAAAATACATTATTCATTATTACAAGTAATGTGTCAAGAGTGCAAACTTAAGAGAGCGAATACTTACCATTCGCTCTCTTTATATGTTTACTATTACACGTGTAGCCATTCCTAGTATTCTAATATGTTAATTTAACCGAACAACCGGTATCAGCCGATTTGATAGCTGCTACAATTACCTTAAGCGCTTTCAAACCTTCCTCACCATTGATCTCGGGACCATTGTTTGATAGGATGCCCTCGATAAAATGGTCGATAACACCACTGTTTGTTTGTCCTTGACTGCCGTTTGTTTGAATTTTGTCTAGGTGATATTGATCCCTGCGTCCATTCGTATGTTCGACAATAACACCGAACTCAGAATCCACGCCAATTTTCAAGGTTCCTTTTTCACAATAAATCAATGTATGATTAACTTCATTTGGATAATAAGTCCAGCTCGCAGTAACAGTCCCTAAAGCTCCGTTCTGGGTTTTTAGCATCAGAATTGCATGATCCTCTACTGTTATCGTTTTGTGAAGTGAGCCGTACACAGCACTTACTTCTATAATCTCATCAGCAAGCAGCCATCTAATTAAATCCACTTTATGAACGCCCAAATCGCCCATTGCTCCAACAATAGCCGCTTCCTTTTGGAAAAACCAGCTTTTCTCACCATCTACACTCCAATTTTCCGGTCCGCTATGCCCGAATGTGGTTTGAAATGATAATACCTTCCCCAAGGTGCCCTCAGCAAGAATTTGTTTTGCCTTCTGATGTGCTGGCATTAATCTTTGATTATGTCCCACCATAAGGAATACACCGTTCTCTTCAGCTGAGCTTACCATTGCTTCTGCTTGTTCAAGTGTAACAGCCATCGGCTTTTCACAAAGCACATGCTTGCCAGCCTGCATCGCTTCTATAGATACGGCTGCATGAAGATGATTAGGTGTACACACCGAAACGGCTTCAACATCCTTATTAGCTAACAAATCTTCATGTCGATCATAGGCATTCTTTACACCAAATACTTCTGCAACTTCTTTTGCTCTTGATAGATGAAAGTCACAGACTGCAATAACTTCAACATCCTTTCTCTCTGTATATTCAGGTAGATGACGACGCTGAGCAATAGCTCCACATCCGATAACACCAACCTTAATGTGTCTCCCATTCATGATGTCCCACCCCTTATTGTTTGTTCAATATTGCAATAAAGAAATGGAGAAAAGCGATAAACACCGCTTTCCCCACCCTCGGGTCAATGCTTATACATTTTCACACGGATTACCCGCAATATTCTCGCCACGTGCTAGCCAGAATTTCCAGCCTGGATTTCTATCTAGATTCATTTTCGTGGATGCGGATATAAATCTCATTGTATACCCACAGCGACGGTAAGGACTTGTATTTGCGGAGGCACCATGAATAATGCGCGAGTCATGCAGGGAGCACTCACCTTTTTCTATCTCAAAATAAACTGCTTTGGATTCATCAATGTTTCTGATTTGAGCATGGAATGTGTTATCTTTCTTATCCACAGCTTCATATTCTGAAAACCCATTGGTATGAGTACCAGGGATTACTTTCATGCAGCCATTCTCCTTATTGCTTCGGTCAAGCGCAAGCCAGATCGTTACAATACTGTCGTACTTGTCAAATTTGCCCTCCCAGTAAGCGGAATCCTCATGCCAAGGAGTTATTCTCCCTTTGAATGGATCTTTACAGATGAAGTGACTTGACCACAATAGAATGTCTGGACCAATAATACTTTCTACCAAGTCTAGTGCCTCTGTACTAAGCAAATAATCCAATAAACGCTTGTCGCGGAAGTGGGGTGTATCTAATTCATCCGATAATTTACTTCCCTTTTCCGCTAGATGCTCTTCAAAAATGTCATTCAATTGACTGAGCTTCTCCTCAGAAAATAGGGGCTTATGATATAGAAAATATCCTTCCCTCTTGTAAAACTCAACTTCTTGATTTGTTAATGTCCCCATAGTCATCCTCCAATGATTTTTAGAATAATTATTAAAAAGAAATAATGATTTCTGGTCTAAATATAAAGTTTTTTCTAACTAATATCTTCTGTTTTATCGATAGCTTTATTGTGCTATATTGATATTAGTTAAATCTATCATAAGGGGATTATTACATGATAAGACTATTGGAGAAGGACCTAATTGATCCCGAAACAGAAGCTCACTTTGCCTACCACAATTCGTTGAAAACCATTACTGGGGAGCATAATCATGATTTTTATGAATTGTTCTTAATCACTGAGGGCAATGTATACCACATCGTCAATGGCAATAAACAATTGATTACAGAAGGCTCCTTTATTTTTATACGCCCTGATGATATTCACTATTATGAAAAGCATGGCATTAAAGATTGTAAACTGCTAAATTTAGCATTTCCTAAAGTCACCATGGAAGCGCTATATGTATATCTTGGGAAAGGATTTTACGCGGAAAAGCTCCTACTTTCTGAAAATCCACCGTCTATTATCCTTTCTAATATAGAAATCAATCAGATGATGGCCAGATTCCAAAAGCTGGCGACCATTCCTAACCATTTAAAGCATGAAATGAAAACAGAATTAAGAGCGTTATTAGCTGAAATTTTCACAAACTATTTTTCCGAACGCCACCAGCATGTGCAACCCTCTGTCCCAGAATGGCTTGACAGGTTGAATCAAGACATGAAAAAAACAGAGAATTTTACAGCAGGACTGTCAAGACTTCATGATTTGAGCTCACGAAGTCCTGAATATCTATGCCGTATGATTAAAAAACATTATGATAAAACACCCACACAGTGGGTTAATGATTTCAGATTAAATTATGCTGTAAACCTTCTGACCTATACAGATGATGATATTCTAAACGTGTGCCTTGATTCTGGCTTCGAGAATCTTAGTCACTTCTATCACCTTTTCAAGAAAAAATTCCAGCTCTCACCCTCGAAGTATCGTAAACTAAACAGAAAGGTTGCAATTCCCGAATAAACACAGATTGTACCCTTAACGTAGGAACCTAGATCTTACGTATATAAAATATCTATATTCTCACTTTGTTCCGCCTCAGGCAATAAGCTTTCCGATATCCAAATTTCCTTCAGATGTAGCGTATTATGAATCCGAACAAGTCTAACCTTATTAAGATCTAGAGCATTACAGGTCTTGATCGCAGCTTTGATGGCCAATTCATCTGTCTCTAGGAACATAGGGACCTTGACAACACCAATAACGGTGCTTGTCAGGGCATTCGCATACCCCTTCTCCCATTCAATCGCATCAAATACCCGCTTTGTTGTAATATCTGCCAGGCCTATTCCATTTGCATTACCATGAGTTTTATCTGTTAATCCAAGCACAACAATACGTGCGACCTCTGGCCCCCCACTAGCATAAGGTGTAGCGTATCGGCCTGTTATGTTAGGGTCCATACCATCCCCCGAGATGTCCTTACCTATCTCATCTATGACGAGTACATCAATTGAGTCAAAGTAAATTCTAGGCATCAGCGCCTTTGCTTCAAGCAACAGCTGTGGTTCAGCCTCCTCCAGCCTTTCTGCTGGTATAGCAACAAGCTTCGCTGGTCGATCATAAGCATTCTCCAATACACCAAGTCCGAATATTATTGGAAGCTTCGAGAGGATAATCTTAGCCATCTCCGGAACATGCTCCGCCATATACTTAAAACTGTAAGCATGAGCCGCCTCCGCACCCTTCTGCTTTCCAAGACCTATCGTAATCATCTTCATTAGGCCGCTTTCTACAGGTCCACGAAAGGCTGTATGTGGCTTAATTCGATTAATCACAATAATCTTGTCCGCTTCATAGGCGTTCTTGTCGATAAAGATTGGAAGATCGTTTGGTAGTCTTCCTACCTCCACAACGTCCATATTGGATTTGATTGAAGCGCCGATAAATGCTTCAGTCACACCCATTTTCTCAAGAACATCCTTCTGACCTTCTGCTGTCGCACCGCCATGACTACCCATCGCAGGTACAATAAACGGTTGACCTCCGACAGACTTTACTGCATTGACAACCTCTCTAACTAAGATAGGAATATCTGCCACACCACGGCTTCCAACAGCTATAGCGACCCGGTCCCCCTTCGAAATTCGAGTCAGAACCTGCTCATCATTGATGGTCTGATGGACAGCACCTACTACATCTTCTATCTCAGGTGCATGGAACCTTTGGTGTACCTTGATCATACGAGGCATGCGAATGTTCTCAAGTAGCTGTTCAACAATTTTCATAATTTCGTCTTCATCCTCCCCAATATATCCATTAATTAATTAATTCTCATTAAACTCCCTTAATATCTTAGTATTATGCTCACCTATTATAGGAGAACCTTGCGGTGAGAAGAATAGTTGTCCGTCAACCCTGATGGGGCAACGAGTTGTCTGTAAACTAACGCCATTTGTTCTCCGAACTTCCTGAATCATATCGAGAGCTTTGAATCCATCATGCTGTATCATTTGATTCCAGTTTAGAACTTCAGCACAGCAGTACGCTACAGATTGCAATATTGCCATCCATTCCTTGACCGTTTTACTTTTCAAGTGTTCGGCTAGAATGTCATTTATCCTATCGGTTTGACCTTCACATGGTTTTTCATTCATATAATACCCCAGTGATGGACATGCGAGCAAATCACTAAGCTCCTTAACATTATCTATGGCTAAAGCTATGTACCCGTCTGCTGTTTCATATATACCATACAAGGGTTTATAATCATCCTCGACACCGTTACCTGTAGATCGAACACTTGCAATATCCTCTTGGTTTAAGTGAGAAGTGAGCTTCTCGAATTGTATGTCTAGTATCGACTCCAGCAGACTGACCTCCACATGACAACCATTGCCCGTTATGCTTCTACTTAGCAAACCAGCCAGAATTCCCTGAACCAAATGTGCACCTGTGAACATGTCAGCAGCCGCTAGCCCCAGGGCACTTGGACTAGAATTCATATTCATATGGCTTCTGTCTAACCAAGTTACGCCTGATAGAGACTGCACGAGTAAATCCTGACCAGGCTTCTCCTTCCATGGACCTTCGGTTCCGTAACCGGTAATTTCTCCATATATCATACGAGGATTGATCTTCTTCACGGCCTCGTAGTGAAGACCGAGACGTTCCATCACATCTGGACGAAAATTCTGTATAAGGATATCCGCTTTCTGAATTAACTGGATAATATTCTCGAAAGCTTTAGATTCCTTTAGATCCGCTGCAAAGCTTTCTTTATTACGATTAATTGAATGGAAGAGCGTGCTGTCGCCATCGAGCTCTAAATTAGAAATATATAAGGTTCTGCATATATCTCCGATATCAGGGCGTTCCACCTTGATGACTCTTGCACCAAGATCTGCCATTCGAAGAGAAGCAGAGGGACCCGAGAGAAATTGGCTAAAATCAACAATCGTTATCCCTTTAAGTGGTTTATCAAGCGATGCATGCTTCGCTTCTTTACCCCATACACGCTGCCCAATTGAAGATGATGAAATTCGCAAATTGATTTCATTATCAATCTTCAAGTTATGTTCACCCACAGTCGGTACCCATCGGGACGATGTCAGTCGTTCTCCATTCATTCGAATGGGACAACGAGTCGTTCTCAGGGGCTTTTCCCCTGGTCGACCTATCTCCTGAATCATATGAAGCGCTTTAAATCCATCGTGCAATAGCAGTTTATCCCAATTGAATACATCAGCACACCAATAATCGGACGATTCTAGCATGCTCAGCCAATGCTCTGTCGTATTTTTCTTCAGATGATTTTGCAGATAGCCTTTTATTTCATCTCTATGAGTAAACCATTGTTTGGGATTCGTAAATAACATAACCTCTTGGCATCCAATCAATTGACCAAGCCGAACAACAGAGCCCATCGCAAGTGCGATATATCCGTCCAGCGTTTCATATATACCATAGGGTGCTGCTAAATACGCGTGGGCATTGCGAACTGAGCTGCGGATTGGCAATTGTCCACCGTCATTTAAGTAGGTGGTCAATACCTCGAATTGAAAATCAAGAAGAGATTCCAGCAGGCTTACTTCCACTAACCCTCCCTTTCCCGTCCGTCCAGCGCGAACCAAACAAGCGAGAATTCCTTGTACCAGATGAGCTCCAGCAAACAAATCGGAAATAGGTAAACCAAAGGTAACGGGAGAATCGTCTTGGTCCCCGTTCAGCCAAGTTGCTCCTGTGAGTGATTGAACAAGTATATCCTGCCCTGATTTACCCACCCATGGACCTGCTTTCCCATAACCAGTAATGGAACCGTAGACAATGTCTGGATTAATTTTTTTCACACTCTCATAGCCCAGTCCTAACTTCTCCAACAGCCCCATTTGATAATTATCAATAATCACGTTACTCTGTTCAATGAGCTTCTTCACTTTTGTCAGCTCTTCAGGATTATTCAGGTTTACCGCATAGCTCTCTTTATTCCTATTTACAATAGATGCTTGGTCTCCATACCTAATTCCAAGATGCTCAATCATAATTACCCTCGCACCCATGTCAGCTAATCTGAGCGCTGCCGAGGATCCGGATAGGAATTGACTGAATTCGATTACTACCAAACCATCCAATGGCTTCACTTCGCACCTCATTCCCTCGAATTATTCCACGCTCACTGCACGCATATGTTGATACACACTGTTCAGATTTTGAAGTACTTCGCGACAGCTACCGCCGTTTAACAACATGGAATGGAGTATTTCACCTGCTCGTTCCTGAAAGCTCGGATATCCAACATATCTTGGACGCACATACGCTAGATCTAAGGTTCGAAGTGTGTTTTCAAAAAAACCATGAGATTTTCGGTTCACTTCCGAATCCTTCCACGCCTTCCGATGACCTGGTTGTCCACCACTGGCGGAATAGAGACCTCGCTGGCAATCCGAGCTTGCTACATATCGGACATAATCGATCGCCTCTTGCTTATGCTTCGAACGGGCGGAAACAGCTATACCCACTCCACCTAGAACACCTCCAGTTGGTTCATTGTGGGTTGTCGGAATATCGGTATAATGAATGACATGCGGTCGGAAGCCGGAACGTGCGTAGTTCACATAGCCGAACATCAACGGCACATAAGCAATCTCGTTTGTACTCGACATTAGGTCGGATATATGGATTGGATTGGAGTATAATGATTTTGGATGCAGCAGCTTTACTAGGCGCTGCAGGATATGAATCGATTGTTCGCCTACTTCCGGATTTATTCCATGAATCTCATCCCAGAAATCGTTGCCTCCCAAATTCGCACATATCGCTAGAAAGCTCAAGTACGAATGCGTTGGATTCAAGGGTAATCCTACTTTCATGTTATCTGGTAAAGCGTTAATCAATGTGAACACATCATCCCAGGATTTCGGAACCTGAAAACCAACAGCAGCTAGAAGATCAGCACGATAAGCGGACACTTGAGCGGCTGCATCAATAGCTAATGCCCACTGATGCCCCAACCAATAATAGCTATCGTAGCTTCTCCCCACGCTGTTCTCTGCTTGATCCAACAAATACTCCTCAGGCAGCCATTCATCGAGTGCAATAATGGCACCCTGATGTACCCCAGTAGCGATGAATGGGTGATCTATTAGAATAAGATCATACTTTTCTGCCAATAAATCGATTGGATAATGTTCGAAATCCTCAAGAGAACGCGTATCCCACTCAATCGAGATAGTAGGGTTAAGCCTTTGATATTGCTCTGTTGTCGCCTTTAACGGTGAAATTCCACGGACATGCCCCCATGTAATTCCTCTTAATGATATGGACACCTTACTTCCCCCTATTAGCTTTTATCGAGTCGCCCCTATCCATATCGTACGGGAAGCGACAATCCTTCCCTGTCATTAGGGATGTGGGTAATGTGCCATCTACCTAAGTTACTCGTGTATAGATGTTTCCCTTGGAATGCCAAGTTCGTTGGATGACATAGTGTATGCGCTTCCGGATCATGAATGAACAGTTGCAGCTCCCCTGTTACACAGAGGTACCGATATATTCTTGATGGCTCATAGCAGCTTATATATATGTTCCCCTCACCGTCCAATGCAAGACCATCGGGAAGCCCACCCAGGTCGCTAATCAATACCTCGGATTGTCCAGCTGAGCCATCCTGCTGGATAGCTATTCTGGAAACACGCTTGGCAAAAGTTTCAGCAACATATAGAGACTGACCATCGACGGACAATGCCATGCCGTTAGCAAAGCGAAGATTAAATTTGTACCATAACTCACCTTCACCCGTACACAAGTCAAAGCGCCAGATTCCAGGTCCTTCATTGTGAAAGTCATAGCTGTCTGACACATATAATACATTTCGTTTCACATCAACAACTGGAAAATTGGGTATTCTCATCTTCTGCACCTTACCACCGTCAGCAAACCTTTGAAGATTCCTTGTTATAGGATCTAGCCGATAGACGCTGGCATATTTATTGTCGCAGATATATAATAAACCGTTGTGATCAAATGCTAGACCTAGTGCAAATCCGCCAGTAGTAGCAATTAACTCTAATGAACTGCCGTCCTTCGATAATTTATATATTTCTCCAGCCTCACCACCGCACCATATGTCGCCATTCTGATCCACACAAATTCCCTCTGGGTGATTTAATCTTGGCTCTGTAATGCTACCTTCATAGAGGATTTCCGCTAAGGAAATATCAATGACAGCTCTCATGATATATAATCGACCTCCATTTATTGACCTCGAAATATAGGTTTTCTCTTCTCTATAAAGGCACGAATTCCCTCATCCGCATCAGCGGTTTGATACAGATTGGCCAGAATCAATCCCTCATACGAAATAGCTGTCTCTAATGAAGCCTCCAGCCCTTCGTTGATCAGTCGTTTTCCTTCTTGAATAGCAAGTGGTGCACGAGCAGCCAATTCTTCAGCAATATTCATTGCTGTATCCATTAATTGATCTGGAGCACAAACCGTATGAATAATGCCTAAATGCTCAGCCTCTTCTGAGGTCATTCTTTTGCCGCTTAATAAGTAATACTTAGTTCGGTTTCGACCGATTAGTCTGGACAGACGCTGAGTTCCTCCTCCTCCAGGGAGCAAGCCAAGGTGAATTTCTGGAAGTCCCATCTTCACACCGGAGCTAGCTACAACCAAATCACTAGCCAATACAAGCTCAAAGCCCCCACCGAGTGCATATCCGTTTACCGCAGCAATGATCACTTTCTTATTCTTTTCGATCGCATCGAACATCGCTCTTGACCGACGCTGGTATTCCATGAATTCTATTGGTGTCTGCTCACTGTATTCAGTTATGTCTGCTCCAGCAACAAAGGCTCTTCCTTTACCAGTCAATATTGCAATACGAATATGTGCGGAGTCATTCACCTTATGCAAATACGCAGTCAGCCTCGAGACGATCGCACTATTCATTGCATTAAGCTTGTCTTCCCTATTGAAGGTAATGATTGCAATTGATCCTCGTTCCTCGTATATGATAGGTTCCAATCTTTATTTCACATCCTTCTTACTTTTTTAGTTCAGTTACACCATCTTCTGCCATACTGCGAATTTCTTCATCACTATAGCCAAGGAAACGCAATATTTCCTCATTATGCTCTCCTACGAGTGGAGGATGCAGCCGATAAGTGGCTGGAGTTATACTAAAGGTAGAAGGAAATCCCACGGTTTTGATCTCTCCCGCATTTGGATGATTCATCGTTTTTACAATGCCATTATGAATAACTTGAGGATCCTCGAACACCTCTTGAAAAGAATGAACTGGACCACACCAGATATCATGCTCTTCTAGTATGGAGAGCCACTCCTCGGTTGTCTTATCTTTCGTTCTGTTCTCAACTAACGGTTTGATGACATCACGATCATGATAACAATCCATCGGATCGGTATACCTCTCCAGCTGTGGAAGCTGAAATATGAGTCCCAACAACGGAACTGACGCCATGGCGATCGTCATATAACCGTTCTTGGTCGGATACACACCATACGGTGCTGATAGCCATGGTGAACCAATACCCGATTGACTTCTTTCCCAGCGTTGATGCAAATTCAGATGGGAGAAGGCTTCCTGACATTGCATCGTAATGGCTGTATTCAGCATATTGACCTCAACCCTCTGACCTTCCCCTGTCTTCTGCTTATGATGCAGTGCAGCTAATATACTGATCACATTCATCATAGCTGCTGCCTCATCAACTACCGTTGTTCCACTCGGCATAGGGGACTCCCCCATTCTTCCAGTGGAATCAATCATTCCCGACATCCCTTGAATCAATAAATCCTGACCGGGCTTTCTAACATAAGGACCACTAGATCCATAGCCCGTACTCGAACAATAGATAATACCTGGGTTTACCTTATTAAAGTCTTCATACCCGAAGCCCAATTTATCAAGTACACCAGGTCGAAAATTTTCTAAGACGATATCCGCATCTCTGGCGATATTATATATAATATCCTTGGTTCTAGGATGCTTAAGATCGAGGGTCAAGCTTTTTTTATTGCGATTCATAGCTAAGTAGAATGGGCTATCACCAGCTAGTAATTGTCCCATTGAAGCGAGTGAGCGTTCCCATTCCCCTGTACCCGGACGTTCTATTTTAATAATTTCCGCTCCCAGATCCCCTAGCATCTGTGTAGCCCATGGGCCAGCCATCATCTGTGAGAAATCTAGTATCTTGACACCTTCTAATGGACCTGTAGTCATTGTCGATAACCCCTTTCAATGTGAGACAAGTAAAAAGTTATTTCTCAGCTTTGATGGTAACTCCACCATCGGCAACGATGCATTGACCTGTAATAAACGATGACATCTCGCTAGCTAAGAATAGGCCAATCTGGGCAATCTCTTTTGGTTGACCAAATCGGCCGATTGGATGCATGCTGTTCCACTTCTCGATAAGCTCCTGAGGATTTTCCAATTCCTCGAATATCCTCTCATTCATTGGAGTCATGATCGTACCGGGAGCAATACAATTGACGCGAATTTTATGTTTGGCATATTCCGCAGCTACTTGGCGCGTTAACGAGATAATTCCCCCTTTGGATGCTGCATAGGCTGCCCACCCCTCAAAGCCAGTTAGGGCTTGAACCGATGAGGTGTTAACAATAGAGCCGCCACCGTTGTTAATCATGTGAGGGATCGCATATTTACAGCCTCTATAAATACCACCGAGATTAATATTCATCACCTGATGCCAATGATCTTCCGAGGTTTCAACTACACTACCGCCGATCGCAACACCTACGTTGTTATATAGAACATCTATCTTGCCGTAAGCTTCTATCGTTCTCTCAATTAATTGTTTAACATCCACATCATTAGCAACATCTGTCACGACAACCATACACTCCCCGCCGTTAGCTCTGATCATAGCGGCGGTTTCTTGTGCCTTAACTGCATGAACATCTGAGATAATTACCTTCGCACCATGCTGTGCTAACAGAATAGAGGATGCTCTTCCTATCCCCATTGCAGCACCTGTCACAACAGCAACCTTACCTTCCATCAAATTCATGATATTACCTCCCGAAAAGTTTATAATTGGGAAATATTATAATACGAAACGTTTCGTATTTAGTGAAAGCTTAACATTGTCACTTGATTTACTCAATATAATTTTAATTCATTTTTTTCACAGATTTTCTCTGCTTAATGTCGACAGTGGTTATGATCTCATTCATTACGGAATCTTCTCCAGCCAAAATCTGCAGCAGCTTGTTAGCTGCTAGATACCCCATATCATGGAAGGGCACGGAAATCGTCGTTAACGGTACCTTTAATAAATGCAAATTCGGAATATTATCATGACCAATTATGGATATGTCATTAGGTACATTCAAACCCTCTTGATCTAATGCCTCTAGAGCTCCAAGCGCCATTACGTCATTAGCTGCAAAAACAGCTGTTGGCAGATTAGGAGAGTTACGGAGGATTTCCTTCATCCCTAAAAAACCAGCCTCCTGATAATAATCGCCTTCAACGATTACCGAGCTATCCAAGGAAATGCCATAATCAGATATGGCTTGAGTAAAGCCATTAAATCGGTCTTCGGCCAAACTTACGTTTGGCCTTATACCTATGAATCCAATATGTCTATGCCCCATGTTTATTAAGTATTCCGTTGCCATATATGCACCTTTAAAATTATTAAAGCTGATTGAATACACACCCCTACTCTCAGTTCTACGTTGGAATTTTAGAATAGGGAGTTTTCCACTAAATATAGAATCTATTACCTCTTCCTTCATCGATGGACCGATCAAAAAGATGGCATCACATGATTTTTCAGCAACGATGTTTTGGAAAAATTCAAGCTCATCTGCAGCAGTAATATAAATTAAGCTCATGAGATACTTATGATCCTTGAGCTTATTGGCAAAGCTCTTAATTGTTTCATAATATACAGGATTAGAAAAAGAGTCGTACTTTGGACCGGAGACTATGGTGCATATATTCCTGGTTTTACTTGACACAAGCCCCCGTGCAATCGGATTTGGCACATAATTTAATGACTTGGCTGTTCTGATTACTCTTTCTCTCGTTTCTTTCTTAATTCCAGGGTTACCGTTCAGTGCATTGGAGGCTGTTGAAATCGCCACCCCCGCCAATCTTGCAACATCTTTAATAGTGGCCACTCTTAAATCCCCCAAACGCTACTTAAATTTAATGACTGCCTTAATAAAACCACTGGGTTTATTCTTTAATGCTCCGTATGCTTCGTCTACCTGATCTAGCCCATACACATGGGTAATCATATCCTTCATATTATATAGCCCTTGATTAATCATTGCCAGGCCTCCATTCATGCTATCTACGTGTACTTGATTTCTCCGTTCGTGTGCATTGACTACTGTGATAGCCTTCCAGTTCCAGAGCTGCATATTCACGTTTCTCATACCTTGATTAGCTTGATGATATCCCACAACAGATAGCACACCGTGTACCTTGGTCATTTCTCCAGCCAATTGAAGTCCAGCTTGAGATCCGCTAGATTCAACCACCACATCTACCCCTCTGTCCATCTGGTCCCATTCCACTACTTTATATTTATCCTCAACCTGATCAGGAAACATAACCTCGTCTGCTCCGAATCGCAGAGCATTGTCCAAGCCTTCTTGCCTTACATCAACTACAATTATCTTACCGGCCCCCTTTAATCTCATTAATTGCATAAACCCAAGGCCCATAAACCCGGTACCAATAATGGCTACAGTATCTCCAGGATTCACAGGTGTACGATTGGCTCCACTTATTAAACAGGATAAAGGCTCACCTAGAGCTTCCAAATCATCCAACTGCTCCGGTACCTTGATAATGTTTCTATAGTCAGCCTTCGTAAATTCTGCAAATGCTTCATATATGAGTCCAGTCACTCTATCTCCCACAGCAAAGCCCTTGACATTCTGCCCTAATTGTTTGATAATTCCGACTGGTTCATGTCCGAGAATTTTTCGTTTTCCCGGTAGTCCATTCTCCCATCCGTGAAGCTCGGAAGCACATACTCCACAAGCACTAACCTCCAAGAGTACCTCGTCATCATTAATTTGGGGTAAAGACATCTCCACAATCTCACTCTGCGCTGGTCCTGTTAATATACTCACTCTCATGATAAACCCTCCATAAGTTTCTAATGACTATTTCAATGTATCTGTAGCAATATAATCTGTAGGAATTCTGATTTCGACAACTGTACCTGCTCCTTCGGAGCTAGTAAGCGTAATTCCGTACTCCCTGCCAAACCACATCTGCAATCGGTAGTGTACATTGATTAACCCGATACCAGCCTGTTTCTCATGATCAGCGAGTAATTCATTCTCACGTTCTGGCGTATTCAACCTAATCTTTATTCGAGTTAATTCCTCTTCTTCTATACCACTTCCACTATCGATTACCTTCACAACTACATCTCTATTCTCCTGATCTGTAATAATCGTTATGCTCTTCTTTTCAATCGATTCATTAAATGCATGCTTTATCGCATTTTCTACAATCGGTTGCAATGATAGTCGAGGCAGTAATACGTTCTGGACGTTTTCTGGTAAATTGTATGAGAACTTTATCGTTCCTCCCTACCTGAAATCGATTATATCCATGTATAATTTTAGATACTCAAACTCATCCTTTAATCTGACCATCTTGGGAGTTGTTTGCAGGCTATACTGCAGAATGCTGCTTAAAGAATCGACTACCGATTGAATTTCACGAATACCCTTACGATTCGCAAACCAGCTGATGGAATGTAGTGTGTTATACAGAAAGTGTGGAGTTATATGGCTTTGCAAAGCCTCTAACTCAGCCTGCTTCTGATAATATAAAGCTCTAGATTCATTGAGCTTTACATCATAAACTTGCTCAATGAGCTCCTTTAACTGTCTCACCATTTGATTAAAGCTCATACCCAATTGACCGATTTCGTCATTCCGCTTGAATGTGGCGCGAACTGTGAAATCACCTGACTCTACCTTTCTCATTAATCGCTGCAGGTTTAATACAGGCATAACAAAAACTTTACGAATAGATATGGCCACAATGCCTATAGCTACAATCATAATAAATAGAAAGATATTGAATTTATAGCGAAAATCAACCAGCTTCTTAATAACCTCTTCATATGGAACAACACCATATAAAGTCCATCCCAATTCATCAATTTCCGTTTGTAAATATAACATCTGATTTCCAGCTTCAGTCTTCTTGAGGGTATAGGGATTAGAGCCTAATGATTCTGACCACGATTCCTTAAAGGATGCTCCCGTTTTCTCGTTCGGATGATGAATGACATGATTAAACTGATCTACAAGTATAATAATACCGGACTGCAACAATTTCACATCTTTTAAACCTTTGTCAATCATTCCTAGATTAATATCGATAATCACTACACCGATAGGTTCCCCAGTTTGTAAGTCCAAGATTAATTTACCGAATGAGATGATGTCGACTCTTGATGTTTGGTAAATTGAACTGATAATCTTGTTGCTGCTCTCCTTCAATAAATCATCCATGATTTGATTATAGATCGGTGGTACAACAATATTCGTGTTTGCTAGAAATCTACCTCGGCTGTCTATTCTTTTGCCATCGAAATTCATAACTGTGATATTGTGAACCTCAGGATTGCCGATGATCAATAACTGAATATAGTCAACGAACAGTCTAGATTCTTGATAAGCGTTCCAGCCTTCAGCTGGTTTACTTTTTATAACCTGTTGAATATTTTGATTTACTGCTGTCTTTAGCAAGATATCATCAATAACCGAATCGACTTGCTCTAATTTATTCTGAACCTGATTTAACGTTTGCAGATTCGATTCAGCTATCATCTCAACCATGAGATTGGATATCGAACGATAGCCTACCACGCTTAAGACCATTAATGGAATGAGCCCTAACACAACCAGAATTAGAAGAATACGAATGTAAAGTGATCTCTGGAACCATTGTTTATTCATGGGATGCCATTCTCTGATCATGATATTCGTTAGGTGTCATTCCTTCATATCTTTTGAATATCTTAGCGAAATAGTTCGCATTATTAAAACCAACCATATTAGCGATTTCCATCATTTTGAGATGTGGTACATTCAACAATTCCTTTGCCTTATTCATTCGCAATTGATTAACATATTCCGTGTAGTTCACACCGAGGTCTTTTTTGAATAATCGGCTTAAATAAGAAGGGGTTACACCCGTTAAACGCCCCATCTCCACAAGTGTGATATCCTGTTCAAAATAATTGTTTAATATGTCCTGACAGCGATGAAGTACATCTGGGCTTGATTGTTCTCTTGAATTCTTAATCACTTGAGCACAATAAACAAAAAAGTCAATTACGCTTTTTTCAATATCAATGAGAGAACGTTGTGGAACTAGCACTTCCTTCAATTCATTCTTACGTGAGTCAAGATATAAGTGAATGTCATTAACCGAGGAAAGACGCTTATTTATAGCCAATAAGGAATCAATTATGAATGGAATGATACGTAATAAATCATTACCTGCTAGCTCTTTAAACGCATTTAGCAGCATCACAATTGATTCTTTCGTACCCTCAATGTCACCCATTTCAATTTGGTCGAATAACTTGGACTCGATACGGGTCATGGACATATCCCATTTTTCCTGATTGAGCATAAGAGATGTGTAAGAATGTGTATTTTGATAAAGTTCTGAAGCCACCTTTACTAACCGTGAAGTCAATTCTTCTTTCTTTAATGGCTTTAATAGATAGTCGACAACTCCGTTTTGCATAGCCATTTTGGCATAATAAAAGTCGTTATATCCGCTCAATATTATAATTTTCGTATCCTTATAATTTTTCCGAACCTCTTCGATCAATTTCAGACCATCCATCTGAGGCATACGAATATCCGTTAATAAGATATGCACCGGATGCTTGTCGAAATAGTCCAGAGCTTGAATACCATTGGAAGCACTTCCGACAAGTGTATAGGGCTTTCCTAATTCGGTTATGAATTCTGAGATGCTCTGGTTAACGGTTACCTCATCCTCAACGACTAATATATGAATTCCCATAGACCTGCCCCCCCTTTTTGGAACAAGCTGCTGCTTAATAAATCCATAATACCACAATAATAATGTAAACGCTTAACACGTGATTATCCCTTCAAACTCCCTTCAGTAATCCCTTCAATAAATCGTCGCTGCAAAAAAATATAAGCGATAATAACAGGAACAATGGTGATCATGCCTGCCGCGGAAATCATAGTCCAATCACTGCTGAACCGTCCGGTAAACAGTATATACCGCGTAGCCACCGTCTTGATTTCTTGTGATTGCAGGAAGGCATTAGCAAAGAAAAACTCATTCCATGACCATAGACCTGCTAACAATGTGACAGTGAGTAATGCTGGCCTTGCTAGTGGAAATATAATACTCCATATGATTCTGAATTCATTACATCCATCTACCCTTGCACTATCCAACAATTCATTGGGTATCCCTACAAAATACGATCTCAAGAAAAAGATATTAAAAGGTAAGAAAATAGCAGAATAGATTAATATAATTCCATGCAACGTATCCATAAGCTCTAGTCTCTGCCATATAAAAAATAGAGGAACTAGAAACAACCCTAATGGT
Source organism: Caryophanales bacterium UBA4100 (assembly GCA_002383285.1). Classification (GTDB taxonomy): domain Bacteria; phylum Bacillota; class Bacilli; order Paenibacillales; family UBA4045; genus UBA4045. The sequence continues at coordinate 43,203 of DFXU01000035.1, forward strand.
ACAGACATGATAAACAATAATAAAGCCATTACGATATTGGAGCCACGAAAATTAACTTTTGCCAACGCATATGCAGCTAAGCTGGCAGATATAACGATAATCGTAATCGTAAAAACTCCCACGATTGCACTATTGATGAAGGCTCTGCCATAATCAGCTCTAACCCATGCATCAATAATATTCTGAAATACAAGCTCATTAGGAAGACCAAAAGGATCTGCACGAAATTGATCACGTGGCTTTAATGAATTGCTAAATAACAAAACCAACGGACTTAATGCCACAATCGACATGAATAATAATGGGATATGACGCCATTGTAACCAGGTTCGCATTATACATCCCATCCTTTTTTCTTTATATAGCCAAATCCGAGGATAACTATGAAGCTGAACAGCCCCATTGTCATGGCCACTGCGCTTGCATACCCGGGTTCATACGTGTAAATAGCTAATTTGTACATATATGTCGCCAGCATTTCTGAAGCGTGTCCTGGTCCACCTTGGGTCATGATGTATACATAATCAAAGGCAGCGAAGGACCAAATCATAGTCAGCATCAAGATCAGAACGATTGTCGGACGCAGCTGGGGCAGGATTATATGCCAGAACGTTTGAAATGGATTGGCTCCCTCGACCTTCCCCGCCTCTTCAAGGGTGCTGTCTGTTTGGTGTAATGCTACCAAGAATAGTACAATATAGAATCCAAGAGAATGCCAAATATCTGCAAAAGCGACTGCATACAAAGTAATATGTTCATCACCTAACCAAAGCCTTGTTAATGAACTTAAACCCCACTTCTCAAGAATCAAGTTGATTCCAACGTATGGGTTATAGATCCACTGCCAAATTTTTGCAGTTACTACTGTGGAGATAATGTAGGGCAGAAAGATGATCGCCCGATAAACCATCTGACCGCGATAAACTTTACTTAACAATACGGCTATTACAAGAGACAGAATAATCGGAACGGTAAGAAATAACCCCATCCACTTCATTGTGTTCAGTAGCGAGGCATAGAAAGTACTATCCGTAGCCAATCGTGCATAGTTGTCAATGCCGGTAAAGCTTGGTACTCCGATACCAGTCCAATCCGTTAATGATAGTGCAACCGTTCCAATCACTGGACCGCTAATGACTAAAGCCAACAATATAATACTAGGCGTTAATAATAACCATGGAAACAGCATTTGCTTCCACATGATTTTCTTCTTCGAGAAATTAAGCTTACTATTAACCTCAACTATGGATTTCATCGCTTTTCCTTCCTTCACAAAAGGAAAAAGGAAGGAAGTTATCCTATCCTTTTTCCTTTACACGTTAATGTTTCAATATATTTCTTACGCTTACTCAGGAAAATTGAACAGCATGTTTTTCTCTTTATCCTTTGCCGCTGCTTCCTGTGTATTCTTCAGATAGTCATCAACATTCATCTGCCCTAAGAAGACAGCATCAATATTGTTCCATAGATAACTTAGTGCTGACGGAGGGAAATATGTCCAAGAAACATATCCGGCATTGCCCGCATCTAGCATATCATTCATTGCATCATAAACTTCAACAACAAGTGGATCAATGCCTTCGACACCTGCAACATCCAGTCCATTCATCGGCTGGAATTGTCCGAGCTTAATCAACTTTTCTGCCCGTGCTGTACTGTTAATAAAGTCAAGTAATTCTGCAGCTAATTCTGGATGCTTCGTCTTTGCATTGATGCCTATTGCATCTCCAAGACCGATTGGCAGGTTAGCATCGACTCCAGCTCTCCAGCTCGGCATTGCGAAGAATCCAACTTCGAAGGGTGGAGGATCATTCTGCAAGCGAGACAATGCCCAAGTTCCTTCCAATTTCATAGCGGTTTGATTATTGTTGAACAACCCCCAAGCATCCTCCATTGAGATGGCGTGGGATTGTTTGTTGTTGATATAACCCTTCTGCCACATACCCACATATGTTTCAGTTGCTTGCTTCATCAGGTCATTAGTGAAAGGTTCTTCACCTTGAAGAACTTTTTTCAAATCTGCAGGTCCAACATAAGCATTGTATACGGATGATAACCACCACTCATTTACAGTTCTGAAGTCAGAAGCACCGAATGCAAATGGCATAACGTCTTTCGCTTGTGCTGCATCACTCAATGCGATTAGTTCATCATATGTTGTTGGAACCTCCCATCCATTGGCTGCGAACATCTCTTTGTTGTACCAAACAAGAAGGGTTTCATAAGCTCCAGGTAAGCCATACACCTTATCATTGATCTTACCAGCAGCTAATGCCCAGTCATAGAAGCGATCATCCCACTTAAATTGCTCCACGTACGGATCAAGCGGAAGTAAATAGCCGCTGTTCACATACTCACTTAGAAAGGTTGGTCCACCTGTACTAACAATGTCTGGACCTGCTCCAGCAGCAAGCTGCTGACGAATTAATGAGTAAGAATCCTGCGCTTCTACCCATTTAACTGTGACATTCGGATGTGCATCTTCGAATGCATCCACAACATCAACCTGATAAATCTCTCTTTCAGCTTCCGTTTCAGGACTGTGCGTAATCCATACCAGATCAATCTTCTCGTTTTCGTTTGCTTTTGAAGCTCCTGATTCATTCGCGGCATTGTCTCCGCATGCAGTAAGAAATAGTAACAGCGTTAACATGATTGCAAGCGTGAATGATAATCTTCTCTTTTGCATTTGACCTCTCCTCTTTAATATTTAATTGTGTTATCACGAGTTATTATAGCGCTTACATTATTGCTTTTGTACTATACAAATATGCACGATGTATAGAACATTTTTGACTTTATTCCTACGAAATAATCATTATAGATTACCGTTGCATCGTTTAATGAAATTTGAAAAATTTAGAATTGCTCCTAATTATGATATAGTCGAGTTAAACTAATTTCCAATTCTAGAATAAAGGCTGTGAGTCAATTGAACAACATCCTGCAACTCGAACGTGTATCAGGTGGTTACAATCACCAGTATCCGATCATTCGTAATATATCCTTTACAGTAAAACCTGGTGAGATGGTCGGCTTGATAGGTCTTAATGGTGCAGGTAAGAGCACAACCATTAAACACATACTAGGTTTATTGGAGCCTACTGAGGGAACTGTACTTATTAAGGGAAATACGAGACAAGCTTCGCCTGATGTATATCGCGCCGCTTACAGCTATGTACCGGAAACCCCATTATTATATGAAGAGCTAAGTGTTCGCGAGCATCTACACTTCGCAGCAATGGCATATGGTCTCGAACAGTCTCGATTTGACGAACGTGTGGAGCAAGTTGCAGATGTCTTCCAGATGACATCACAATTGGATCGCCTTCCTCTTCATCTATCTAAGGGCATGCGCCAGAAGGTGATGATTATGATCGCATTCTTGGTAAAACCGGATCTCTATATTATCGATGAACCCTTCTTAGGCTTAGATCCATTGGCTATGCGTAGGCTGTTGGAGTTCATGGTCATTCGAAAGGATGAAGGAGCAGGTATATTGGTTAGCTCCCACATTCTCTCGACCATTGAACGGTATTGTGATCGTTTCGTCCTCATTCATCATGGTGACATAAGAGCTTATGGTAGCTTGGAGATACTACGCGAAGAGGCTAAACTGCCTGGAGGCTCACTAGATGATGTATTCCTGAAATTAGTAAATGAGGTTTAATTATGGAGAAACTTAATTTACGTCAATTACGCCAGAAGCGATCGAAGCAATACTGGCTGAGTATAGCCCCCTATTTCCGCTATGCAGGAGGTTCTCTGCCAGGCTTTATACTTATTCTAGGGTTCTGTCTCTTTGGATACGGCTACTTCGTTAACCATCTTCCTGATCGGTTTCCAGTATTGGTCCTCATGGCAGTTCTATTAGCGATACCGCTTAACTCTGGCGGCTTCCGCACCTACTTGCGAGAAGCAGATGTCGTCTTCTTACTTCCGATGGAGTCGCACATGTCGGCTTACCTAAAACCAAGCTTGCGATCTGCATTAATCTCACATATCCTGATTGTAACTATACTATGGTTCATTCTATGGCCGTTATATCAAGCTGCAGGAGGGCAGTCTATGGTCGATTACTCCTCCATATGGCTCCAATTGGTGCTGGTAAAAGGGATTGTCATGATTGGTGTTTGGCAAGAAAACCACATGCGGAAATCACGAACAAGGCAATTATTTACCTGGGTTCGTTTAATAACCGTTGGATTGTTAACTTATCTTGCCCTTACACAATCCATTGCATGGTCACTCTTATTCATCGGCTTAACTTCTATTGCATATGTACTATTATTACGACATACCTCCAGATTTACGATTTACTGGGAACGACTAATTGTATTAGAGCATAAGAGTAGATCAAGATGGATTACTTTCTTCAATCTATTCGTAGAGGTACCGCGCGAGCATTCTGTTGTTCGCCAAACCCGTTGGCTACACCTCATTGCACATATTATTTCTTTCAAGAAATCAAATGCTTATCATTTTTTGTATTTACTCACATGGATTAGGTCGGAACTATTTGGTGTAGTTGCTCGATTAACCATAGTAGGAATTCTATTTATAGTGATAATGAATAGTATATGGATCAAGCTCGGACTTCTTCTCCTGTTTACTTATGTGATCAGGCTGCAGCTCTTTGAGCTTGGACGTTATCATAAGAATGTTGAGACCTTATCCGTCTATCCAATCCAACAAGAACAACGGGCGGTCTCTGCTCGTTATGTTGCTAAGCGTGTGCATATGGCTGTGATTCTTATTCTAATTATTACCATACTGATATCGAAGGGATTAGTTTAGTAGCTATGAGTTGGATGATTCACTTCTGTTAACGCTATAGTTGGCGTTACTATGCTCTGCAAATTTGTTAAATCAGCCAAAAATCCAGAATATCGTTCAGCAGCGCAAGTTTCAGCGTTATAGTACAGTCTAGACGGTATTGTAGCGCGGAAACTTGCGTTATCCGCCCCCTCACATGACCATGCATTGGAATTAAATACATAATGGCGGTACAATTGCGCCAACTACTGCGCTAATTCGTAACAGTCCAAATATATTGTAAAGCACATATTGGATATCACTTTTCTGCAATTTAATAAGCTCCACGCTAACTTCACCTTACTCCATTTGGAATTATATTATAGCTATAGAAATGATTTAAGGAAATTCACGGCCTCGCTTCTCATTTGTTCGGTTTCTACATGCGCCACTTCACATCGAACCATCCTCCATGCATCGGGTACTCCCAACTCACTATACACACGACTAAGCTCTTGATCTATCTTATCGAGTCCATCGGCTGGTGTCAGCACATCTAAATTCCCCGCAAGTCCCAAGTGTGGACGCGGCGCAATTAAGGAATTAATATCTGCCGTAGTGAAATGCTTCAATAATCCATGAACATAATAGTAGATGCCATGATGAGATAATCCATTGGTATCAATAAGTGATTGATAATCTGCTAAGCTGCATATATCTATACAGACTTTAATGCGTTCGTCTAATGCTGCACACCACCAAGCCATCGTACCGCCCATAGACATACCAAGCGTCGCAATACGAGATGTATCTACATCCTCACGAGTGAACAAGTAATCTAATGCTCTTAGGTTATCGAATACCATCATTCCCCACATCACTCGCGCGGACCATAACATTTTCTTGAATATAGTAAGTTCGGATTCGGTACTCCTCTCTCCAAAGGCCCATGCATCTATACAACACACTGCGTATCCCATCTCAGTCAATACCTCCGCATAGGGCGGTACCTGCATGTAGGGTGCACCATTCAATAGCTCATCTTTACCTACATCATAGAATCCGCCATGGGAGTGGTTGAATAAGATTGTTGGGAATGGACCCTTCTGATCAACTGGTTTTATATAATATGCGGGTACTGGCTCTAACCCATTCAAATCTAATAGCAGTGTCTCAACGATGTAATTACCTCGAATCATTGTAGTAGATTCTAATACATTTACTGGTTTAGTAGCATCAGGTAGATCCCCAAGCATGCTCCACAAATTCTCTCTTCCCGTATCCATGGCTTACCACCTCTTCTATAATTCTCTCATCTGAAGGAGAAGAAAAAAACCAATTCTCTTACTAGCGATAGTAGGTACTTTGGCTGTCGTCTTATAAAGATATCACACAAGTTGGCGGCTGCCCATCGCAAGCTTGAGGAATTGTATCGATTAAATCCTAAGCTCCAGAACGAACAACGCGAACATGCTCCAAGGCATGCACCATATGCAGAGTATGAGGCAATCGAACAGACCGTTAATCATCATGTCGTCAGTGATTCTATCGCAGAAGAAGAACGGAAGTTCATTATCAACCTAATCGAGCAGCAACAAGAAGGGCATTAATGCCCTTCTTGTTATAATTCACATCAGCTTATTATAATCCTTCTTCATTATGTTCATAACTAATGATGGCCATTTCGGATTAGCTTTACAGTATTTACTTGCTACCTTCTCAATGCTTGTGTAGCCCTTATCGATATAGTTATCGGATATAAGCTGTCCAAATTTCTCAACGCTATCTCCCTTTGTTTCGAAGCTATAGGCTTTGTTGTAGGCATCACCATCAATGGCGTTTAGCCCGAATAGATTATTCTTGTCTCTAGCTATCTTACTCTTCCCATGTCCGCTTTCTAATTTCATTACTGCAATTGTGAAGTAGGCATTGATTCCATACTCTTCTTCAATTTCCAATATCGTTTTTTCGAGCTCTTGATCTGCAAGAAGAGTTCCTTCAAAGATCTGTGCAATATGTTCTTCGGTTAATCTAGAATCTGATTTCACAGTTGATGTTGGTTTGCTTGGTTGACTTGGTTTAGCTTGTGAGACCTTTATGATATTATCCTGTGCAATTACATGATCATCTGATAATATCGTTACCTTCGGTGGTTTCTTCATGTGATTATTGCCTTTATTAATCAATTTCGTATATTTACTATTTACATATCCCCCACTACTAAGCATGAGCCAATCATTATTTGCTTTTTGCTGAACCTCAAGGGTATCGCCATTCTTAACTACATTAAGTATTTTCGATCTTGCATTATTATCCGCACGAACATTGAGATAGTGAGAGGTAACCTCATAAATTGAAATTATTTCCTCATCACCCGCAGCATTTTCCTCAGTGGCATTCATTTCATCTGTATGTAACTCCTTCTGAGTAATAAGCCTATTCTCTTGTTGTTTATTTAAAGAATGGATCCGTTCTCGCGATTCAGAGAAGAGCCGACCTTCAGGTAACATAATTCTAATATCATTTGCATTCTTTGTTTGCATACTCAGGTTCATTATTCGCGAATTATTACGATCTCCCTCAGCAAACATATAATTTCTAGTGTCGAAATCCATACCTAAGGAGAAGAAGACAATCACACATATGAGGTAAGCGAATAATTGTTGTTTTATTTTCATTTTCAAATTTAGCACCTCTTTAACAGATTAATAGTCATATAGAATGATAGGCTAAATTGATTGTACACAAATGTTATTGTGAAGAATGTCAGTTTATGGGTAATTATTATTAGTTTTTATGTCGTAACAATTACCGTTATGTCAACTTGTGCAAATTACATGTCTACTTTTTAGGTAAATGCGAACAAAAAAAAGCCTGAATGTACAGGCTTCTCAACAAATTATAAGTTGCTATTCTAATAGTGCCGTAGCATGAGCATCTGTATTACGTCGTTCTTCTCTCTCCATCTTATACAGATATTTACGACCCCTCCATCTGAAGAAGGCCAGAAATCCTCGTACATACTCATCGGTAATCATCGCTACATAGATACCAAGCAAACCCNNACCTAAGTGGACACCAAGCCAATAGGATAGAACGACGGTTATGAGCAATTGGGAACAAACCGAGACTACCATCGTAAAGCGCGTATCTCCAACCGCATTTAATGCTCCACCCACTACCATATTCAGTGACTTTCCTGGTTGAAGAATAAGATTTAATCCAAGCATGGAAACGCCTAGTAGTATAATATCAGAATTGCTTGAGAATAAGCCTAGCAATTGTTTGCCAAATACGAAGATGATGATCGCATTGATTATTGCCAGTACGATTGCAATCCACAAAGCACGATATGCGCTTGCATAAGCTTCTTTCGTTCGTCCAGCCCCGTACAGATGAGCGATTTGAATCTGCACCGCTAGGGCAATCGAATATCCTAGCATAAAGCAGAAGGATTCCAATGTATTCAAGTAGGTTCGTGTTGCAAGCTCTTCGGCCCCAATAACAGCAATAAAGGAGAAGAGTACAAGCTGAGCAAGCATATATGCAGAGTTACTAACACCTAATGGCCAGCCGATCTTAATCACGTTCTTGAATAGCTTCACATCGAACAACTGGAGATCCCTTATACCAATCTTCTTCTCGAATGAGCTTACGAACATCACGAGTAACATAATTGTTGCTAATAATCGACTTACAACAGTAGAGATAGCTACCCCGGTAATTCCCCATTCAGGAAAACCGAATTCACCAAAGATGAAAGCATAGTTCAGGAAGACATGAACGACATTCATCACGATTGCTGTGTACATGGGGCCTCTTGTATTGCCTGTATTCCGAATTACCGTGCTAAGCGCTAGCATCAATGAAGTTAATACCATACCTGCACCGACAATAGAAATATATATTTGTGCGATAGGTAATAAGCTATCTGGCATTTGGAGCCATTGCACGATAGTTAATGGCTGTGTATATAGGAATATACTCAGAATAATACCTATAATAACACTTACATTAACCGTCATAATTGCAATGGTTCTTGCGTCCTGTTCTCGCTTAGCTCCTATCTTCTGCGCAATAAGAATTCCTGCACCGCTAGCTACAGTCATGATTAGCAGCGTCAGTGCATAGAAAATTTGGTTAGAAAAACCAACAACAGCTACTGCTTCATCTGAAATCTTACTTACCATAAGCGTATCTGCAGCACCTAACATTAACTGCAGGAACAATTCAATGAATATAGGCCAGGCTAATAACCATAGTGTAAACTTCTTGTCCTTCTCTTTCATCTAATATCCTCCTGGTGTAGCCACTCATCGTATGCGTGATATCGATTTTACCATCGTGTCATAGTTAATAGCCCCTTGATATACCTCCTGAATGATCCCAAGTGAATCTATCATATAAGTAGTGGGATAGGCATATATGTTGTACGTTCTGGATACTTCACCGTCTAAATCCATTACAACTGGGAAGTGCAACCCATATTCTTCAACAAAAGCCTTTACATTGCTTCGTTTACTTTCCGTATGAGTTAAGTTCACCGACAGCACGACTACTTCCTTCTCATAACCCATATAAAATTTCTCCATGTGTGGCATTTCTGCCTTACATGGAGGACACCAGGTGGCCCAAAAATTCAATATCACTTTCTTACCCTTGAAATCAGATAATTTTATTGGCTGTTCCTCTAAATTTAATAATTCAAAGTCGGGTGCTGTATTCCCAACTTTAATTCCAACTCCATCTGTCATTTGTTGACCCGAGTCTTTAAGGTAATCGTATGCTCCCCAGAAAACAAGAACCAATACGACTATGATTGTAATCCCGTTTTTTCGCATTAATGAAGTGTAGAATAATAATATGAGTACACAATTAATAAAAAGCATCAGAGTTAAGAATAGTAAATGATGACTATCCATTATGAATTGTAAGAGGTAATACACACTGCTGCCCGCGAGCCAACCAAGACCGAATCCATCCAGATTCATTACGAACGTAGTGCCATCTTTCCTTGTGCGCATCCATACATATAGGATTGAGATGGCAATGGCCAACCAAATCCCCTTATGTCCACCACTATAATACAATAGAGACATCGGATATTGGATAACAGACATAGGATCGAAGAGGATCAAGCTAAGCTTCCAGGTAAAAAAACCGAGAATTAGTGCATTTAGAAATTTAACGCTCGCATCTTCTGTTACAGCTAATTGACTCATCCGATATTTCAAGACCAAATAGCCAATGACTGCAGACAATATAAAAGTGAGTAGTTGAAAATTTAACATCAACGGCCCCAGCTGTATAACATTCAAGAATTCATCTCCCGTTCGAAATGCTAGATACAGATGCCAACTCCAGCGCTTAAATAAAACACAAATCTAAGATTATTTAAGCATTTGAAATACTTGCTCCACATCTTTATCTCCACGACCAGATAAGTTAATTATCACGATTTGATCTTTGGTCATCTGTGGTGCCAACCTTAACGCATACGCAACGGCATGGGCGCTTTCTAATGCAGGTATTATGCCTTCAGTTTTGGAGAGCACCTGGAAAGCCTCGAGTACCTCCTCATTGGTCACGGTGTAATATTCCGCTCTCTCCGATTGCTTTAGATGGCTGTGCTCAGGCCCAATGCCTGGGTAATCTAAACCAGCCGCAATCGAATACGTTTTTCTAGGATTTCCTTCCTCATCCAATAGAACTAGACATCTGAATCCATGGATGACTCCCGGAACTCCCTCTGTTAGTGTAGGAGCTTGATCCGGTTCGACTCCAATAAGACGTACACCTGATTCATCAATATAATGGGCGAAGGCGCCTATGGCATTACTGCCACCGCCAACACAGGCAATAACGACATCGGGCAGCTTGTTCTCCTTCTCTAGGATTTGCTTCTTAGATTCTTCACTAACAATCGATTGAAAATGCTTGACCATCATTGGATATGGATGTGGTCCAACAGCGGAACCAAGTAGGTAGAACGTGTTCTTATAATTGGCAATCAAATCATTCAACGCTTCATCAACTGCATCCTTCAAGCGACCCTGTCCTTTGTCCACAGCTACTACCTTTGCTCCAAGGAGCTCCATTCGGAATACATTTAACGACTGACGCCTCGTATCCTCCGCACCCATATATCTCACACATTCCATTCCAAACATGGCACAGACCGTCGCGGTGGCAACCCCATGTTGACCCGCACCCGTTTCCGCGATCACTCGCTTAACTCCCATTCGTTTGGCAAGTAAGGCTTGTCCTAGAACGTTGTTGATTTTATGAGAGCCGGTATGATTTAAGTCCTCCCTCTTTAAGTAGATCTTAGCTCCACCAAGCTTCTCGGATAGATGTTTAGCGTATGTAAGCGGGTTTTCACGTCCTACATATTCGCGCAAATAATAGCGGTATTCCTCATTAAACTCTGTATCATTCTTATATTTCTCAAATTGTCCTGCAAGATAATCCAACACTTCCTGAAGCTCTGGTGGTACAAAGCTCCCTCCGAACTCACCGTAATAACCTATCTTGTTTATCGTACTCATAGGATCGCATCTCCAATTAATCATTATTTGAAATCCCTCTTAGTTTACTATATTAGCAACGAGTTGTCTTATATATTACGTATCGTACATAGACATCGAACCTCTTGATATCGCGCAGTCGGCTAATTTATATACAAGGTACTCAGTGTTTAGATATGTTGATATAAGGTTAATACATCCTGTACATAAAAAACTTAAGGGGTGCTCTATGAAAAAACCATTTATCAAGTCTTCTATTCTTATGTTAGCTGTTACACTTATTCTTTCTTTCTTTACCATTCCCGCTATAGCGGCAGAAGCTGTAACAGCTCCTGATCTTGGAACCTCCAGTACATTCGGACTTATGGCTAATACGATGACAACTGTAGCAACCTCAGTTAGTGGAGATGTTGGTAGCATTACTCAGACCGTTGTTCCCGCCATCACGAATGGTGGAAACCATATTAATGACTCTGAGTACACGACTGCAAGCATTGCGCTCACTGCTGCCATAGACAGCGCAAAATCCAAACCAGTTGATATTACAGGTTCAGCAGGTGCTGATCTTGGCGGCTTAACCTTAGCACCTGGAGTCTATGATTACCCAGGTGCTGTAAATATTGGCTCGGACACAACGCTAAGTGGTGATGGGGTATACATCTTCCGAATAGCTGGAACCTTAGATACAGCCGCTAACACTAATATTGCTTTAATCGATGGTGCACAGGCTTGTAATGTATTCTGGGTTGTGGATGGCGCTACAACGCTTGCTGCTAATACAAACTTTAAGGGAAATTTGTTGAGTCCATCCTCTGCAACTACTGTTGGCATTAATGTCAGCATTGATGGTAGAATCCTGTCACAGAACGCGGTTACATTCACAAGTCCAGGTCCTGTAGTTATCACAGTACCAACATGTTCCGCACCTGTAACACCAATACCAGCTGTACCGTCATTACCAACCTCGCAGCAATTAGTTGTAACTTCACTGTGTAGCCAAGAGCCTAGCACTTCTCGTAATTGGCAAGTTCATAATCCGAATATGGAGCAGGTTGCCTTTGAATATAACATTGAAGGTACCACCCAGGTAGGCAATAGCACAATTAATGGGAATAGCGATCTGGTTATCAGAACGAACACAGAGGGTTCGAACAAGTTGAATATCTTGGTCAACAGTATTACTCAAGCTTCCTTGGTCAGCTTAGGTGAAACATGCGAATCAGTTCCGATTATCCCAGCCGTTCCCATTGTAGATAATACTCCAGACGCTGCAATAGCTTGTCCGACTACAGAACCTCAAGATGGAAAGCTTATTAGCCAGACTACTTCTCAGAGTGTATGGTTAATGAGTAATGGTAGCTTGTTCATCAATGCTGTACTTCCAAACGAGCTAGAAGCACGAGGAACGTGGAGTTTTACGCTTGGTGGTAAAGAATACAGTATAGTTGGTAACGAGTGTATTAGTTATACCATCACCGATGCACCTGTTGGAAAGTATCCGGCAGTTACCAAGTTTAACCCTGAAGTAGGAACGGGAATCTTAATCGAAACAGTGACATTAACCGTACCTACAGTACCGGGCGGTCAGCTTCCTAAGACGGCTTCACCATGGTACAACTTACTTCTTCTTGGCTTTACTTTCATTGTGATTTCTGCAGCAATCACTTGGAGGAGAATGAGGCAGTATGAATAAGATAAGTCTAATGCGAATAAGGCTTTCTAGAGCTAATAAACTATCCCTAGGTTTATTCATCCTAGGGGCAGGTATCATTATTTGGTCACTCGTTCAAATTCTAATACAACCTAATCTGTCTGCACCCATAGACAATAGAGCTAACTCCAACAAGCTCCCTACTCTAGTTATTAAAGAAGCTGAGCAGTTAAATGCCGAGCCCGTTCAAATAAATAGCTTATCCAGTATTCAAAGTCAGGATATCATTCTTTATCCTATTCGACCTGAAGTTGGAGATAAGATTGGCAGCTTAATCATTCCTGCATTAGAGCAGGAAATTCCAATCATTCATGGTGTTGGTGAGGATGAATTAGAGAAGGGTATCGGGCACTTTGCCCAGAGTGTATTACCCGGCGAGAACGATAACTCTGTTCTATCTGGTCATCGCGACACGGTCTTCAGAGACCTAAGTAAGCTTCAGATAGGTGATCAACTCATCGTTCGGACATCAGCTGGTTCGTTCACCTATGAGATTAACAACACGCAAATTGTTGATAAAGACGATCAAACCATCATTACACCTACGGATGATGCAGTCTTGACTGTAACTACTTGTTATCCATTCAATTATGTTGGTGCTGCCCCAGATCGATATATTCTTAGTGCAAATTTAGTTGAAAGTTAATTGAAAGTGCTATATAAAGAACCCGCTAAGAATAATAATTATTCTAGCGGGTTCTTTCATGCTAATTTAAGCTTACAATCCTTTCTATTTGTTTACCGTCTTTCAAATAAATGATCGCCTTCCATTCCTTATCCTGATCCGTAATTAAGGCAGCTTGCTGAATCCACGTTGTTTCGTTATTAATCATGAACGGTTCGTTAAAAGCTATGTCCACTAATTTACCATTCCGATAAAATTCAACCAGATTAATCGTTTCAGGATACATGCTAGCTAGTCTAATCCAACGCTTCTGATCGATTGTCATGTGGGGCTCAAAGCCTTGAAGATAGTACATTTCATCCTCATTAACAGGTGGCAGCACGATACCTATCCCCTCCGCCATTCTTCTGGCGAAGAAGAAATCCTCGCCAGTTGTAATACCCCAATCGGCTGGAGGCTCTTGCTTGGTCAAGTTATTATAATATCCCCATGAGCTTCTGGTACGAAAAGCAACCTCCAGCATGCCAATGCAAGGTGAATCTTCATTACAAAGAATCGGCTTATTTAGTCCCCACGCTCTTACCTTTTTCACCATATTGTAATATTCCTGCCTTGTGCAGTTATTCGCATGAATGAATATGACATCACTGGCTCTTGCAACCTCTTCATTAATTGCACCACCAGATAAGCTGGAACCAACTAGCATGCCACCTGAACATTCCCTAGCCCAATCAATCAGATAGGACATGCCTTGGTGGGAGCTAATGATAGGATAATGAAGGAATGTACTGATTTCGTATTCGTTCGCTACCTCTATGATGATATTCTTATAGCCACTATCTCTTAGTATATGACAAGCGGTCTTAACTGCATTGCGAACAGCTTTCCCATCCTTTAGCCTCTTGATTTGAGCTTGATAGAATAAGCTTACAATAATGACCATACCCAGGTCATCGGCTGCTTTAATTAATCGTAGCAGCCTAGCTTGATATGCAGGATCAAATTCACAACCATCCTCACTGTATGGATTATTATTGATTGAACTCCAATCACTCACGGTAAATACGGGTCCTCCACCCTGCAACCCAAGTGTAATTGCACGTAACCCATGCGCATACCATTCAGGTAAAGCAGCAATTAATTCATCTGTATGCTGTTCCGCATCGAATACCGCTCGGCCAAATCTGGCAAATCGTTCAGGCTCAGCTTTATCGTCAAAGATTCCTTGAATAAATCTTGCATTCATAAGCAGTCCATGTGCTTCTTCATTGCTACTTGAGATTTCCGAATAGGTCAATTTCCCATTGATTATAAAGCCTTCTCCTTGAGTAGCTACATTAGTTTTTCCCATTAGATTAGCTCACACCTTCCTATTCTGTTGAATAACCAGCTTGTATTAGGATGTTTGAAATTATAACATTCTCCTCCTGTACGAATATAAGCTATATCTTGTCGAATACAATGTATACAATCAATTCCAAAAAAAATTATATTTTTGGAATGGTCTTTCGTAAGTGCTCTAGCATTAATTGCTCAGAACTACTCTCATCCTTCTCTTCAAGCGCATCTAATATTTGCATATGCTCGGGATAGGTTTCACTGGGCGAACGCAGAATACCCTTGCTAAAAGCAATGGTCAGTACATGTGAATAATTAAAATTATTTATTAGAATAGGGTTCTCTCCAATATCAACAAGCTTCGTATGGAACATAACATCTGCCTTGCGATATGCATCCAAGTCCCCTGTTTCCAACCATTCTTCATAAGCGGTCGTAAACAAGGTCCGCAAGTAGATTACTGTTGCCTTGTCAATCACGCGAGCCGACAATCTACAAGCCAATCCCTCAAGTACAGAACGAACCTCCCAAACTGAGATAAGAAACTCTGCAGAGAATGTTCTCACGGTTAACCCTTGTGTTGTTGTCACTAACAAATAGTCTCTTTCTAGATCAGCAAATGCACGACGAAGAGGGGTTCTACTAACCCCAATCCGTTTAGCAATTTGGTCTTGAATGATCAATTCACCAGGCTTAAGCTCTCCTTGGATAATGAGATCTTTAATTTCATTATATACTTTCGTTTCTAGGTAACCACTATTCGCTATTCGTGACATCTCAAACAACCTTTATCGCCCAATGTATTCTTTGTATACAATGGATTATACGTATTCCATACATTAACGTCAATAGTGTTCTACGATTACGGCATGAATATCCGATAATTGCCGCTTAATGCTAATAATGCAAACAGATATAAGCAATTATCATAATATCTTCTGTCGCCCGTCCTGATAGGCGTTTGCCAGAATAATTCAATACTCGATCTAGCATACGGACCGTCTGCTGCAAGAGATGCCATAGCATTCGTAGCAAGCAATCCTACAGGATGTAATGACTTCTCATCGAAGGGCTCTCCAGCTACCGTATAACGTCGATAATCCTCGGGCTGTTTGTCAGAGAAGAACGTTTGGATCTTATTCGCATGCTCAACTTCCCATCCATCAGCACGAAACCACTCATAATCCAAACCAATATTAGCAGCAACCCGATAAGAATCACTATAGAAGTGACCATAACCCTTATCGTTATTCGGTGTACCATCATAGTGTGCATATTCTGGTGCTAGTCCTGTTATCGGATGACAAGCAAGCTTCAGATAAGCTCTACTAGCTTGAGCTGCTTCCTTCCAGAATGACTGGTCCTCTGGATATGACCATAGTGCAAACAGCTCATAGAAGTGTGGTAGATGATAGGATGGATCCGAATATTCACAATCAGGTATGAATTTGATCAGCTTGTTATCGGGATTCCACATCGGGTATCCCTCTCCAGCTTCGCCGTTATGAACACAGGTTCTTAGTAGATCGCGCGCCTGCTGACCATAATTGAATGGAGCCTCTGCATCTCCCCATCGATGTGATGCAAAGAATAAGGCTAAGGCAAAAAACTCTTCACCATCGGGAGCGGGTCCATAGGCTCGCTTAGTACCGTCAAGGTTACAGGACCAAGCGAAGTATCCTGCATGAAGACCCTCTGTCATGTACATGTTGGTGTATGTCCATTTCCAAATTCGATCGAATACCTCTTTATTGTTCAGCTGTACGGCCATCATCATCCCATAGGACATGCCTTCTGATCGAACATCTAGATTGCCGGTATCCACCATATAGCCCATGTCTTCTCCTGCATTAGCATATATACGCGTATGCTCGTCGCCCTCGAATAGCTGATGCCACGTATCCGTGATTCGATTATTAATGTTAGCTTCGGAAATACCTATCTCCGCGAGCATATTACGATACCGGTTCGTGTAGAAAGCGCCTTGTTCTATGATTGTCATGCAGTTGCCTCCTAGTATTAACTTAATAAATCTTGCGCCCGAGCGTATCAGCGATACCTGACTTTCGGTAGAAATAAGTATTAATGACATCGCACCATAGCTTTGCATGCTCCGCTTGATCTTTAAGCCGACCCAGCACATGAATGAAGGAATCCTGATCAATATGACCTTCTAAGCTAAGCCATTGCAGCACTAACCATTGAGTCTGCTCTACGCCTTCAAAGTGAGTATCATAAATATGTTGGATGACAGACTTTCCAGATTGTAAACAATACGAATAGTTAACATGATGAAAGAATAGTAATAATTCGTCAGGGCATCGCTCACGCGAATCGTACATTGCCGCATTGGGATGAGTATATTGCAGCGTATATCCAGTTCCAGTGGCTACTGTCCGATCCACACCAATACCATCTCGATCGGCAAAGTGATAGGTTCCCCACCGGGAATATTCATACCCATCAACATCGGGTCCGTAATGATGATTTGGCGATATCATCCAGCCTACACCTAGCGGTGCTGTGTAATTCTCATAGATTTCCCATGACTTTAAAAGCATATCACGTATTATAGGCACTACAATTCCAGCATTATTAAACGACAACCTGATCCATTCATCTGTTATCTCTTCTACTGAGAGCTCAGGGTTCCATATTAGTCGTCCATAACCATATAAATTAGCTTGCGCTAGCGTATGTCCCGTCCAATTCATATCGTCCCCGATATTAGATACTGCTGCATAGCCGCCTATCTTCGAGCCATATAATTGTCCGCTAACGATACGCCTCACCGAAGAACCTTCACCCTTATAATACGTATCGAAATCAATGATTTCCTTCCATTGAGGCACTAAATAGCATAGATGCTTCTGTTGTCCGGTGTATTCTTGTGTAATCTGAAATTCCATTACTTGATTCGTATTAGGCATAGCACCGAATAATGGTGAGACGGGTTCACGAACTTGAAAATCCATCGGTCCGTTCTTGATTTGTAATATCACATTATCAAGAAAAGCACCATCAAGCGGTTTAAAGTGATCGTAGGCTGCTCTTGCTCTATCCGTCGACCGATCACGCCAATCCTGCATGCAATTATATACGAAGCAGCGCCAGATGACCAAACCTCCATGAGGCTTAATTGCTTCAGCAAGCATATTCGCTCCATCAGCATGATCTCGACCATAAGTGAATGGTCCAGGCCGATGCTCTGAGTCAGCTTTCACAAGAAAGCCCCCAAAATCAGGTATATATGAGTAGATGGAATCCGTTATATTCATCCACCACTCTCGTACCTGCTCATCTAGGGGGTCAGCAGTATCCAAGCCTCCAATCTGAATGGGACTTGCGAAATTAATGCTCAGGAATAGCTGGATCCCATAGTTTCTGAATATATCAGCCATACGAGCCACATCTGACAAGTATGGTGTGGTAATATAATGAGTTTCCACCTCGTGAACGTTCACATTGTTGATTGTAATACCATTGATACCAATAGATGCAAGGAGTCTTGCATAGTCACGAATTCGATCTGTATGCTGTGTGATTTCACCATCTTTATAGAATATCGAACGTCCAGCATATCCACGCTCAATGCTACCATCCGCATTATCCCAATGATTAATCATACGGAGTTGATTTTCTGGATTCTCTATAAGCCCGAGTTCATTAATACTTCGCCCCATTCTNNGCGCCATATAGAACGCCCGAAGCAGATCCACCGATAAGAAGCAGGTAATTCATATCCTTCACCATTACTGTCTGTAGAAGGTACCCTTCTCTTTCGATTTTATTCAGCTGCATAATGCTAATTCCATATAACGTCCAATCCGTTGAATGTACTATCCCAATTAATGTGCAAGCACCTTCATTTAATTCAGACCGTACAATTGGTTTCATGCCAGTTAACGAATGAGTTGATGTGACCAACTCATTCGTTGCAACTTGTAGAACAGGTAATTGTTCGAATATACATATGTTATGCAATAACTCTGTGTACTGAACTCTTAAAGCATCATCATCCATAGCAGCTGTTTGTAACCAAGCGTTATACGAGCAATTCATCATTACCCCTTCACACCACCAACCGTCATCCCTTTAACAAAATACTTCTGCAAGAAAGGGTAAACCATAATAATTGGCAAGGATGCTACAATCGTCATCGTCGCTCGAATGGATAGAGGAGTTACCATGTTCCCTGATGCATTGCCTGAATTTGCGAATGCATCACTAGCTGATCTTGCTGACATGGAGGCATTGGAATTTTGCAATATTTTCTGAAGCTCATACTGTAATGTACTGAATTCGATGTATGAAGAATTATATAAGAATACGTCAAACCATTGATTCCACTGGTAGACAGCTGTGAATAATGCAACTGTTGCTAGCACTGGCGTAGAAAGCGGTAGAACAATACTATAGAACGTTTTGAAATCTCCTGCTCCATCAATCTTGGCTGACTCAAGAATACTATCTGGTAAACCCTCGATAAAGGAACGAATAATAATCAGATTGAACACTCCAATCAAGCCTGGCCAGATGTATACCTGAAAGCTACCGATCATTCCCAATTCTCGAATAAGTAGAAAGTTGGGAATCAGCCCCCCATTAAAGTACATTGTCAGAATGAAAGCAATAGTCACAAACTTACGTAAGATGAAGTCCTGTCTACTAATCGTGTATGCAACCATCGCTGAGCAGAACACAGTAAAGATGGTACCTATTACAGTTCGAAGAACTGAGATCATTGTTGCATGGAAGATCGTTGCTTCTTTAAACACATATTCGAAGTTACCAAGCGTCCAAACTCTTGGCAATAAATAGATGCCACCCTTTATTGAATCATTCGCATTGTTCAACGAGACAGCTAATGTATTCAAGAAAGGATATAACGTTACGATCATAAGAAGGATCAGGAATGTGTAGTTGCATATATCGAATATCTGGTCACCTCGCGAGGCGCGTCGACGCATCGTTCTCTTCGGTTTCGATCCTAAAGTCATCTCTTTCACGATGTTACTCCTTTCTAGAATAATCTGGATTCGCCCATTCGTTTGGCAATGTTATTCGCTGCGAACAATAGAATGAAGCTGACTATCGTCTTGAACATCCCTGCAGCGATAGAGAGTGAGAAGTTGCCTTGTGCGATACCGTATTTCAGTACAAATATGTCAAGATTCTCAGAATAATCGATGTTCATCCCATTACCGAGCAAATATTGCGGCTCGAATCCGGATTCCATCAAATATCCAATATTCATAATTAACAACACGATGATAACTGGTTTAATCCCTGGGAGTGTAATATACCACATCCGTTGAAAGCGGCCTGCTCCATCGATTTCTGCCGCTTCATATTGTGCGGGATCGATCATGGTCATAGCAGCCAAATACACAATCGTATTCCAGCCAACATCCTTCCACACCGAGCTAGCCCCGAAGATTCCCCAGAAATATTCAGGTATACCGAGGAATAGAACTTCCTTCCCCTTCTCAACAATTCCAATCCAAACTAACAATTCATTAATGTAGCCATCTGGTGACAAAGCGGTTTGCACAATACTTGCAGCGACAACCCATGATATAAAATGAGGTAAATAACTTACAGTTTGTACTACACGCTTAAATGCAACCTTACGAACCTCATTCAATAATAGAGCTAGTGTAATTGCTGTTAGAAATCCGAGTACGAGATTAATACCACTCATTGCTAATGTATTTCTTAATACCCTCAGAAACCGTTCATCTTGAAACAAAAAGTTAAAATGATCGAATCCGATCCATGTTTGATCACTAAAGCCCTTAGCCGGTTTAAAATCTTGAAACGCGATCGTCCAGCCCCATAATGGAACATATTTGAATAGAAATAACCATAGTAAAAAAGGAACAGACATCAATATTAATGTGCGTTGTAAAATTATTTTTTTCGCAATTAACTTCCAGCCCGTAGGTTTTTTTGTTATCATTGCGGGCGATGTTGTTAGAACTGTAGGGCTCTCCATCTAAACTCTCTCCTTCCTACACCAAGCATATAAGATAAGAAAGGCCGAACCTATGCGCGGATCACGTATAAGTCCGGCCAAACCTATATAACTTAATTATTTACCCTTTGCGATATCGATCAATTTTTTCACTTCACCTGTAGTCCATTTTTCATATGCAGCTGTATCAAGCTTAGCGAATTCACCAACGTACTCCGACCAAATTCCTTCAAAATCAGCTGGTTTAGCAAGCACCAATTTCGGGAAATACTTCTTAGTAATTTCGTCCTTCTTCGTTTCCCAAATCTGTTGAGGAGATCCTTGCTCCTTCGGAATACCCCAAGCAGGGAACCAAGGACGATCATCTGGGGCAGCGAACATCTCAGCATATGTCTTAACGCCGTACTTCTCAAGAATCAATTTGTCGCCTTCTAGTAGATCTAATTGGAACACTTCAGCTTGACGACCAGGCTGTGCGGCATTGCCGTCTGACAACGTGGAGCCATTGCCCCATAGCGGCCAATTCCACTCGTAGTACTTGAAGCCAAACTTCTCGCGGAATTCTTCTGTATTCAGTGCGATCTGTTCAGGCGTACGGTACATACGGCCATCCGCACTCACTTCATAGGTTTCACCTTTAATTCCCCAGTTACGTAGAATTTGACTCTCCTCTGTAAGTAAGTTATCAAAGTATTGAATAATACGAACTGGATCGTCTGCGCTTACTGTAATACCCATACCACGGTTCTTAGTGAATCCAGGAGGATCTAGGTATTGATCCTTATTACCGTCGAATGTAACCGGCAGTGGGAAGTAACGTAAATCATCTTTCGTAGGATCTTGTCTAGCTGCGTCCTTCAAGTTGTTCGTCGCCGTACCAGTTTGCCAGCCGTAGTCGAAATATCCGAGTACTTTACCGGAAGTCAGCTTCGCTAGGTATTGGTCATAGTTGTCAACGAAGGATGCTTTATCGAACATACCTTGAGCATTAATATCATTCAGCTTCTTCAACCAACGCTTCGTGGAATCTCTGTCCGCATATACATCAGCTTCGAATGTATTCATATCGATCGTAATGTTACCATCGTTCGGGTAACCTTCAAGATGCATTGGGACATTAGAAGTAGCGAAGAATCTCCAATCATGAGTAAGTGCTATATATCCTGTCAGGTCTTCACCCTTATGATTATCCATATAATTTTTCAAGAGATCAAAGTAGCCGTCCAATGTAGTGATCTTCGGATAGCCTGCTTCTTTCAATACGCGGCGTTGTACCCAGAAAGCGCCTTGATCAATAGTTGGATTCGGAATGTATTCTCCAACCACACCTGAGAATGGTAGGAAGTAGATGTTGCCATCTGCAGCCTTCATTTGGTCGAAGTAAGGACCATAAACTTTCTTGATATTAGGGCCGTGCTCTTCAATCAGATCATTCAATGCGATGAATGCACCTGCACCTAAAATTTTGTCAATTGCAGCGTCAGGAATCATAACGTCTGGATAATCATTGGATGCGATCATTGTTCCAACTTTTGTATTGAGATCACCTACTAAGTGCTCAATCTTAAAGTTGACACCCGTTTGATCCTCTAGAATTTTACCAATCTTCGTCTCATTACTGTTTACATCCTTTGCAGCAGCAACCCCGTTAAAGTAAGTGAAAGTAACTTTCTCTAATGGCTTCTCTGCTTCTTCCTTTGCATTGTCCTTCACATCTACATTATTGCTCTTGTCCGGTGCTTTACTGCTTACGTTATTACTGTTGTTGTTGGAGCATGCTGCTGCTGTAAACAATAAAACGACCGCGATAAAAACAACTAATAGCTTCTTTATCACTGAATTTGTTCCCCCTTCAAGAATATATAATTTCTCTTACAACCTTAGTATAAGAGCTAGGGGTAACTTTGTTTACCCATTAAACTATAGTTCAAACCTAAAAAATTATATCAAACTACTCTTCAACTGGAATACTTAAACGCATAGTGGTACCTTTCCCAAGTGCGCTATCGATCCTAAAACTGAAACGATCACCATAGATTAATTTCAAGCGATAGATGACATTCTGAACACCAATACGCTCACCCATTATTTCATCACTTTTCAGATAATCATATAATTGTTTAATCTTATCTTCACCCATTCCTACGCCATTATCCTGAATGACAAACACCATATCCTGTTTTGATCGCTCAATGCTAATCTCAATTAAACCGCCTTGTCTCAAGGGTTCAATCCCATGAATACTTGCATTCTCTACAAAGGGCAGGAACATCATCTTCGGAACCACACACGAGAATACAGATGGGGCAATATCAATCTGATAACTCAATCGATCCTCGAATCGATATTTCTGAATTTCTAAGAAGCAGAGGATAAACTCCATCTCTTCCTTTACCGTAACCCTGTCCTTGTTCCAAGTTAATGATGTACGGAATATCTTCGCCATACTATGGATGATCTTCGCTGTCTCCACTTCATTCTTCATCAAGCTCCGCATGCGAATCGTCTCTAATGCATTGAATAAGAAATGTGGATTGATCTGACTCTGTAATGCGTTGAGCTGAGCTTTCCTTCGTTGCAGCTCAAGATCCTTCTTCTGTATATCTGCAATATAGACATCATCAATTAAACTCTTAATTTGTAAAATCATTTCATTAAAGCCTACAGACAATTGTCCGATCTCATCCCGTGCTGTTACCTGAGGAATCGTATCGAATAGTTGGTTTCGTACCTTCTTCATATGCTTTAATATCTGAATAATCCTTGCATTGATTGATCTCGTCATCCAAGCAATAATTATAGTAGGCACAATTAAGATAATGCTCGCAGACCATAACACGAGGTTTCTAGATTGATTAACATCATAGAATACCTCATCATCCGCAATCGTAGCCACAACGCTCCAGCCTTCCATATAATTAGCAGTCGTATACTCTTCAACAAATTCTATCGTATCCTCACTTTTTTTTATAGATTTGAAAGGAATGCTTCCTTTGTCCCATTCAATTTCTGGATCTGTTGTATATTCAATTTGATTATCCGCATTTAATAAATAGAGGTTTCCCTGTAAGTTCAGGTTGGTGAAAATCTGACGAATTGTGGTTGATCTCAAATCAATTTTTAGTATTTTGTTGGTGATACCAAGTGATTCATAATAATCCATTTTGCGTACAATGCTGAAGGTGTCTCTTAACCCATTCTCAGCCACCGCCCGTATTAATATAGGCTGTGACTGATCATTATCATTCCCAAGCTTGTACCATTCGGTCTTCTTTACATCCTCGGAGATGAAGCCAATGCCGCCGGAATGTAGAACAGTCGGATTATCAACAAATATTGTAAGCGTTTGAACCGAATTAAATACTGGATTTGATAGAATACGACGCAGATAAGAATCATAAGCAGTTACGTATTCATGGGTTTCCGTATAATTCTTTTCTAATATCTCATTCATGTTCACATCCGTATAGAATACTGTGGATATGCCTATCGCATCGTTGATCTCGTCGCGGAATTCATTCTTTACCTGCTCTAAAGCTAGTGAAATGTCTTTCATTTTTTGGTTTTTAACATTACTCGTAGTAACCTGATAGAATATAGCATTCGTAGCTATAATAGGAATAAAGACAGACAGGAAATAAAGAATAAGCATCTTGTCGCGCAAACGTACATTGTTTAAACTCGGCTTCACGGTTTCTTCCCCCATGGTTTAATTCAATAATTTATTACGGTATTCCGTTGGAGTCATATGCTCTACCTTTTCGAACTGGGTTACAAAATAATCTGCATTGCTAAATCCAACCTTCTCTGCAACCTCATAACTACGCATATCCGTTTGACGTAGCAGCTTCTTGGCCTCGTTCACTCGAATATGCAGTAAGTAATCATTAAAGTACATACCATATGTCTTCTTGAACAATTGACCCAAATATACCGAATTCATATAAAATTCAGCAGAGAGACTCTTTAAGCTGATGTTCTCATAATAATGTGCTTCGATATAGCATTTAATTTTCTGAATACTCCCTTTCATGTTCTCTTTACGGGTAGTAGAGAGCAATTCAGTGGTGTGAATGACGAATTCCGTAAAAAGACGCTTTAATTCCTTCAAGGAGAGATTTAAATCCTGCCAGCTAATAATAGGTTCTAGCTTTATTAATTGCTGTTCGGCTATTCCCATCCGATGTGTAATTCTGATAATACTCGAAACACAACGATTAATTGTCATCTTGACCGCTTCAGGCGCAAATTTCTTCATGTGAAATTCTTGGAATATCGCTTGGATTGTTTCCAGAATAGTCTTCTCATTATTCTCTTCAATATGTTCAGTTAATTGATCATATAAACGACTATCCATATCTAGATAATTCAGGGTAAACTGACTCACATCATCATAGATAATATACATACAGTCTTCCTTTAAGAATTTATATTGCAGGGCTTCCTTTGCCGTTTGATATGCCTGCTTCAGTTCACTTAGTCCATTAACCATAGAGCCCACATATACATAAATCATTTGTTCCACTTGCTCAGAAATCTTTTGTTGTAATTGGCTGACAAATTCCTCAAGGTTATATTGAGTATCGGATAGGTCGTCTGAAGATAATATAAAACCGATTCGATTTCGATGCTCGTGTAAATAAACAATGCGTTTAATACACAATGTTTCGTGAATGACCTGTCGAATGATCGTATTCATCATTTCCTGTGACATTGCCCTAGCTTCCGCTTTCCATGGATGAATATCATTGACTTCAATGAACGTATACCTCACCTTACAATCCAATGTGATTCCTAGGTGCATAGCCCAGCTCTTCAACGCTTCTTGATCAATCTCACCCTTTATCAATGAGGTAATGATTTGATTATATTTCAGATTCTCTCTTTCGTATTTCACTGATTTCTCATGAGTCAATTTTACATAAAGCTGTCGAAGAGTGGTTTCAAATACGTTCTCATCAATGGGTTTTAATATAAAATCGTGTACTCCGTAACGGACGGCTTGTTGTGCATACTTGAAATCATCATAACCACTAATAATAATAAAGCTAGGTTTATATGGTTGCTCCTGAGTCGTAATTCGAATAAGCTCCATGCCATCTAATACAGGCATACGAATGTCAGTTATGACCAAATCGGGCTTATCCTTCTGGATTATAGCTAGCGCATCTTCTCCGTTGCCCGCTTCATCAATGACTTCAAAGCCACAAGATGCCCAATCAATTAGATTCCGCAAGCCTTGTCGCGCGAAAATTTCATCATCGACTAATAATACATTGTACATTCGTGATGCCCCCTATACCTAAAGATGTACCTATACCTATTCTTCTTGGTGAAGAGACAATTGTCAACAGCTAATACCTAGAAGTTAGAATAGGGTTACATCGTTAGCTCGATAAGGTGCTCAGAAGCATCATTGATTAGATTAATAAACGGGCCTTGTTGTCTGTCTTCTTCAGTCAACTCGATATCTTGACCGTCAACAAGTAATTTACTAATTCCATTAGACTTACTTGATGGATTTAAGACTGTAATGACATACAACGTCTGTTCATAGCGATAACGAATCGAATACTCTGGCCATTCAGAAGGTATGCATGGCTGTAGCAATAGTCTATCTGCTTGGCGACGAATTCCCAGAATCCATTCCATGCCCGCTTGGTACATCCATCCTGCTGCACCCGTATACCATGTCCAACCGGCTCGTCCCTTGTGAGGATCCTCTGCATAAACATCGGCTGCCATCACATAGGGCTCTCCAACATATTGCTTAACTTCTTGAGGTGTGCGTGTATGGGCTATAGGGTTTAGAATATGGAATAATTCGAATGCTTTATCTCCATTCCCTAGTTTAGACCATGCGATAATACTCCATATTGCTCCATGCGTGTATTGAGCTCCATTCTCGCGTATGCCCGGTGGATACCCCTGAATATAACCAGGGCTTGGATCGGTATGGTCGAAGGGTGGGGTTAGCAATCGCACAATAGATAATTCGCGATCCACCAGCTCTAGGTCAAATGAGTTCATTGACTTGACTTGCTTCTCCATTGTGCCTGCCCCCGAGATAACCGACCAAGACTGAGCGATTGCATCAATTCGACATTCTTCATTCCGCATAGAGCCTAACCAACTTCCAGCATCTGTGAAGGCACGACGGTACCAGCTTCCATCCCATGCATACTCATCGAGTGCAGCAACTAACTGTAATTGAACTTGCTTATACTTCTCCGCTCTTCCGTGATCACCATACTGCTGACATATCTTTATGAACCGATTCAATACATCACACAAGAACCAACCAAGCCATACACTTTCTCCTCTTCCCTCAGCACCGACCAAATTCATCCCATCATTCCAATCTCCTACGCCAATCAAAGGTAAACCATGCTCGCCAAATCGTTGCAAGGACCTATCAATCGCTCGATAACAGTGTTCGATAATTGATCCTTGCTGTGCGGATTGTACTGTTGATTCATAACGTTCATGCTCTCCCTCTTTAAGAGGTTCACTGTGTAGATACGGTTCAATCATCTCGAGGACTCCAATATCTCCAGTTTGATCAACATATCTCGCTACTGCGTAGGGTAACCACAACAAATCGTCAGTGAATAATGTTCGAATACCTCGCTCCGTCTCCTCATGCCACCAATGCTGAACATCTCCTTCTTCATATTGGTGTGAGGCATGAATCTGAATTTGCTGCTTCGTGAGATCCGGTCTGGTATGTAACAATGCCAGAGAATCCTGTAATTGATCGCGAAAGCCGTAGGCTCCTCCCGCTTGATAGAATGCAGATCTTGCCCACATTCTACACGCTAGAGATTGATATAGAAGCCATCCATTCAGCATAATGTCCATCTCTTTACAAGGTGTAACCACTGATATCTGATCTAATGTTTCCTCCCAATAATCGTTGATCTGTGTTAATGCTTGCTCACAGGCTAATGCTTTACTGTACTTATGAGCAAGGCTAATGGCCCCATCCCTAGACGATTCACAGCCGAGTAAGATATATACGATTCGTTCGCTCTCAGGCTTTAATGTTACTTTCACTTGAACTGCGCCACAAGGATCATGGAATACACCCGATTGGCATGATAAGCTAATGCGACTCAATGCTGTCGGGTGCTCCAATGAACCATTCCGCCCAATAAATTCAGTCCGATCTGCTGTCCATGATAAATTCACACCATCTTCAGTAGAAGATAGGATCTGTTCCTCGGAAGGATTGTCCTGTGGATAGATGCCTAGGAAAGCATGCGCACCTTTGAATGATTCTTGGTATACATTATGGGCGAGCAACGCATTAGACCCCGAATCCCAATCCGTCACAATGAATGGAGCGTTGCCTTGCCTTCTAACGCCTAGTACCCATTCAGCATAGTAGGTAAGTGATACTTTCCTTACTATATTCGAGTTATTACGTATTCTTAGCTTGAGCATCTTTACTGAATCATCGAGCGGGACAGCAATCGTCATCTCATGTTCAATTCCATGTCTTTCATGCTGAATCCGTGTTGATCCTCTTCCATGGTTTACAATATATGCCTTATCAGAATTTGTTGTAGATGCTGTTGCAGACCATAAGTCGCCGCTCTCTTCATCTCGTAGATAACATACTTCGGATGGAGGATCCAGAACAGGATCATTCGACCAAGTCGTTAATTTGAACTCTCTACTATTACGCCACCAAGTGTATCCAGTTCCTAGCTCTGATACCAAACAACCAAATTGTGGATTGGAGATAACATTAATCCATGGTGCTGGCAGATGGTTGTCATTCTTCAGTATGATTCGGTATTCCTTGCCATTCGGCGAGAACCCTCCCCATCCGTTGAAGAATAACAACTCAGTAATATCAGGCTGCTGTATCGTTTCCACACGCACAGAATCACGCACAGGAATAAGCAGCTCGGGCACGATTGTCTTCGATCCCCTCTCCTTAAGCTGTGATTTTAAGCTAGGTCCATCAGCCTTTAATACAATCCGAGCAGTAGCACACAGCAGTGTTCTATCTTCAATAGATAGCTGTTCACTATTAATGATGTACACACCAGCTGGTCTTGCACCAAGCCGATCGACATTATGCTCGCTGACTCTCATCAATGCCTCTTGTAAATGCTGTTGATATCCCTCTTCTGATTCATTCAGAATGATCAGGTCAAACGACAAGCCCATTCTTCGTAAATACTCATGAGCTTTCAGAAGCTTGATCATTGAACGAAGATCCGACTCACTAGCTATTCGAGTCAGAACCATTGGCATATCACCAGAGATACCATGTGACCATAGACTGGATTGACTACGCACATTCTGTTGTATTGAAATTTCCTGTTCAACCTTTAGTGGCGAAGTATATAAAATCTGACTTGCTAATTTTTGGTAGGTAACTGCATCAGTCGTCGTTAAGTTCTGCTGACGAAGCTCAATTTGGCTGCGATTCCACGCAAGCTGGAATGATCGATCAACAGCTTGTGGTGTGCTTAGGCGGTTCGCAATACCAATCGCCTCTTCTTTTGTATCAGCGATAGATGTTACAGCAAACAGATGAATTTGTGTCCCAGGCTCAATGCTTATCCTTCTTCTCATGATGAAAGCTGGATCTGCGACTGAACCGACAGTTCCACGAAGATGTAAGCGAATTCCTTGTGGTCGCGCTAATGTATGTCCCCGTCCAATGAATCGAGCTCGATCCGTTTCAAATTCAACTGTACCGATTGAATGTCCCGCTACTCGAAGTGAATGTGCTGCCCAAGTTGCTTTGCCATTCACCTCACGAGGTCTTCGGGCAGCAAGTAGACATTCATTCTCCTCTTCAAACTGTGTTCGAACGAATAACTTACTGAATGCAGGATGAGCATCATCTGCAATAGGTAGAGCTAGAACCAGCTCTTGGAATGTAGTGACTTCAATAATTCGAGTTTCGGCACCAGTATTCATAATCGTCAATCGACGAACCTCTGCATTGGATTCCGAGGATACACAAATTTCCAAATTCGTTTTTATATCGCCATCCACACGTGAGAATACAGCACTATCGAGCGAGAAGCGAACATATTGCTCTGTAGAAGGTACACGGCAAGGCTGAAAGGTCGGAGACCATACTTGATCTTCAGTTACATCCCGAATGTACATATAACTACCTGAACGATCTATAATGGGGTCTTCCTGCCAGCGTGAAATCGCGATTCCTTCATAGCGGCTAAATCCACTGCCGCTAACGGTTATCGCCGTCATGTAAGCTCCATTCGAGAGCAAGCATACCTCAGGTGTAGGTGTAGTCGGATTATGATATTCTCTAAATCCACCTGCGTGTACAGATTTCGTCTCTAACTTATGAACCTGTGCCTTCATTGGACGATGAAGGATTCTTGGCTTTCTAGGAATTCGTTCCTGTAATATTAGCTCCACTGATCTTATCAACTTGTTATTGTGAAATCGATCATACATCTTCTGAGGCAGAAGTACATTCGCCAATGTTAATAAGCTCATTCCTTGATGATGTGCCATAAAGCTTTTGATGACTGTAAATTCCTGATCCTTGGGTAATCTTGTACGTGTGTAATCTAAAGCCTCGTAGTAGCCAAATTCTCCTCTAGCTCCAAGAGTTTCTAATTTTTCCAGGGTAAGAAGTCCCGATTTCTGGGTGTAAGGTAGCCCCATAATCGTGGCATATGGTGCTATGACCAAATCTTGTTCGAGCCCACGCTTAAAGCCTAAGCCCGGAACACCAAAAGCTTGATATTGATAGTTCATCTGAAAGTCGAATGCATAATAGCCTGATTCCGAGATGCCATAGGGCACCCCACGACTACTCGCATACTCCATCTGTCGCTGAACAACTGCTCGGTATGTGCTATCCCAAATACTATTCCGATAAGTTCGCAGGAGTAACCAAGGCATAAGATATTCGAACATTGTACCCGACCATGAAAGTAATGCAGCGTAGCTTCCAATCTTAGTCATTGTTCGTCCAAGTGCATGCCAATGCGAAACTGAAACCTGGCCAAGTGCAATTGCAATAAAGCTTGCCTGCCTCGCTTCTGAGGCCATTAGATCATAAACAATGTTGTCTCGCTCTTGCCTTCCAACATGATAGCCTAATGAGAATAGACTTGCTTTATGATCATATAAGGGTCGAAAATTGGTTTCATGTATTAATGTTTCTAATCGAGCAATAAGCGAATTTCCTTCTGATGCAGCATCAGCATCCACCAGAAGCCACTCTATTAGCCCTTCCTTTGCTGTAATTAAGCACGCTACAAAATTCCCGGAATCAACTGTTGACACGAATTGTGGGAGTAAAGGTTCTAGAGTCTGTGTATCATACCAATTCAGCAGATGACCCTCCCACTTAACCAGCTTTTCTATAGAGGACACTGTCTGATTCAATCTTTCCATTAATTCAGGAGTATCAATAAATCCGAAATCTCTGGCTGCAAGCGCACAAGTTAGATATAAGCCAATATTCGTAGGAGAAGTACGATGAGCAACCCCATTGGGAGGGCTGATCTGGACGTTATCAGGCGGAAGAAAGTGATCCTCGGCTGTTACATACACCTCAAAGAATGACCATATATCGCGTGACAATATTCGTAGCTTCTCACTCTCCGCTTCGATCAGAATAAACTCGTCTTTAGCTTTTAGCGGTTTATTCAACCAAAGGACTAGCAGTGGAGCACTGACCCATAATAAACCCAATGTTACACCTGTTGCTCTGATAAATGGTTGCTCTTCCATGATACTCATGACTGTGAATAGAATAGATATGGTAATTCCACTGCTCATCCCTAGGAGTAGGGGTTGTCGTCCCTTCTTACTGCTCTGCTCAATGTCTGCGGAGCTCACCCATTCTAACAGATGCCGCTTGGAGATGAACAAGCGATACATTGTTCGGACCACAGCATCGATTGCCATCACGCTATGATAAGGTATAGTAATCACCTGAACTAATACTTGTCCTGCCGTAATACCGATAGCCTTTGTTCGCTGCATGCTTACAATTTGTTTAATAACAGGCAACAACCATGTAACGAATACAACTGTAAACCACCTGAAGGATGTACCTGGAAGAATGGTTATCGCCAGGAACAGAATAAGCAACGTTACCATAGGAAGTAAACTGCGTCGCAAATTATCAATGATCTGCCACCGTGTCACGAACGAAAGATCTATGGATTGTGAAACCCCACTCTGATTATGAATTTTTGGGAATAGCCATAAGAGGAGCTGCCAATCTCCACGGATCCAACGATGTAATCTCTTCTGATAGGTACTGAACAGCATAGGATGTCCATCAACCAGCTCAATGTCAGATAACAATCCAGTTCGGAGAAACCCTCCCTCTAGCAAGTCATGACTGAGCACACAATTCTCAGGTATTCGATTACATATAATGTCCGAGAATGCTCGAATATCGAATATCCCCTTCCCAGTGAATATTCCTTGTCCAAGCCCATCTTGATAAGGATCTGATACTGCGAAGGCATAGGGGTCAACTCCCGTATCACCCGACCATAAATTCGCCAGCCTCGAATGATTGGCCGATTCATAGCTCATTGCAATACGTGGCTGGAGGATGCCATAACCTTCAATTACCCTGGTTCGAGCTTCATTCATCCTTGGCCGATTATAGGGAAGATGCATCGTTCCAATCATCCTCTGCGGACTCCCCGGCGGAAGCTGTGTATCTGCATCAAGTGTGATGAGATAACGAATTGATGATAGACTTGTACTATCACTCATGTGATAATTATAAGATGTATCCTCCTTGCCGCCTAATAGCTCGATAAATTCAACCAGTTTCCCACGTTTGCGTTCCCACCCCATCCACTTTCCTTCTGAAGGATTCCACAGCCTACGTCGATGGAATAAGTGAAATACATGACCTGGATACTTATTATTTAATAACGAAATACTCGTCTGTGCAGCCTTTAGAACATTGTCATCCTCTAGCTGCACCTCTTTATCAGAATCCTTGTAATCACCCAAAAGTGCAAAATGGATATGTGGATCCCTACTTACAAGATAATGCAATTCGAGACGATCCGCCATTTCATGAACTTCCTCAGTAGATGACCATATTACGGGAATAACTATCATCGTCGTTGCTTCTGGGGAAATGCCATTCGCAAAGTCATACCTAAGTAATGGTGTTGGATTTTTACGCCATGTAATCAAATCGTGAATCCACAATGTTGCCCATTCCAAAGCAGGGAATGATAACAACAGTCCCATCACTAGCATATTCAATGGTGATAATCGATCTGCATCACTGATCCAAACGATGAATCCAATCAGAATGACAACATAGGATAGGAGCAGAAAGTTAAAGTAAGCACCTGTCGCTCTCTTCCAAATCCCCTCTTCAGGAATAGGTCTCGGTTTACTACATGATCTTAGCTCCTGCTGCAGCTGTTGAATTCCTTGAGCCTCTAATAGATAGTATGGAATATAAGCTTGACGAGATAGCATTCCATCGATTGATGAATGCTGCTCCGCCTGCTCCAGATAATGTGAGGAAGCAAGCTTAACGGCGTAAGTTGCGATTAAATTCTCAGGCACACGCAAACGACGAGCGAGCGATTCAACACGCTTGCGAAGAATATCTCGACTTGCATAATCTAATAAGGGGTAATCCCCAGAGGCATCTTCACGTAATGTCATATCGACCAGACAAAGCTGCTCAAATTGGACACGCCAATCCCATCGAGATAGAACACGCATACTCCCAATGAGGTTACCTGTTCTCATCTGATAATTCGCTTGCAGCTCATACTCATAAGCGACTATACGATCCAAGCTTTCCTGGCCGTTGTCTAGCTTACACATGAGCCAGTCTCGAATAATAGCAGTATCATCAGCCCATTCGCGAAGGTGATTGACAAGGTGTACAATCAAGGTACCCGATAACGGTATGTCATGCCCAGCTTCATCAAGAGCGATCTGGAGATCTTCTGGATTAAGCCGCGAAGGTTCAAATCGAGATAGCCACTGCTCCACCATCATACAGATGTTTCGTCTCTCTTGTATCGTACCCAAAGCTTGTGCCAATTTTCGAAATATAACCAACCGCATGGCAAGTGGAATTGCCCAAAGCTCAGCAAGCGTTAAGATCGATACCTCTTGATAATAATTGATATAGGCAAGGAATGAAGCTTCTTCAAGACCACCATCCATATGAGTCAAATAATGTTCACAAATCGATACTACACGTATCTCATTACTATTCCTTATAGAGGGTAAATGATATAGTGAGTGAGCCTTAAGCTGGTCTTGGGCGACTAACGCTTGCTCCTCTAGAAACTCAGCATGATCAAGCAACCATTCTTCGGCTGGTTGTGAACACGCCGTTGGACGCTTCCGCAAATCATCGACGAAGGATTCTAATTGAGTTATATCTGATGCTACTGACTTCCGTAATTGACGATACACACTTCTTCTCGTGTGTAGATCATGTGTTAGGGCAAGCTCATGAGCTTGTTCTCTAAGTTGTTCCGTTGTTAGAATCATTGATCCTCCCAAATGAGAATAAGAAGTATTATATCGATCAGATATCCCAGAGTATGGTTAATCCGAACTCTATAAAGTTTCCCATAATGGGAGGAAATTATGACATTTTAACGATTGCGATTTTTAGAATCTTTTTTATTCTTCTTATTGAAAAATTCAGAGAACCAATCCTCAATCGATTTTTGATCATTAAACTTAATTTCACTTATCTCCGATTCATTACCAACAACATCTACAGCTGTAATGACAAACATATAATAATTCCCATCCTGAGAGCTGGCCAGACTGAATTGTGCCTCATCCTGTGAGGAGACGGGCTTTCCCTGAATAAGTGCGAAATTCTCCCCATCGTTGGAGCCATATAGTCTATATCCAATAACATCATCTTCCTGATTCAATGGGAATGAGATCGTAATGGTATCATTATCTTTATTCAACTGTAATGCCCTTGGTTTGCTAGGTGAGCTACCGTCATCTGTTCTAGGATCGTTCTCCGTAGGTCCATCTAACTTGGTATCCGCAGGATAATAATGGGATATCGCCTTTCGGTCACCTGCTGGAGCTCGCTCTAAACCTTCTTTGACCTCCTGAATAATTTCAGAGATCGACTTTTCTCTTCTGACCATAAATTTCCGTGATAGCATATCTTCTGGAGTTTTGGGGTTCGCCAGATAACTACTCCCTTTGTACATTACATAATTGGTCATACCTGCAATGTCGTCTATTACGGTTGGGACATATGCTTTATTGAATATATCCTTTACTACATCCTTACGATCAATAAGCTCTTGTGTCGGAAGATGACCGGAATAGATGGATACGGTTTCTGTGACAATATGATCTGGCTCTGCAAATTCCTTAGTCGAGAATAAATCCTGCTGTTTACTCATAGCAGCATCCATAATATGCGCCCAAATTTTCTTGGCTCTTAATGTGCCGCATCCAGCTGTTTTCGAACAACCACTACTTGATAACTTATGAATCGGTTGATCATAGCCTGCCCATACGCCTACCGTAACATCTGGTGTATAGCCAACAAACCAAGCATCTGCATTATTCTGTGTGGAACCGGTTTTCCCGACAAAAGGAGCTTGATCATAGTGCTCATAATACTTTTTCAAATCGGCAGCTGTACCTGACTTTACCACCGTTTTCATCATGTCTGTCATCAAATAGGCGGTTTGTTCAGAGAATACGGCCGTAGGTTTAGGCTTGTGTTCATATATAAGCTTTCCAGCTGCATCCTCTATCCTCGCAATCAAATAAGTTTGGTTATAGAAGCCTTGATTTGCTACCGTTGCATAAGCGTTAGTTAGTTCTTCCACAGAGACGCCATATGCTAATCCGCCAATAACACCTGTCTTTGCTAGCTTATCCTGTTCCGTAATTGTAGTAATACCTAATTTCTTGGCGAATGTCCAAGCGTCTTCAATCCCCACCTGATCGTTAAAAAGCTTAAGTGCAGGAATATTATAAGACTTTGCCAAAGCTTCACGAGCTGTAATTAAACCATGAAACTTACCATCCCAATTCTCAGGAATATGGGCTCCGCCAGTGCTCTCTAGAACTATTGGCACATCATCAATAATACTTGCTGGCTGTATAATACCGGCTTCTAATGCAGGCAAGTATGCCGCAATTGGCTTCATGGCTGATCCCGGCTGTCTTACCATCTGCGTGGCATGGTTTAATTGCTCCACTTGAAAATCTCGCCCTTCAATCATACTGATAATCGCCCCAGATTGATTATCAATCATAATCGCGCCGACTTGCTCCAATCCCTTCTCAGGATCTTCGCCAGAGAAATTCTCTTTATTCTGAGCGATCACATTCATTTCTTTATATATCAACGGATCAATCGTCGTGTGAATTCGATAACCCATACGGTTCAGCTTAACTCTCGCTTCATCCCACAAGGTATTATAGTTGCCATCACCTTTTACAACGTTAGGATGGTCTAGCTTTACTATTATTTCAATGGCTCGCCGTTCCACGTCCATCATCAAGAAGGGATATGCATTGTTCGCAATAGGTTTCGATTGAGATAATGCTGCTTTGATGTCATATTTCAGCGATTCCTCATATTGATCTTTTGTTATTTTCTTCTCCTCTAACATTCTTAATAAGACGAACCTTTGCCGATCAATTGCTTTGTTAAGAGCTTCCGTATTTATTTCACCATTGTTATCAAATGCAGAGAAAGCGTTTGGCTGCTGTGGTAATCCGATCAGGTAAGCAGCCTGAGCTATATGTAGCTGATGCAGGTCGTCTATATCGAATATTCCTTTGGCTGCTGATTTCACACCATATAAATTATTACCACCCGAGCCTTTACCGAAATAAATGTGGGTCAGATAGGCTAATAGAATATCATCTTTAGAAACCGTTCTTTCCATACGCAATGCTAATGCGATTTCAGCCGCTTTTCGCTCAAACGTTTGATCCAAATTTAAGAACACCTGGCGAGATAGCTGCTGGGTTATTGTACTTCCCCCCGTCTGAGTCTCCTCATTCCATATCTGCTGCTTAATGGCTCTTAATGTGCCTTTTACATCCATACCATGATGGACGTAAAAATTATTATCTTCAGTGGCAATAACAGCATCTATGACCTGCTCAGGGATTTCCTCGATTTCTGTTAACATTCGGTCCTCTCCTGAAGTTAATCGACCTATCTCAGTTTGATTGTTAAAGTATACATGGCCCGTGATCGGGTTGTCAGTTATCGCTTCACGTATTTCTTTGTTCGAGCGAATAGGTTCCCCCTCAACAAGCGAGGATACATACCCGTATACCATTCCGAACCCTAAGAATAGAACCATGAGGATAAATAATGAAAACCACTTTATGACTTGAATCGTTCTTTTATTCTTGACAAACGAGCTAATTCTGCTGTTCATATCAATCAATCTGGGATGTAGTTTATACATGATGACCTCCTAATCCTTATATATATTCGTTCTTTATTGTTATTTTTAGTGGGTATTTAAAGCTGATGATGAATTACCTATTACCCTCCAAATCGTAAACATAATCTTTCGCAAGAAATATCCTCACTTAATTTTCTTGTCTCATAAGAAAAAAGCCAGGAGACTGTATACACAGTTACTCCTAGCTCATATGGTAGAAATTTAATATAAATTAATTTAACCTGATTTACCAAACCACTTCAACACTTTACTTACGAACATATTCTTAGAGTTGGTAAGGGACTTAATGGCCTCGCTATCCGGATTTTGCTCGATAACATCCAACACCTCAATTAATTTCTTAAGGTATAAGCGAATATTGATATTCTCTAGGCCCTCTTGCTTGAACTGCTGAACCATCCACTTCTGCAGCAATAACGGATTAATCTCTAATGTAAATTCATATGCATAGCGGTAGAGCTCCAATACCTTGAGGTTTAATTCCTGCATGTGCTCGGGTGTCATCTTAGATAGGATCATGACAGGCTGCCGAACATCGATTTCTCCCGTTTCGGTTGCATCATTCCCATGTCCGATTCGCTGGTACAAGGCAGGATAAGCCTGAGGCCCCTTCTCCTCATTGTCTAGCCATTCCTGCGTAGCACCGAATACGAATAAACAATGGTTAAGCTCATCATTAAAGCAATTATCTACGATATATCTTAAATTCTGATAAGCTGTCATTCGAATATCAGAGCGTTCACTCATTATGATCTCTAGCTCATCAACAAGGATAACTAAGCCGCTATAGCCTAATAAGTTAATGAGCTTCACGAATGCTTTTAGAAAATGTATGGCGTTATCATTGTCAATGTGACCGACGACCTCAAAGCTCTTCTTCACCGAGGATGGGATATTCTGTTCGCCCGTCAACCAAGATGCAACAGCGTCCGACATCGTTGGGTCACCTTGAATACGTGCACGTATGTAGAATAAGAGTGCTCTTGAGAAGGACAGATTATATTGGTTTAAGGTCGAGATAACCGTCTGAATAGCTTCAGCAGAGTTACCTTCACCTTCAGCTGATTTGCTCTTAAGGGTGTCGATCCATTTGTTGAATAATTCTTGGAAATTCGTCCCCTGATGCTCAGATTCATTCGTTGTAAGACTATGCATAATCTGATAATAAAGGGTTTGAAAGTTAGTTATGCGTGCTCCCTTTTCCATCTGGAACTTCGCTACAACAAAGTTATTATTCCATGCTCTCTCCTGAATTTCGCGCAGCATAAAACTCTTGCCGCTCCCATATTCACCAACAATAAACTTGCTCATCCCATGCCCAAACGTAACATAAGTAAGATTCTGCTCTAGCTCCTCCAGCTCTTTCTCTCGTCCAATACGAAAGGATGAAATATTCTCTGGAACAACCCCGTTCTTAAGTGCAAGTAATATAACTTTAACTTGATCTCGACTCTGATCCAATACATCATCTCTCCCGTATGAATAAAGTTTTATGTAACGACTTTATTCGACAAGAAAGGCGCTATTCCCTTCAATATTCAGACAATAATTATGAATATTGCTCCCCATACCATACTTTTGCCTGCTCAACTTCTTCCATAGACAACTGATGGCCGCCTTCGATCCAATATTCGGTCACCTTAGCACCCGCAATATGCAAATGCTCAATTAAATCCTTCGTTTGGGAAGGATGAATGAGAGAATCTCGCATACCAGCCCCGATGAAGATAGGGACACCGCTTAAGTCTGGTAGAGTTACACCAGAGCGAGGTGTCATGGCATGGAATAATATAGCTCCAGCCAAAGAATGGAGATGATGAAATAATAAGCTTGCAGCCATATTAGCGCCATTCGAATATCCAATTGCTACAACTCGATTCCGATCAAATCCATATTGTTGAGCGCATTCGGTTATGAATCCACGTAATTCCTGAGTTCGTATAATCAGGTCTTCCTCGTCGAATACACCCTCTGCTAACCTGCGGAAGAAACGTGGCATGCCATTCTCAAGAACGTTACCTTTTACCCCAAGTACTGATGCTTGAGGGGCTATGATTTCTGCTAAAGGCAATAAATCGTGCTCATTCCCCCCCGTACCATGAAGTAGAAGTAAGGTTGGAGCACTCTTCGATTGTCCTTGAATGAATATGTGTTTCATATGGACTCCTCAAAAGTTTATGATAGTTACGCTAAATATTCACTTCTAATACATTAGTGCATGTTTACTTGGTTTCTAAGGGCTCAAGTCCTGCTTCAATCGAGGCTCGTCTGCCCTCTAGAAACGGAGGTAATGCTAGCTTCTCACCTAGATGCTCGAATTCCTCATCGCCCATAAAGCCAGGTCCATCTGTAGCAAGCTCGAATAGGATACCATTAGGCTCCCTAAAGTATAAGGAGCGGAAGTAATAACGTTCAACAAATCCTGAATTCGGCAATCCACTCTCAGTGATGTGGCTCACCCATTTATTAAGCTCATCCTCGTTCTCCACTCGGAACGCTACGTGATGGACGCTTCCGCTTCCCTGCCGCTCACGTGGAAGATCCTTGCGTTCTACAAGATGAATCTCAGCACCAGTTCCACCTTCACCTGTTTCAAAAATCCGGATTGGACTTTGACCTGAATGATTTGAAGGAAAGCCGATCTTCTCACGGTAGCCCATGACTTCTGTAAGTACTCTAGCCGTCAGCTCTGAACGAGATACAGTCAATGTAACAGGACCCAAGCCAACAATTGCATGCTCGATTGGTACTGGACTCTTCTCCCAAGGTTTGCCGCCGGCTACACCTACATTATGCTCGTCAGATACAAGTGCCAGCCTTTGACCTTCCTCATCGCGGAATGCTATTACCGATCGACCTGTATCAAGTGAGATGTCATCATGGTCCACACCTAGCTGCTCAAATCGTTGCTTCCAATATTGTATGGATTTATCATTCGGCACTCGTAATGAGGTTGTTGATATACTATTTGTTCCAAACTGCGTAGGTCCAGCAGTAGGAAATTCGAAGAAGGTTAAATCCGTACCTGGGTTACCCTTCTCATCAGCATAGAATAGATGGTAAACAGAGGTATCATCCTGATTCACAGTTTTCTTCACAAGTCGAAGACCGAGTACCCTCGTATAAAACTGATAATTAAGCTTGCCATTATTCGTGATGGCAGACACATGATGCTGCCCTTTTAATGCTTGGGGTTTCATATCATCTACCCGCCATTTCATATTGAATTAATTACTTCATGACATCATGATCTACATATCTCTCGCCATTCAACTCGCTAATGATATTAATCGCAACCCTTGCACCATCACCTGCGGTTATGATCGTATGCATGCTTGCTCCTGCTATTGTTCCTGCTGCCCATATACCTGGTATTGAGGTTTTCCCAGCATTATCAACAGCTATAATTGTTTTGATTCTTGGTTCTGTACCTGGTTTAATCTCTAGTCCTATAGTCTCCGCAAGGTCTGCGAATAATCCGGTTGCAATAATGACTTGCTGTGCTTCATATTGATTATCTTCTGTAGAAATTACAAAGCCATGATCCTCTTTAACAATGTTCTTCACTGATGCCTCAACAATTGTTGTACCAAACTTTTCTGCTTGCTTCTTACCAATATCAACAAGATCAGGTCCAGTTATCTCCATTACACCATAATGGTTTTCTAGCCAAGCTCGTTTAGTAACGCTTTGATTACTATCTAGCATTAGTGTTTTTTTACCTGATTTGGCTGCGAATAGTGCCGCGCTTGCACCTGTTGGTCCTGCTCCGATTATTGCTATTTCATACATCGTTAATCCAGCTCCTTTTTAAATAGGCATATTAATAACTTATTTATATCTACTTACATAAGTATAGCAGATAATTTCCTCGGTTACAAGTTTACAGCTCAAACAAATGCCGCATGGTAACATCGTCGGCACACAGGCTTATATTCGTCATTGCCACCTATCTGAATTTGTACACCTTCATTGACGGGAGCACCCTCACTAAACCGAATAACCATCGTTGCTTTGCGATCACAATACCAGCAGATGGTTTTGATTTCTTCGATCTTGTCAGCATAGATAAGTAAATTGTAGCTTCCTTCGAATAATTTATTCTGAAAGTCATTTTTCAGACCGAATGCCATAACTGGAATATTCAGTTCATCAACAATCTGTGTAAGCTCTAATACTTGCTGCCGCTTCAGGAATTGTGCTTCATCAATTAGAATGCAGTATATCCGTTTCTTATGCGAGATGGATTGTAGAGATATCACACTCTCATACAAATTTGTGTGTTCGTCTACAGGAATTGCAGGTCTCGTCATACCAACACGAGACCCGATTTCCTTTACAGCACTTCTAGTATCTATCGCTGGAGAGAAGATAATAACTGGCTTCTCTTGTTCCTCATAATTATGCGCTACCTTTATGATTTCGAAAGATTTACCACTATTCATTGTTCCATACTTATAATAGAGCTGCGCCACTTCGATGACCTCCTGTTATTGATTCATGTTCACCTTCCTCCAATATACCTTATTTAACCTTCTATGCTAAGCCTTTTTCATATGCTGCTATAATACCATCCATCTGTGAGTTCCATCCCTCATCAATCATACACTTGTGTGGATTAGCCTCAAACCAAGCTATCGTCTGCTTCATACCAGCAGAGAACGGGACAGTAGCGACATAATCCGGTACGAACCTCTTGATCTTACTATTGTCGAATACACCACTTACCGCTTTGTCACCCAGTAGACCGCCCTCATCCTCTGGCGATTTAGCAATAATAAAATCGGAAGGGATATGAATCAGATTTGGCTCTACTCCGGCTGCTCGACCAATAAATTGATATATTTGATTCCAAGTTAATACTTCATCAGACGTAATATGGAAGGCATTCCCGATCGCTAATGGATTATCCAATAAACCAACAAAGCCTTTGGCAAAATCAGTATTATGCGTCATCGTCCATATCGATGCTCCATCTCCATGAACAATGATCTTCTTCCCCTTGCGCATTCGATCAACTAACGACCATGGGTTCTGCCAGCTGTTCATAGCTGCTGGAATCATCTTGTTCCCATATGTGAAGGACGGTCTGATGATCGTGATTGGAAAATCACTATTTCGGTAAGCATCCATTAACAATTCTTCACAAGCAATCTTATCCCGTGAATACTGCCAGAATGGGTTATATAGCGGTGTGGATTCTGTAATTATGTAGTGTGTAGGTGGCTTCTGATATGCGGATGCTGAGCTTATGAATATATATTGTTTCGTCTTTCCCTGGAATATATCCAAATCCACCTTCACTTGCTCTGGCGTATATGCTACCCAATCCACTACAACATCAAATTGATAATCCTTTAATGTTTCCTTCGTTGTTATTACATCTCGAATGTCACCGGTAATGACATGCGCGCCTTGTGGAATAGCGTCTGTTCGTTGACCTCTATTAAATAGATAAAGCTCAATACCCTTTTCTACCACTAGCTTCGATACAGCTTCACTAATTAGACCCGTTCCACCAA
This sequence comes from Caryophanales bacterium UBA4100, assembly GCA_002383285.1. Lineage (GTDB taxonomy): Bacteria > Bacillota > Bacilli > Paenibacillales > UBA4045 > UBA4045. The sequence goes on from DFXU01000035.1 coordinate 86,103, forward strand.
TAAATAATACCTTCATAAACCTCAACACTCCCTAAAGTTAATTATTGAACACGTGTTAAATTCTAGTATAATGAACATATTCTCTATGAACAAGAGCTCAAACCATAGTTAGTAAGTTACCTTGAGTATAGGAGTGAGTTAGGTTACACTGATTAGTATGAACAATTAGGAGGGTTTATTATGCGTAGATATAACTTCATTCGACCTTTATGGATTCTGGCTATTGCCTATCTTACGAACATATTCGTTACCAATATATGTCGTGTTCTTGGTAGCTCCGAGGAGACAGCTGGGAATATAGGCTTCCTCTCTATGGTCATTGCAGCGATCATTACATTTAGTATATTGAATAAAAAAAGAAAGAAATTCAAATAATTGTATATCTGAATTTCTACATAAGTAATTACTCTGTATGAGATTGCAAGCGTTGCATAAAATCTTCCATAGCACTATAGCCCTGCTGACGCAAATACCAATTGTTAGCAGCCGCCTCTATTAATCCAGCGACATCCCGACCAGGTTGAAGCTGGATTTCAATGTGTGGTATAGGCACTTCCAAATAATTGACGAATTTAGGCTCAAGCTCCAAATCATTGTTCAATGCCTGATCCTGCCACTTCGTAAGCTCGATATCTAGCACTAAACGAGTTTCGTCCTGGAAGGCGCTTCTGCCATAAAGCCGTGAAACATTAATCAAACCAACACTTCTTAGAGCAATGAATTCTTTCGTCTTCTCATCATGAGTAGCAAGAATGGTTTCTGGATTGATCTTCTTTAGCACAATGACATCATCTGCAACAAGCCGATGACCACGCTGTATTAATGTGTGAGCGGTTTCACTCTTACCTACACCTGATTTCCCACGAATAATAACCCCGATACCCGAGACATTAACACAAACCCCATGTATGGTAATTTCAGGCGCCAGAGCCTTACCCAAGAATGCATCTACCAAGTCTAAGAATTTGGTTGTTGCAACAGATGTGCGCAATAATGGAATTTGTTCCTCCTCACAATATTTCCTTAAGTATTTAAGTCCCTCCTGATTGGATGTCACGATAAAGCACGGAGGATGATATTTGACCACATTACCAATTCGAAGATTCCGCTCCTCTTCACTCAGCGAATGTAAATAATTGATTTCTTTCTTTCCTAGAATTTGGATTTGTTCCATAGGAAAAAAATCGAAATATCCAACAAACTCTAACCCAGGTCGATGGACTCTTGATTTAATAAGATTACGGCCTGTGTACGAAGATCCAGCTAGTATTTCTAATCCAAAACGTTTAATTAAATGCTCTACTGTAATCATTCTCATTACACTTCTCCCTTTCTTCATGTTGTCGAACTAACAACTTAATCTATATTAGACATAACCCGTCCCTCTGTTACGTACAACTAGAATATAGCGTATCCTATTGGAGCAAAGGGGAGATTCGGGTTGAAAACCGCATTGTGGCTGTACTTTTTCCTGTTTGTAGCATTCTTCGATCTTCACGCGCAATATCCGATTCTTACTCCATTTGCTGTATCACTTGGAGCAACCCCATCCTTTATTGGTCTGATAATGGGCATGTATTCAATTACTCATCTACCCGGAAATCTGATTGCAGGCTTTAGTGTAGATCGATTAGGCAGCCGTATTTTCATTGTATTAAGTTTACTATTAGCAGGATGTATTCTCTTACTTCAGTCTCATGTTACGAATCCCTGGCAGCTGTTAGTTCTTCGTTCGGTTAGTGGCTTTGTCCTTGCATTCTTATCTCCTGCTTGTATGGCGCTCTTAGCTCGAATTGGTAAGAACCAGCGACAGCAAGGGAAATTAATGGCGGGCAATGGCTTAGTACACACATTAGCATCTGTTATCTCTCCTGCTGCAGGTGCATTATTGGTTGCGCAGATTGGCTTTGCATTAGCCTTTAACATACTTGGCTGGGTGCTAATAGTAACTGCCATATGCGCATTGTTCTTCATTACGGATACTGTAGAGACTGAGAACAAGGAAGATATCTCCACGGACCATAATGCAATAAAATCTATAATTAACAACTCTGGTTCAGTCTCATGGATTGTATTCGCTCTTCCTGTAGCAATGTCCTGCTCACAAGGAATTCTATTCTTCGAATTACCTCTTATGGCCACAACAAACAATGCAATCATGAAAACCGGTTTATTATTCTCCGTAATAAGCCTTGGAGCCTTAATCACGCTGAGTATGCTATTTCTCAACCGTTACTCTCCATATATTCGTACACTTTCTGGTGCCATTATTCTGGCCCTATCATTCTTCGCACTGACCATTGAGGTTCCTGCTCCACTCTATATGATGCTGCTACTCGTCGGAATGGCCAAGGGAATTATCTTCCCAGCCCTATCCTCTCTGTTAATTCAATTAAGCTCTGGGTCTCGATATGGAAGAACATTCTCATTACTATCTATTGCATTTTCAGTAGGTGCTTTTCTAGGTCCTATGCTTGCAGGGCAGCTTCGAGATTATGTATCACCCTATCTTATTGCATTCATCGTGCTAATGATCGCAGCGACTATATTGCCCTTCCATTCCATGAAAGCTCCGATGGTGAATTCACAACACAACTAACAACTAACTATACTTCTGTTCTGGATTGAAGCGTTCGAAACTGATATGATGAGCATAAGAAATGTGAAAGGTGTGTCTATATGGGTGTGAAGTTTAAGCGAGAATATGAAGATATTGTGGAGGAGATGACGAAAGCGATTATCTCGATACATGATTGTTATGATTTGTTCGAGATGAGTCAGGAGGAATGGGGCCTGATGGATCAAGATGAGCAAAAGGAGTGCGTACGTACGCTTGCAGATGATATCTTCTATGGTCTAGGTAATCTGCCCAATCTTTCGATTGGGTCTGGTAAGATAGAATATGATGCAGACAATCATATTCTAAAGGTATCTTCTGTTCCACAGGTCACACATCTGATTCATCTGGTATGAGAGAAGAAGCAACAAAGGCATATGTTTCTGCTTTTGCTGCTTCTTTTCTTTTTTTACTTTACTATGAGTGATTCAATTTGCTGTGCTAGTAAGAAATCTTTGCCTGTAACGCCATTCTTGTCATGAGTAATCAGAAGAACAGTTACACGAGCATATTGGATGTGTAATTCAGGATGATGATTGAGCTTCTCTGCCATTTCGGCAATGGAATTCACAAAGGAAATGGAATCCTTAAAATCTTTTCTCTGAAATACTTTCGTGAGCGTATTATTCTCAAATTTCCATTGGGGTAGCTTGTTCATATACACTGCCATTTGTTCTGTGGTTAATTTGCTCATTCCAATCATCTCCTCTTCTATACAAGTTATACTCTACCTGATTATAACATAGCTTTCTATTCTTGGATTACACTTTATGAATTCAAGCTATTCTATGTTACAAGTTGAGGAATATGCTAATAAAAGCCAATATCGTCCAACAGAATACTACCTTCTCGTTGTTGAGAAAAGATAAATCGAATAGTCGAAATAGATTGATAATTAAAAGTAGGGTTCTCCTCAGATATTTCCTTTAATGGTATCATATAAGTTTGGAATACAGGCTCAGTAGATGCCCCGTACCTTCCTTCCCTAACTGCAATATCAAGAAACGGTTCTTTCGTAAACTGTGTGTGAATGGGTGGCTGAATAGGTTGGAATTCACTAATTGCATTATCTATAACCTCCCCATCCTCTGTCATCAGCTCAATTGTAATATCCAAGCTTGCATCATCAGTTATATTCGCAATTGAGAAAGAGAATTGAGACTCAGAGGTCAATTGTGACAACCATCCAAGTGATGGTAAATTTATTTCGAATTCCCCTTGCTCCTCGGTCCATGACAATTGCACACTGCGATTTTGCTTGGAAATCTCCTGACGATCGTTTACCGTGGCTTCCTTCCATTCTTTTAAATTTTCAGTTTCAATAGTGCCATTCCTAATCGTAGTCGTTTGAATATTATGGTCTTCTTCAAAATCAGATATTTGTTTGAAGTCAGATGCCTCAAATCTGTTGGTATACGAAGTAGAGGGAAGCCAGTTTGCAGCTAGTCGATAATCCTTGAACATAGGCAAATATGTACGGGTATTCTTTAATGTAGTTTCTAAGAATGCAGCAACATAGGTTTGAGCAATTTTCCTCTGGTTCTCTCCATCTAGAATATCCCGTTTGTTCAATAACAATCCTGCTGGCAGCGATAAATCCATTCTGCCCCAATGAGTATTAAACTGTCCGTGATTCGCACTTTCAATATATAAAGAAGTCTTGAACATATACTCACGATTCCACATCGTAGTTCTCTCATATTGGCGATCACCTGCAAATGAGCTAACATCTGCATCCTGTGATCCTTGAATCACCATATAATTAACATTGCTCAGCTTAAGATATTTCTTATCTACTGTTCGATCTGTTGGAGCAATTGCAATGATCGCTTTAACCGCCTCATGAATTTCCGGATTCTCTGCTGCAAGAACTGCTGCCTGCCCACCTCGTGAATGACCAATAAGTGCAATATGACTCATATCAACCTTGGATGATAACGGGTTGTTCTTCATGTGATTGAGCTCTCTGATCTCTTCAATATGCTGAAGCATAACCCAAGACCTCAATTTCATGTCGTTACTCAAACCACCAGACCATACTGAATAATTAATAAAATTCTCATCGAGTGATACAGTGATATATCCCTTACTTGCAAGCAATTCGCCTAAGTATGCATATCCTTCATCAGAGAAATCTTCCATCAAGTGATTTCCATGTAAGATTAATACAAGGGGGAATGGTCCTTCTCCCTGTGGTAGCCATACTCTCCCATTCAAAGGGAGCTCCGTCTTATCAAACCCCCAGAAGAGCTCACGGATAGCTGTCCAACGCTTAATTAAGTTAGAGCCGTCAACTGTTCTTGTAACTATGTCTACGTTATCACCAAATTCTGCACGATGTAGATCCAATCCACTTCCATAAGTTAGGTACTGATACGAATATGGTCCCTTATTACTGGGATTGACAGCTTGCAAGGTCTCCGCATTGACATTCGTGCCTGACAATAGTTCCTGATTGTCTGGATCATCTAGAATAGAAGCTGCATTATAAAGCCACAGTACAGCAAGTGACAGTAAGATGAAGGAAAGACCAACATAGCAAGTATGAAATATACGTCTTGGAAGCCTCTTAATTATAATGATAATTGAAGTACTTACCGAGCAACCAACAATGAGGAGTATAAAGCTTAAAATTGCAGCGCCCCAGTAAGAGATATTCGATTGCCATATAGCAATTGATATACCTGTGAACGACGATAAGAATGCACCTAATAATAGTCGAGGTATTCGTATGGGGATAATAGCAAACAATGCAGATATGATAAGATTCGATATAAGCAGAAGCAATAAACCAATTAAAGTAATCGCAGTGATATCTATAGTCAAGCCAAGTCCAGTCGGCATTCCTAAGCCAAGGACAATGGTTACGGGGATACATGCTGCATATATTCCTAAGAGACCAGCCAAATCGTAAGCTGAATCGAACTTATGCATGACTCTAAGATGGGCTCCTATACGAGACATTCATGAATCCCCTTCTCCATCAGTTCGTTTAGATCGGCATTGGTTGCCCTCGGAAATCGATGAAGGTTACATCATCGTTAACTTGTACCTTACGTTCTATAAGGTCAATAATACCTTTAGCAGAAACAGATGCATCTCCTGGTGCCTTATCGCCACCCATATCTGTTCTTATCCACCCTGGATGTACAGCGAAAACTTGATAACCTTGTGGAGTATATTGCTTGTGAAGCTGAGCCGAGAACATATTTAATGCACTCTTCGTTAATGCATACGCATAATCCCCACCATATGCATTCGAGAAGCTACCAGCTTCAGAGCTAATATTAATAATACTCTGCTTTGTGCCTTTCTTCAATAATGGGAAAAAATGTTTAATGACCATCATTGGCCCGTATAAATTCGTTCGGAATGAGCTGTCCATATCCTCAAAGCTGAGATCATCCAGCTTCTGTTCCCTGCCTAATAAGATAGCAGCGCTATTAATTATCACATCAATGTGTGTTTCCCGTTGAGCTACTTCTGATGCTGCATACGTGACTGAGTGCTCCTCAGAGGTATCAAGTGGAACTATGATGATCTGATTCGGGTAACGTTGCTGTAATTCAATGATTTTCTCCTTTGATGATTCTAGACTGCGTATTCCAGCTAATATTCGGTGACCTCTTGCGGCTGCTTCTGTAGTTAGCTCCAACCCAAGTCCTCGATTTGCTCCAGTTACTAATATATTCATGATAGCCTCCTGCATTTTTCGTTTATTATTTAGATAAACACGTGTTCGCAATAAAGTGAAGCATTAAATTTCACGACATGAATCTCTGATAACAAGTGAAGTTCCAACCATAAGTTGTTTGAAAACCTTCGTATCCTTCTCAATACGATCGATTAATGCACTTGTCAATTTATGCATTAATTGTTCGAAATCAACATGAATGGTTGTAAGAGCTGGCTTAAATCGTGCACTTAGCACATGATCATCAAAACCAATAATGGATATATCCTCCGGCACACGTATACCGAGCTCATTCAGTGCACGAATCGCTCCAAAGGCAACATTATCATTCGCTGTGAATATCGCGGTAGGTAAATCTGTGGCATTCATTCTAACCAAATCGTAAATGGCCTTATAACCACTAGCTTCATTGAAATCTCCAGATATAACCCAATTATCAACTAATTGTAATTTATGCTTCTGCATTGCATGCTTATAACCTTGAAATTTAGCAGGTCCAGAGAAACGCTCTAGGTCTCCTGTGATCACTCCAATCCGCTTATGATTCAAGCTTACCAGATAATCAATGGCTTGTTCAGCACCAGTTTCATTATCGAAATTAATGACGATTCGATTAGATTCATTATGACCAGGTAAATCCTGATCTAGAATTGCAATTATAAATCCTTCAGCAATCAATTGCTCGAGAAAGGGTTCATAATTTGCAGCTCCAATGAATATTCCACCGTCAATTCTTTTCTGATAAAAACTTTCTTTAACAGTCCTAATCGCTTCTTTATCCTCGGTATTACGAATAATATGTGTTAACACATAATATCCAAGGAGAGAAGCGCTCTCGATTACCCTTGCAATCAATAGGTTGGAAATCATATCCGTTGATACATGCCCAGAATCAATTAGGAATAATCCTATCGTCCGAGTTCGCTTGCCGGCTAACACTTGTGCAGATAAATTCGGATAATAATTATGTTGCTTAATTAGCTTCATGACCTTCTCTTTGGTCTTCTCAGGCACATTCGGATAATCATTAATGACTCTGCTAACCGTGCTGCGTGATACCCCAGCTAATTTTGCGATTTTGGTGCTATTTATTTCTGTTTTTTTCAACGAATTTACCTACTTTCAACAGCATACATTTACTTTTTTATGCTATCAGCACCCTGTCATTTTGTCAATTAAGGAACTCACCAATCGACGTATACAGAGATGAGGATGAAATTATGATGAATATGGGCTATCGATTAAATTTGCCAGAGCAAGTGATCTATGGTCAAGGTGTACTTGCGCAACTTGGACTTATTGCCAATGGATTAGGTAACAAAGCTCTCATTGTTAGTGATCCTATTATGGTTCACTTAGGCATAATCCAACAATGTGAAGCAATCTTGAATGAGTCTTCAGTTGCTTATTCTACATTCACGGGTGTTCCATCTGAGCCTACAGACCAATTTGTGGATCTAGCATTAAAGCAATGTCACCAAGAACTATGTGACTTCGTTATTGCTGTTGGTGGTGGAAGTTGTATCGATACAGCAAAAGCAGTGGCTGTCATGATGACAAATGTCGGTTATATTGGCGATTATCAAGGTGAGCATAAGTTCTCTCATCCCCCACTCCCCCTGATCGCTATTCCAACTACTGCAGGTACAGGCTCTGAGGTCACTAAGGTAACCGTTATTATCGATACAGTGAATGATGTGAAGATGATGATCGCCCAACCAGAACTGTTACCGCGTGTAGCACTCTTAGACCCCCTGCTAACACAATCGTGTCCACCTGGTGTAACCGCTGCTACCGGAATGGATGCTCTGTGCCATGCAATTGAAGCTTATCTTTCCCGTAAATCACACCCCCTCACTAATGTATTTGCTTTAGATGCAATCGCTCGTATTGTCCGCTATTTACCCCTTGCTTACGAGAACGGTGATGATATCATTGCTCGTGAACAAATGGCTATCTCCTCGATGATGGCTGGTGCTGCATTCTCGAATGCTTCAGTGACATTAGTGCATGGTATGTCACGTCCAATGGGAGCTCTATTCCATGTGCCTCATGGAATCTCAAACGCAATGCTATTGTGTGCTGTATTGGCATTTACTCGTCCTGCTGCTGAGGATCGATTAGCTGAGATCAGCCGATTCATATGGCCTCATCTAGCTGGACAAACAGATGATGAACTTGCAGATACATTGCTAATAGAGATAAAGCAGCTATGCAAACAGATGAACATCCCAAATCTAAGAGACTGGGGTATTGATGCTGAACTATTCAACCAGGCACTGACTAAGATGGCGTTAGATGCTATACATAGCGGTTCCCCGTCCAATAATCAGAAGGTTCCTACGCTTCAAGAGATTATTGATTTGTATAAGCAATGTTATGATTATTAGTCGAAGCTGCATAAAAATGACAACGTATTAGGTACGTTGTCATTTTTATGATTTATTTCACTTCTAAAGTATTCTCAATCTTAGCTTTTGCTTTAATTTCTTCAATCCAAGTTGGGAACACTTCAGACAATTTCTGATATACAAGCTGATAACGAATTTCTTCCTTCATCTCATCAAGTGTTGGAACTTTTTCTTCTGTTGACATAGCTTCTAAATTTTCAGTATAGAATGTATTAATTTCTTCTTCAGTAACTGGAGTTTGAGGCTCGAGTAATTTGCGTAATTGAATCTCTTTCACAAGCTCGACCCGCAATTTCTCTTCTGTAGTACCTCTTTGTACCAATGTCGCATTCCATTCCTCGTCAGTTGGAAAGTTCTTCTTA
>DFXU01000012.1 GCA_002383285.1 Caryophanales bacterium UBA4100
ACGGTAAGGTGAACCTGTTCGGCTATGATGTAAGTACCCATTATGAGCAAGCCATAGCGAAGGTCGGTAGCTTGATAGAAACCGCCGATGCTTATGAATATATGAGCGGATATAAGAATCTAGCACAGCTCGCAAGATTCTACCCCGAGCTGCCCAAGAATCGAATAGAAGAAGTGCTTGATCTTGTTGGATTATTGCCCTATCGGAACGAGAAGGTTAGACAATATTCCTTGGGAATGAAACAGAGGCTAGGAATGGCCTCTGCCATTCTCTCCAATCCTCAGCTGGTTATTCTCGATGAGCCGACTAACGGCTTGGATATTGAGNNATGGTTGATGTTCGCGAGACGATTCTTAAGCTGTCGAGGGAGCAAGGGATAACCTTCTTCATCTCAAGCCATCTGATTCGGGAGATGGAGCTCATGTGTAACCGCCTAGGTATTATCTACCAAGGTAAATTAATTAATGAAGCCGTAGTGAGCGATATACTAGATACGCCTGGTGGCTCACTTGAACAATATTTTCTGAGCCAAATCGAACAAGAGAAGAGGGAGAATGTTCATGTCTAGCCTGATTGCAACGATTATGAATGAAACAGAACGGCAGCTTCTGAAGAAGAAGACAATATGGTTTGTGCTTCTATCCGCCCTTCTCCCTGTCGGCGCTGCTATTATCCTGGCTAACTTCCAACAAAATCTTGGCTTATCCTCAGTGTCTACGGCGGACTTTCCCATATTAATTCTTGGTATATTCACTAGCTTTCTACTGCCCTTATTCGTATTCATGGCAGCAGCAGACATGTTCGCTGGTGAGATATCCTCACGGACAATGAAAATCACCTTACTTCGGCCAATTACCCGCTTTAAGGTTTATGCTTCCAAGCATATTACGCTATTGCTGCATATTGTTCTATACCTGGCAGTGGCCGGAATCGCCTCCATCAGCTCAGGATTCTTCTTCAATTCCAGAGGAGATACATTAGAAGGTATGCTCGACGCTGTGATTTCCTATAGTGTAGCTGCGATTCCATTCATTGCTATTAGTGCTTTTGCGATCATTGCCGCTCAGCTATTCCGAAGCGCCAGCACTGTACTTGTCCTATGTATCCTAATTTATCTAGCTGCATATGTGACCTCATTCTTCCTACCAGGGGTTTCTCTGTATTCATTAACCTCTTACACCGATTGGCATTTACTCTGGTTAAACAGCTCTTTTGCAGGCGGGAAAATCACAAGCATCTTCATGTTTCTGACTGCATGTAGTATATTGATGTTTACAGTAGGTTTTTACTTGTTTGACCGTAAGGAATATTAGCAGCTACTGTTAGAAGGTGAAGGAGAGTACACTATGTCTATTCGGAATCGTCTATTGCTATCCTACATTGCTATGCTCTTGGTTCCCTTAATCCTGCTCACCCTTGCCGTAGTGTTCGTCTTGGTTTCTCTGATTGGCGATATCAAGGGCTTATATAAGATCGATATCCGCGAGGGCAACCCCTTCACAACGATCATTCAGAAGCAGAAGGAGATCCTTGATGATATCAAGCAGCAAGCGGTGAAGAACCCCGAATCTCTGACAGACCCTGAATTTCTTCAGATATGGAACCCCCAGCTACAGGACATTAATATGGGTATGGTTGTACAGAAGAATGATGATATCATCTACGCATCTCCTAATATAAGCGGCTCTGACTATGTCAGAGGGATCTCTGCACATTATTCCGTGCGAATAGAGGGTGAACAGGCCAACTTTACTGTGCCTTTCTTCCTATCCGATAAGTATCAATTTAAGTTCTCGGATCACAGCGATGGCAGTGTGTTCTTCATTACTAACGCAAGCCCCTTTGGAAAATTCGCAGGCAAATACCTTTACACATTAATTGCTGCGCTATTGATCATTCTAGTCGTTACGAATGGTTTATTAACTTACTTCGTATCACGCAGTATTGTACGTCCCTTGAAGGCTCTACAGAAGGCAACTGAACAGATTAAGGAAGGGAATTTGGACTATGCGGTCATCTCAGAATCCAAGGATGAAATTGGCGACTTGTCCCGCTCCTTCGAGGAGATGAGAGGTAGACTGAAGCAATCGGTGCTCGTACAGCTCCAATATGAGGAGAACCGTAAGGAGCTGATCTCTAATGTCTCACATGATTTGAAAACCCCGATTACGAATATAAAAGGGTACGTCGAGGGCATTATGGATGGGGTCGCTGACACGCCAGAGAAGCTTGACAAGTATGTGAAGACCATCTACGCTAAGGCCACAGATATGGACCGATTAATCGATGAGCTATTTCTCTACTCAAAGCTTGATTTGCACAATGTCCCCTTTCACTTCGAGCATACGGATATCTATAGCTTTCTGCAGGATTGTGTGGAAGAGGTCCAATTCGACTTGAACAAACAGCATATTTCGCTTGAGCTCCTACCTACAGTGAGTACGCCCATGTATACAGCTATCGATAGAGAGAAGCTTAAGCGGGTATTACTCAATATCCTGGAGAATTCAGCCAAGTATATGGATAAATCAGAGGGCTTCATTACGATTCGTCTTATCGAGCAAACGGACTGGATATTGGTTCAAATCGAGGATAATGGGCAAGGTGTCACGGAGGACGCATTATCAAGCATCTTCGAGCGATTCTATCGTACGGAACAATCTCGCAACACAGCTACCGGTGGCAGCGGGCTCGGGCTTGCCATTGCCAAACAAATCATCGAGGGCCATGGTGGAGAAGTACGTGCTACTAGCCAGCTTGGTGAGGGAACTAGCATCTTCTTTACACTGAAGAAGGCACAGAATACTTCGCAGGAAAGTGAAATTTAATTATGGATGGAGCAATCATCATGTCCAGAATATTAATCATCGAGGATGAAGCAAGCATCGCCGAATTAGAGCGAGATTATCTGGAGATCCATGGGTATGATGTGGATATAGAGCATAGTGGAGATGTCGGCTTAAGCCGTGCATTAAACGAGGACTACGATCTAATTGTTCTCGATTTAATGCTGCCTAAGGTGGATGGCTTCGAGATATGCCGTAAGATCAGAAGCGCGAAGGACACCCCCATTATTATGATCTCTGCCAAGAAGGAGGAGATTGATAAGGTCCGCGGCTTAGGCTTAGGCGCTGACGATTATATGACCAAACCCTTCAGCCCAGGAGAGATGGTCGCTAGAGTGAAGGCCCACTTGGCTAGGTATGTGCGATTTACAGGAAATCAAGCTCAGAAGAATGAGGAAATACGGATACGCGGACTGTTTATTGACAAAACCTCCCGTAGGGTACATGTGAATGGTGAAGAAATTCCTTTTACAACCAAAGAATTTGATCTACTCGCTTATCTCGCCCAGCATCCAAACCGTGTATTCAGTAAAGACCAGCTGTTCGACAGCATCTGGGGGCAAGAGGCGTTCGGTGACAACAGCACCGTAACCGTGCACATCCGCAAGCTTCGGGAGAAGATTGAGCTAGACTCCTCCAATCCCCAATACATTGAAACCATCTGGGGTGCCGGCTATCGATTTAAGCTGTGATCACTTCATGCTCTAATAGATTACTGACACTCCTATTCATTATTGTTTACTGAAGCTGCTCTTGAGTGATTTTCACTCTTAGAGCGGCCCTCTTACAGCTTAAATTATACTCGCTTGAATTATGCAGCCACGTCCCTCTTCGTAAACATAAGCCAAGCAACCAGACTAAAGAGGATATAGTAAACCGCAAGAACGGTAACGGAGAATGTCATTGTCATGCCATCATGGAACGGCCGTCCGCTAAGATGCTGTGTTAAATCTATATTGGCGAACAATACATATTTGCTCCACGCGTATCGATGTACTAGATCTAAGGAGATAAAGCCTGCAAACAATGCGAAGATGGAGAAACCAATAGCCATCGAGCTGCTACGGAATGCAGCAGAAATCATAAAGGCCATCGTAACGAACATAATTGTGGATACACNNGGTATGTTCAAATGCTCGAATTGATAGAGCAGACCGTTTAATAGAACTGAGGTTATGAAGAGCAGGACCACTAGAAGTAAACCGAAAATAATGACGGTTATATACTTGGATACAAGTATCTTAAGCCGGCTGGCCGGTCGGATCAGTAATAGCTTGATCGTGCCTGTAGAGAATTCGCTGGCTAAGCTGTCCCCTGCTATAATAACGACAATCAGTGTGATCAATACAATCAGCTCTGAAGAGCCATTAATCCCATCCCACATCGTATCGGATTCCGGTCGAATATTATGCGCAAGGCGGTATTCATGAATGGCAACTTGATTTTCCAGATATCTCCTTGTCCCCTCATGAATATCCGGGTTGCTCAGCTCCTTCTTCTGGCCCAGCATCTGCTCTGTCACCTGATCCTGCCATACACCATTCGTTGTTTGTGCTTCCTTGTTATCGTAGTACCATTCTAATAGACTACCCGTGCATACGATACCAATCAATAACCCAATCAACACCCAAGTTCGCCAGCGACGATAAATTTTCATATTCTCATTCAGAATTAAATTAACCAATTTGCTCACTCCCCGTCATTTCCAAGAATCGATCCTCTAATGATTGGCGAAGCACACGGACTCCATAGATATGGATATCCGCCTGTACAAGATGAGCTACGATTCCTGGTATCTGTTCACGTTCAGCGATGATCTCCAAGCCTTCGGATACAGCCTTCACTTCTCCAACACCGTATATTTCCTTAATCGCTAATAGGGCTTCATCAATAGGCGAAGCCTCGATTAAGTAGGTCTGCGCCATCTCGTTCGAACCAATGAAATCCTGAATGAGCTTAACGTCGACTAGCTTGCCCTGCTGAATGATAGCTACCCGGTCACACATCAGCTCCATCTCGGATAACAGGTGACTGGAGACGATGACGGTGATTCCTTCTTCCTTGGTCAGATAGCGTAGATAATCGCGGAGCTCGCGAATACCTGCAGGATCAAGGCCATTCGTCGGCTCATCCAGAATGAGCAACGACGGTTTATGCAGTAGCGCCTGAGCGACACCCAAGCGTTGACGCATACCCAATGAGTACTTACTTACCTTATCGTGAATACGGTTTTCTAGCTTAACTAGTTTAATCACTTCATCGATCCGATGCTTCGTTATACCCGGTATCATACGCGAGTAATGAACCAGATTGAGATAACCACTTAGATACTTGTACATCTCTGGATTTTCTACAATGGCACCAACATGGCGGATGGCTTGCTCAAACTCAGTCTTGATATTCTTTCCCTTAATCCATATTTCACCTTTGGTTATCGACATTAAACCAACCATCATTCGAATCGTTGTTGTCTTACCGGCCCCATTCGGACCAAGAAACCCGAAGATTTCCCCTTTCGGCACGTCGAATGTGAGATTATCGATGATCGTTGTACGCCCAATTTGTTTGGTTACATGGCGAAGACTGACGATGGGTTCGTTGCTCATGAGTAGAATAGGCCTCCCTTATCATTTGTTGAACATTATTTGCTTTCATGTATAGTCAGACGGGCTTGACTAATAGCCAGATTCACCTGCCAGGCTCCACTCCCAATAACTCCGCTCATATGAGCCTTATCGGTCTTGCTTATTTCTTCGATCGGGAATGGTAAATGTGTTCGAATAGAACCGTAGGTTACCTTAGCATCTATTGCATAGCCTTCTGATTCGGAGAGAATCAAGCTTATATCCTCTGATTTAGCTTCGACTTGAATATCATTCCGGATATGGGCCAATTGGACTTCGGAATGCTCACTTTTCACCTCTACAGATCCTCCGATATCCCGCAGGTGAACAGTGCCATAATAAGACGTAGCTATAACGCCACCTGAAATTCCAATTATGAAATGATCCCCCTGCTCGCTGTTGATTATAATTTCACCTTCTATATGCTCAATATCTGTATCACTAGACTGGGTTTCCAGTTCGATGTTGCCTTTGATATCTGACACGAATAGCTGATGATACGTTTTATTCACCTTCAGATTCCCTTCCACATTAACAATTTCCATTAATCCACTGTATGATTTGACATCAATATCCCCTTTTGTTCCATCAATCAGAACGGACCCATTCTTACTCTCAATCCATAATTTCATACCATCAGGTACGAACAGCACATAATCGATGGATATCGAAGAGCTATTCATCCGTTTACTCTCAAGTGAGGAGATCAAAGATAACCTTCCATTGTTCATTATCTGCTCTACGATGACTTCATCTAATTTCCGCTCAGACCCTCTATTGTCAGTATGGGTAACTGCATATTCCAACCGAATGGTATTCCCATCTGCACGCGCAACAGCGATATCTCCTCTTGTATTGATTAGAGACAGCTCATTCACATTCGCCCGCTCGATCTCCAGCTGCTTCTGAATCGTCCTCGTTAAAGCCTTATGTGCTTCATCATACTCATCTGTCCTCTGTTCATTAACAAATTGTTCACCGAATTCTTCAACCACTTCCTCCCTATAGAACCAGATATCTAGAATCAACAGAATCAGCAATAGGATAACAGAGGCTAGAATTACTTTTCTTTTTTTACGGAAAGTCATCCTCACACCTCCACTTCTTTTTCGAAAATATAACCGCTTAGCCACAGAATCCCTGCACTAACTAACAACAATATGATAAATGAGCCAGAATGTAGGAACAGAACATCACTATCCCTACCTCCCACGTAAATATCAGGTGTCCAATGCAGTAGATTCGATAATGGCGGCGTTAAGCGAAGAACGATCCATATTGTACCTAGAAACGCACTAAACATCACCAACCACTTAAGCTTTGCGACAAGCTGACCAGCCAGAAAGGCAAATTGCGTCACAATCAGCATGAAGATCGTCCCCAACAGACACATCCAAAAGCCGTTTAATGTAATATTAAGAAGTGTAGGTAGTCCTTCCGCTACGTCCACATTGACTCTCAAATCATCCAGTTGAGTAGGTAATAAGATGATGCTGAAGCTAGTCACAATACATAAACAAGTGATAAGAAGTAGAGATATAACAGCCGCCAGCTTTGCAGTTAACACCTTCCAACCTCGAAGTGGCAAGGATAGAAGTAGGAAGATCGTATTCGATTTCCATTCCGTATGCAGCTGGTAATAACACGTACCCATTACAGCTATAGCTAATAGAAATAGTGGTAGCATTAGCGAAGTAAGGGAGATGACATCACTATTCCAGATATTACTCTTGTAGAGGATAAATAAGTGCCACAGGACAACCAGCATGGAAATGATCATATATAAGGGTACAATACTCTTAAATTCCTTGATAAATAATTGGCGGAATCCCATCTACGTATACACCTTCTCCCATATGTTCTCCAGCGAGCATCCATATGCTGACCGAAGATTTTCTGCTGAATCATATATTTTCACTCGTCCGTTATGCAAGAAGATTACATCGTCAAACATCGGCTCCGACTCATTCACAGAGTGAGTGGATAGTACAATCGTCTGCTCGCCGGATTCATATTCATTGATAATGGAGCGAATAATTTTCGAGCGGGATGGTGGATCGATCCCTGAGAACGGCTCATCTAGTAGAACAAGTGGTACATTTCTTGATAACGCAGCAATCAATTTCAGTCGAGCCCGCATGCCCTTTGAAAGATTCTTCACCTTCTGACTTCCGTCCAAATCCATTGTCACCAGCATCTCAGCTGCTTTATCCGCTTGCCAATCACTGTAGAAGCTAGATATAAATCTTAACGTTTCTGTAACCGTCATCCAGCCATACAAATGATCAATTTCAGGCAAATAGGCGACCTGATTCTTGTTATGTACATCAGGCTCCCTACCATGAACACGAATTGTGCCTGAGGATGGATAAATCAAACCCGCTGCCATCTTGAGCAATGTTGATTTGCCACTGCCATTAGGACCTAGCAAGCCCACGATGCTGCCTTTCTTAATCTGAAGATCGATGTCGGTTAATGCTTGCTTTAATAAATATCGTTTACTAACTCCCTTTAATTCGATCATCATCGGTTCCTCCAAGATGGACACAGTCTACCCCTCCTCACGATCTATGAATAATTGTGTTTGCAGAATTTCCTTCGTCTCTTCTGGCCCAACACCCAACCCGCGCATTTCCTCTATATATGCTAGTGTAGCCGTAAGCACCATCTCCGAACGAATACGAGCAAGCAGCTCCATATCATTGCTAATAAAGGTTCCCTGTCCCCGCAACGTCTCCGTCAGCCCCTCTCGTTCCATCTCCTGATACGCCCTCTGCACCGTATTGGGATTCACCTTCGATATCTGGGCTTGCTCCTTATGCGAAGGAATCTTATCACCTGGCGTGAGCTCGCCTCTTGCTAATGACTTCTTAACTTCATCAACCATCTGCAAATAAATAGGCTTAGAGCTATTAAAATTAAGCTGCACCGTCTTAACCTCCTTCATACAGCGAATCGGTGAACTATTGAACTAGTGTGCTAATACCATATCTTTAATAGATCGGATTGTCAATAAAAAAAAGAGCCACAGCTTGACTAACTATCAGACATGTACCGCATATGCAGGGAAAGTCGTCTGTCGATTAGATGAAGCTATGAATATGTACATACCGGAGGACCCATTCGGACATACAATCCGCTATTTGTGAACTTTTGACTGATTTTCGTATAGTGGCGGACAGGAGATCCGCTATTTCGTTCAAAACAGGGTTTTGGGACTGCTATATCACTCAATAGCGGCTTCTGTGTCCGCTTAACTACGTTTTATCTATGATTTCACCTCAATAGCGACTCCTGTGTCCGCTTGAAGCCATTCTTTATTCTCATTCCAATGTTTCTCAATGTTATATTGTTTAATCCCTATTTTTTTAAACCTCAAAAGAAAATGAAAAGCAACATATCATGCTCCTATATAGAGTTGTATGTTAATCTTGCTGTCGTAGAAAACATACTAAGATCAGTAGTGCAGACCAAGGCATTGGTTCGCACTACTATTTTTTATATAGTAGAGGTGAAGAAAAGGTCGTGTCTTTTTTGGGGTCTTGAATCCGTGTAGAAAACCGACCTACTTCACCACCCTTATTTGAATCAGGTTTAAGTATGTTGGATCCTTTGAGATCGTGTATAAGAAATGGGAATCGATAAGGTCGCGGTGAAGCTTCAAAACAACTGAGGAGGGAGAAAATGAAACACGTCATTGCATTCGATATCAGCATGGGGAAAAGCTTTATGGTTGTTTACAATCCAAATAAAACCTGTGAATTTGAAAAAGAAATAAAGCATACTCGCTTTGAATTTCTCGATTTGAAAAAAATAATTGAAGACATCAACATTGGTTATGGAAAGCAACCGCATATCGTTTTTGAAGCAACTGGAGTCTATTCAAGACAACTAGAACGCTTCATGCAGGAAAATGGCTACTCCTACTGTCTACTTAATCCATTAGAATCGAAGATCCAATGTGATTCTCTTCGTATTCACAAGACAGACCGGAGTGACGCACATAAACTGGCCATTACCCATTTTTCAAATGAGAGAAGAATTCATACCGCCGAGAATGATGTTTACCGCCAACTAAAGGGATTATCCAGACACTACGGCGAATTGGATGATGAACTAAGTGTAATACGCAACCGACTTCATAAAGTCATTCAAGAAACCTTTCCAGAAATGGAACAAGTATTTAAAAGTAAGTCTGAATTGTTCTTAAACGTTATTCAGCTATATCCCCATCCAGATCTCATCCTTAACTATTCTAAGACAGTTATCAAAAATCGAATACTTGCAAATACAGAGAAACGAATGTCAGCTGCGATAGCGGAGAAGAAAGCCATCGAATTACTTGACGCAGCCATACAATCTTACCCAGCAGTCTCTAAGGAGGACGTACGTTGCGACCAGGCTAGATCATACGCTAACCGCTACCAAGAGCTGCTTCTGCAGAAAGAAGAGTGTATTGCTAAGATGGTATCCTTAGCAGCGTCTTTAGCTGAGTTCGACATACTTCTCAGCATCCCAGGAATTGGTGCAAATACAGCTGTACGTCTTATAGCTGAAATTGGTGATATTCGAAGGTTCGATAATCACAAACAACTTAATGCATACACAGGAATCGATATACGTCGCTTCCAGTCTGGAAAAACCTTCTACAAAGATAAAATCAATAAGCGAGGAAACAAGCATCTGCGGAAATTACTGTACATTATTATTCAAAACATGATTAAGCGAAGGCGTTACGGTGGAAACCACTTCGTAGATTATTATGACAAAATAAAAATGCAACCCTATAACAAATGTCATAAGGTTGCATCCATCGCCTGTGTAAACAAGCTTCTGAAGAATATCTTCTTCCTTGTTACACATGAACTAAACTATGACTACAGGTTAGCCGCCACATCATAGCTCTACTGTATTTTAACACATACACACCTAGCAAAAAATAGAATTGAGCTAGGTGTATTCGGAATGTATGAAGAGATATAACCGTTGAAAGTAACCCCCTCCTACAACCAAACCATAATAGTAAATCATAAAAACAACTTGACTAATCGTAAGAAA
>DFXU01000031.1 GCA_002383285.1 Caryophanales bacterium UBA4100
ATCAGCTAATGTGTTATTGAAGCCTGCTGTACTACCGAACCAATCGTGGGTAGATCCCCCGATATTGTCAGTGAGCAGCGTTTCCCTTGCACTACCGCCACGTGTGAAGATTTCTTTATCAATCAAGCCTTCTGCGTACCACTGTGATAAATTCGCCATACCTTCCTTGTATGAAGGATCAAGCGGTCCATACTTGACTTCCTCTCCATCGATATAGAAATCATTCTTCGCATCCCATAAGGAGAGTAAGAAGTAAATGCCAAATCCGGTAGCTCCGTGAAAATATGGAATCTCATCGGCCTTACCATTCTTATTCGGATCCTTCTCCTTAAACGCTGTCAGCACGGCGTAGTAATCGTCAACCGTTTTAGGCGTCTCCATACCGACTGCTTCGAGCCAGTCATTACGAAGGAACCAGCCTGTCGCTGCCGCTCCATCAGGCGTGAATGGAACATAATACATATTACCATCTGCAGCTGTAGCAATCTTACGAACATCTGGATGCTCCTCCAAGAAAGCCTTCAGGTTAGGTGCATGCTCGTCGATAAGCTCGTTTAACGGAACGAATGCTCCCTCTGCGCCAAATTTATCGAAGTTTACTTTACTTGATCTCACAATATCTGATAGATCATTCGTTGCCATCATTAGGTTGAAAATTTCCTTTGTGTCCGTTACATTCTTCGAAACAGAGCCCTTCAATGACACATTCGTCAGCTCTGCGATCTTCTTGAAGGCTGCCCAATCATCATTATAGGGAATACCATCAACAATGAGGTGAATCGATAGTTCAATCGGCTCCTCACTTGCCAAGGATCCCTTCGCATCCTCTGTGTTCGTTGTTGTAGCATCATCTGGTGCAGGTGTTTGTTGATTATTCTCGACGTTGTTGTCAATATTATTAGCACCATTGTTGCCACACGCTGCAAGAATAGTTAAAACCATGATTACCGACAATACTACGAATATCAGCTTTCTCTTCTTTATCATTGTTTTATTTCCTCCCCAAATTATCATGAACGCGCACACCTGTCGTTGCTTCGAATGCTAACCCACTCGGCCTCCTTTTTCAACCAGATGTCGACACCAGCCGGAGCTGCAGTCTTATATTTAAACAAGATACATCAACCTCATGCACCCTGAATGAACCCTGAATCAACGCCAATTCCACTAGCCCTTTAAGGAACCAATCATGACACCCTTAACAAAGAACTTCTGTATAAAAGGGTATACGATAATAATCGGTAATATCGAAACGATAATTGTTGCGTAGATGACGGTTTCCTGTGAGAACGATTGTGCGGTGTCGGACATAGCCATCATGTCATCGGTCGGCTTCATCTCTACAACCAGCTTCTTCAGCAGGACCTGAAGTGGTATTAAATGTTCATCTCGCAGCAGCACCATCGCCCAGAAGAAGGAATTCCATCGACCTACTGCATAGAAGAGTGAGATAGCAACCAGAGCCGGAACCGATAAAGGCAAGTAGATCTTCATCAGTATTTGTACATCTGTCGCTCCATCGACCTTCGCCGCCTCCTCCATCTCATCTGGAATGGATTGGAAGAACGTGCGGAGTACGATAACCAGCCAGGTTGATACGGCGAAGGCGATGATAATCGAGGTCCGAGTGTTCATAAGCCCTAACTCGTTGATGTTCAAGAACATCGGAATCATACCTGCACTGAATAGCATAGTGAAGGCAATCATGAAGCTAACTGCCGTACGCCCCATTAATCGTTTCTTCGAGAGTGGGTAAGCACCTAACAGTGTGAACAGTACATTAACCGCGGTTCCAACAACGGTATAGAACACCGTATTGGCATATGCGATCCACAACCCTTGCTCACCAAGCACTCGTCGATACGATTCGAATGTCAGATCCTTAGGTAATAACAGCACCTTACCTGTCACGACCGCCTCAGATGAGCTCATCGAGGCAGCAAGAACATATAGGAATGGGTATAAGGTTACAAAACCCAGCACCGCTAAGAAGATATAATTAAATGTGTAAAAAATTTGCTCACCCTTCGTTGCTTTCATAACGCTTCACCTACCATATCCCGTTTCCGGTAAATTTTTTGCTCATCCGATTGACGATTATAACTAAAACTAGCCCGACTACTGAATTGAACAATCCGACTGCAGTCGCCATATCATAACGCCCTTCCACAATTCCGGAACGGTACACATAGGTGCTAATGATATCCGCCGTTTCATAGGTAGCTGGCTGGTACAATAAGATAACCGCTTCATATCCAACCTCCAGCAGATCACCGACACGCAGGATGAGTAATATCATGATGGTTGGTAGTAAGCCGGGCAATGTGATGTGCCAAACCTGCTTCCACTTGTTCGCCCCATCTATCTTTGCAGCCTCATACAACTCCGGATTAATGCCCGATAGGGCCGCGATATATATAATGGCGCCAAAGCCAACACCCTGCCAAATATTCATGGTAATAAAGATCGTTCGGAAGTACTCAGGTATGACTAGAAAATATAGCTTCTCGAAGCCAAGCTTGTCTAGGATAATATTCAACAAGCCGTTATAAGGGGATAGGAAGTTAGTAACCACACCCGTAATAATGACGATAGATAAAAAATACGGTAGGTACGTAAGCGTTTGCACGGTCCTCTTAAAAATCTGGTTCTTCACTTCATTCAACAATAAGGCAAGAATGATGGGAGCCGGGAAAGCGAATAGAATACTATAAAAGCTAATGAATACGGTGTTCTTTAATGTTCGGAAAAAGTAATGACCTTCGAAATAGGCTTGGAAGTGCTTCAAGCCTACCCAGGGACTCTCCGCAATTCCCCGATATAAGCTGTAATCCTTGAAGGCAATTTGAAGCCCGTACATCGGTTTATATAGAAAGATAATGTACCAGGCAATGAATGGGATCAACATAAAATACAAGTAGCGATCCCGCTTGAGTTTGGCAACAAGCTTTGTGCTGTCCATGATGGCAACTCCAATCTTCTCTTTATTTACTCGACATTACCATCCAAATTGACCTGCCGTATATCAACAATTCTCAGATCATCAACATAATCACGGATAATACCATCACCACTTTTTGAGTAATAACCATTTCTCTGTAATCGCTTCCAAACCTTGATATTGAGCACAAAAAACCATCAGAGTTAATCGCTCTAATGGTTATATAGGTAGATATATATCTAGCTTTATTCCGATTTTCGAAAGTACTGTCCAGGTGAGACCCCTTCATACTTCTTGAAGATGCGGATGAAGGTATTCACATGGTTAAATCCAACGCGCTCACCGATCTCATTAACGGTCAATCGATGATTACTATTGTATATTTCCTTGGCTTTATTCACTCTATACAAATTCAAGTAGTCTTTATAATTTTCCCCTACATAATTTTTGAACAGAATACTGATGTATCCTGGGGAGAAGTTAAATTGCTCGGCCAAATCCGTGAGCGAGATATCGCGATCATAATGATCGTGTACGAAAGCAATCATCTCATCCGCAATACTATTATCTGTTTCTTCCGCAACCTGCACAAGCTTACTAATCAGAACATGGAATATACGCTGGATCTTCTCCAATATTTGCTGTGCATTCTCGCATTTTTTTAGTTCTGTCTCATGGGTAGACCCCTCACCAAAGATATCGATTTCGGATTTACTTGCTTGCTGCATCACACGATGAACCGTACCAATGATCGCGGAGATAAATTTAGACAATGACTCCCCATCTATGGTCCGCTCGCTAAAGTTTAATTGGAATAATCGTTGGAGAACAACGTTGACCTGAACCTCTTTACCTTGAATACAATAGCTAATTAAATCCCGTTCTAGGTCTAGTGGGTAGATGTAGCTAGTTTCCTGCAAAGAGCCTAAGTCATTCGTTGTAATCACGGTTCTCTTATCTATGGCAAATCTATAATCAAGGAGCTGAAAAGCAGAGTACAGTGAATGTTCCATCTCGTATGCACTTGGTACAGATTGTCCAATCGCTGCAACAATTCTGATCTCGAATTCAATCTCGATCGTCGACAATGATTGGGAAATCCATTTCTTCATCAACGCTATCTCGGTTTCCTGCATGATCAGCACATAACGCTTATAATCCCACTCGACAAGCTGGCAATAAGCGAATTGATTCAACTGCTCCTCGATTAATCTCATGGTTTGGGTTTTAATTTCCTGAATAGCATCCTTTGTGAACTGATCGTCTAGCAGCTGGTCCTCTACAAACTCCAGTACAATAACCGACAAGGACTGTTCCAACCCGTGTAGCTCGTATAAGCTGATTCCCTCTGCGATCTGCTCGTGATGCGCCATTCCACCTAATAAATCCCGCAAAAACTTGTGCTTTAGTGATAATCGATTATTTTGCAGCATCTCTGTCAGGCTCTTGTTGACCTCTTTCATCTTAATCGCCGATTCCTTAATGAATGAGAACTCATCCTGATCGTGATGCTCCTCATCCCCTCTCATCACATTGACAATACTTCGGATCGGCTTATACATATTTCTAGCAGCAAAAAAGGACAGCACTATACCGAACAATAGCAGAATAATATAAATTTGCGCGGTATCTGCAATTAATGGAAAAAGCTTGTTCTGAATGGCATTGCGTGGTGTTACATAGGAATAAACGACATCCGACAGCACTCTAGAATGTTCGCGGTGGACGTTATATTCCGAGTCCGATTGTTCGCGGAGAAGCTCATCCCCACCTACTTGTATTAATGGCAGATCAAATCTTATTAATGAAAACCCAGTTTGCTTAGAATCCAATTGTGGCAGCACATCTTCAACGTAGAACAGGATGTAGAATATAAATTGAACCTCGTAAATTTTCTCTTTCTTCACCATGACCATTAATTCACCCGATGTCGTATGCACGGTTTCAGGAATTACAAATATATCGGTTTGATTGCTTTCAATGTAAGCTTCAACATCTTTAACGATTGGTTCTGTTAATCCCCATTTGGTATAATAGCTGCTTAATTGCATCGTTCCTTGACTCGAGATGACCAAATCGTCTGATTTTTTCACAATATCCAGACTAAATCCGAAATCATTAAACGCCTGTGTACGTTTAACCAAGTTATTGTAAACTCTCGTAATGTTGTAATAATCCCGACTCCGATCCCTCGCATACATCGTTAATTCTTCTGAGCTGGTGAACTGGTTGATTAAATTTAAAGCCACTGTAAATTTCGTGTCAATACGTTCTTGCGCTTGCCTTAGAAACATCCGTTGGTTGTTCCTAAGCTCCAATTCTCCGATTTGATTATGCTTATAGAAGAACACGGCAGAACCAATCAGTGTGTATAGCAGGACAATGACGATATATATAATGAATAATTTCCGGAATACTTTTCTCTTTTTCATAGTTCCCCCAGTTTTCCGTAGGTAATCGTAGACATAATGATATTTCTCATTATTGTATCATAGGATGCAAACACCGTAGCCCTTAATTGATAGGACACTGAATNNTGAGAAAGTCAATTGATCGGATTCCGAGTGAAATATTGTCTTGCTCAGCTCAAACAGCAAGCTCGGACGTGCTATGCCACTATTAATGAATGGTGAATTAGAGGATAACCGATAGTCTGAGTTTGCCGCATCGATAAATTCAGGATCCAACCCGACAATACTGTGTGCCCCCACACTCGAAGGTATCACTGTATTGTAGAGTGCCGGTAATGTGTGCAATATTCAGGTTCTATTCCATTTCGATTAATGTCTCCGCATACGACTTCAATTGCTCTAATTGCTCTGGTGTTACCACCTTATCACCCTGCTTCACAAGCGTCTTGATATAGGACTCTAATAGCTTAACTGCAGCCTTCGCTTGATACACTAATACCTTGGATATTCCTGGGTTACCGTTGTTCTCTTCGGTGAGCTGCTCCGTCAATTCAATTAGCCCGATAAGTGAATAGGTTGGTTCTGGCTCTATAGGCTCCGTATTAATTGTGAAGCCCTTCAGCATAAAGCTTCCACTCTCGGCAATCGTAACTAGCCTGTTCAATAGCGTTACATTCGCTTGCTCTGTTCGGAAGGATAAGCCTGTGCCGATAGTCTGACGCACCCCGTCCTCAGGCTTCACATATATGCTATAGGTGTGGCTCAATATATCGATGACCATTGTTACATCATAGGTCTTACCCGTCTCATAGGGAACGATATTCTCAGCAACGTACGACGAACCACTCCTAACATCGAAGCTTCCCTGGGGGTTTAGCCGAACAGCCGCAGCCATACCACTGAATGCGGAGACATCGCCGCCCGCGACAGCTACTACACCATTCATACCATTCAGTAATGGGATGATCTCAAAGCTCACACTAAACATGTCTGTTTGTTCTTCGAATGGGGTATTCATAAAGGTGGTGTCCGCCATCATCGTTTCCTCATTCGTAACGAAAAACTGTATTTCATTGGACTCACTGCTTAAACCATTCACATTGGTTGCAATGGCGTGGACTGTGTACGTTCCTTCTAACATATTGTCAAAGGTTATCCCGAATTGCTCTTCCTCGGATGTACCCGCATACTCACCGCTAAGATAATAATCTACCTTCTCTATCGATCCCCGTATATCCCGCGCATTCACCTCGACCTGTACATCTGAACCGACCGCGAATACTTCAGCAAAGCTTGGATTTGTAATCGTAATAAATGGCGCGATTTCGTCTGGAGTTCCTTGAAATTCGTATGCACCCTGATCCCAACCAAAGCCCGTTGGGCGGGGATTGTTCTCTACATCACTTGCGAATGTCGATCGCACTACTCCTGTATCAATAGCAGGCGAATCTGAAAGCAATCGATAATCAAGACTGGATGGATCCACAAATCGGGGGTCCATACCCATAATATCGTTCTCACCTATCGTGACGGGAAGCACGGTATTGTAATACATATTGTAATTTGCATCGATTGTTGCACCAGATTGCGCGCCAGAGCTTGTTACCGTATGATTCATGAATATGTTATTTCGTAGTATCCCAGATCCCCCGTTACCGATCATAACTACGCCATAGTAGCCTCCTGTTTCACTGGCAGCGAACACATTGTTCTCAACGATCATGTTGGGAATGCCTCCATTTGTCTTCCCGCCGCTTATTCCCCATGATTCATAGCCGCTGAATACATTATTACGTACCGTCCAGTCAGAGATATAGTAGGTTCCTTGCGGACCATACTTGTCATTCTCTAGCATAATCCCTTGGTGGTACCACCCCGTAAGTATGTTGTTCTCGATAAGAACATTACTCACTTGAATTTGGGTATCGTCCCATGACTGGAACATATCTACATGAGCAGGCCCCATATGCTCGCCCTTCGTTGTGCCATGAGCATGGTTATTACGGATTATAATATCAGAGCCGAATATGCGAAAATGGTCACCAGCCGCGCTGTTATTGCCATGAAGATGCAGCGCTTCGATTTCATTATTCTCAATAATGGCATGGCTCGCTACATGAAAGCCTTGTGCGGAGCTATAAATATAATTGTCTGCTGCATAACCATAATGACTAGCTGGCGTATAGTAGATACCTGGTCCAGCATAGCTGCGAATATCCATATTAACGACATGAACATGAATGCCCTCAACTTTAACGGCATACGGTATAGTGAATGATCCGTCCGCATTTTCCCCGTTCATGCTGAAATTCTCAACCTTGATATAGTCTGCATCAATTAATAAGCTGCCGTTCAGCGTCACATCGCCGTTATCCTCTCCACGGATGGTGATTATCCTTTGCTCCGTTCCGGATTGGGACATCGTTACATTCTCTACATAGGTTCCAGACTTTAACTCGACAATTCCGCCAGTATTGACAGCATTCAACGCCGCTTGGATCGTAGTATAAGCACCATTAGCACCGGTTGGATCTACATACAGAGTAGATGGATTTTCAGGTAATGGTTCATCTGGATCTTCTGGTGTCGGTGACTGCCCATCCTCCGTAATGATAAGAGCAGGGGGATATAGCTCATTCTCCTTGGAATGAATTTCGATTGTATTGGAATTGGTACCTTGTAGGGCAATAGAAGCAATACCATCACCTATAGACTCATTCTTAATATAATCGGTCACATCAATATCCCAGTATTGCTGTAATTTGACCTTGGAGGTTGTTGCACCTGCTGCGATCCCGTCGATAGCAGGCATGCTATTCCAGGTAATCGAGCTTTCGTTCCATCCATCGTCCATTACACCATGAGCATATAGGATTGAATCTCCGGACCATGCTCTGGCATATATTCGTAGCTTGGCATTGCTCACAATACCAATATTGGTCACATCAAATTTCATAAAGGAATGTCGGGTTCGATCTGTTTGTTTTTTCGCATACATGAATGTATCTGATCCATAATTTTTATCCCCTCCATTCATTTCCACAAAACTATCGTCTGTTGGATTTAGTGTAACTAGATTGGTTGATTCCCCTTCTGCAATTCCAAGTGGTCCAAATAGATTAGGAACCATAAGAGCAATCAAGCTAACAATGATAGTCAAACGAATGAACTTCCTCAATACAAAATTCTTCATTACACAACCTCCTCTTAGTTATAAAGCGCTTTCATAATTTGAAGTTACTATTAACACTCCTCTTCGTATATCAACATTTCTCATATCTTCACCATTCGCAATGATATTCGATCATCAATATTTTTTCTTAACACAAAAAAGAAGAAGGACACACCTCGGGGCAACCGAGTAAGCATCCCATCTTCATGATCTTCCCTGTCTTATTGTGGAACATCAATCCACTCCGTTGCCCACTGACCGATGTCCTCGAACAATGCATTAATGCTCGTCCTTTGTCCGTTATCGAGTATTCTATTCGAACCGGAATTTCCGGGTAAACATCACGTCGATAAGATTTATATCTTTGAATAATGGGTAATGATTCTAGTCATACTAATATAGGTTTATGCTCAACCGAGAGGAGCTACAGGTAGCTGACGTACGTAATCAGGTCGCTCTTTCCTTATTCACTGACTTCGAGAATTACAGTGTGTTCAAGCCAGCCGAGATGCATATTGCGTCAGTCCATGCGATGCTTGATCAGCTCATCGCATGGAGCGGTGCATTGAAGAGCTTGAGATAATCACTTTCCTACTCCATCGTTCCACTAAATAAGAACAGATATTTGGTGAAGGTGAACACCACTCTCGTCTACCTCAGCCAGATGCTTTACAATACCTTCATATCCCTTCATCATTGCCGAATGGAACGCAGATTCCAAGTAACCAAGCCTCAGCCCTTTGGCCAATGCATATACAAACATCATACTACCAGACGCCATGGCTTCCATTGAGGGCCACCACATGTCTCCGTCCGCATGAACACAGCCTCCTGAATCGACAAGCTTACTCCAAGCAGCTTCTGTCATTTTGGATTTCTTGACAGGGCGCCAGCCTTGACCGCCACCATCTATAATGCCGCTTCCCGTAATGGCAACGTCATGCAGACCTTCTCCGTCCAAGGGAGCTTGGCAGCGGACAACAACGTTTCCCTCAAAGTGAGATTGAATTAACGGATACAACGTGTAATCTGGTTCACTTTTATACGAAAATGCATACCTCAAAAAAGCGCAAAAAGACACTCCTCCATTTAGACCATTAAATCTAAAAAATAAACTCTATTTAAGAGGCTTCTGTGGATTCCTTTTCTAGCTTCACTGTGAATCCCTGAGCCTCACAAGCTGATTACATTTTCATGCTTGGTTGTGGCCGTCAGGCCATGTTAGTTTGAGACAGCCTCTTGCCTGTTACATGTATTAATGTGAGCTTGAGCTATAGTAATCTTGGTACCACTCGATAAATTTGCCTACTCCATCCTGTATTGATGTACTCGGTCTAAATCCAACATCATTCATTAATTCAGTTACATCCGCATAGGTTTCCGGAACGTCCCCCGGTTGAATCGGCATTAATTGCTTCTTCCCAATGATGCCTAGCTTCTCTTCAATTATCTCAATAAATGTGAGTAGATCAACTGGGTTGTTATTGCCAATATTGTATATCTTGTATGGTGTAGGAGTAGGCTTGGGTCTTAGTGGAATTAAGCGAATAATTCCTTCCACGATATCATCAATATAAGTAAAGTCTCTTCTCATCTTGCCATAGTTATTAAGGCGAATCGGCTTTCCTGTCAAGATCGCTTTGGTGAATATAAAGAGCGCCATGTCGGGTCTACCCCATGGACCATATACAGTGAAGAATCTTAAGCCTGTTGTTGGTAGGGCAAATAAGTGACTGTACGTATGTGCGAAGAGCTCATTTGCCTTCTTCGTTGCTGCATAGAGACTTATCGGATGATCAACACGATCCTGAATAGAATATGGCATTGTTGTATTAAGTCCATAGACAGAACTCGATGAAGCATAGATGAGGTGCTCAACCTTGTATTCACGACAGGCTTCTAATAGATTCGTGTATCCTACTATATTCGAACTAATATATGCATTAGGGTTTTCAAGGCTGTACCGAACACCCGCTTGTGCTGCGAGATGGATGACAACCTCAGGATGCCATTGCTCGAACAATCCTCTGATCGATTTCTGATTTTCTAAATCAGCCTCAATAAAGTGAAAGGATTCATGTTGTATCCATTTCAATCTATTCTTCTTCAGGGCTACATCATAGTAAGGATTTATATTATCTAGACCGATAACCACATGTCCATCTTTAAGCAATCTTCTGGCTACATGTGAACCTATAAAACCTGCACATCCTGTCACTAGAATAGTCACTATATTTACCTCCTTCTAATCATGCTAGCCTCTCGGGACAAAAGAACACTATATGGTCGTAACCATCCACGTTTATCAACACATGTCTCACGCTATTTTTTGAACCAGCATACGATAACAAGGAATATAAAGATGCGCAGGAGGGATTCCTAATGAAGGTTCTTCATCTTCCGGTTGGCAGACAAATGATTGAGATGTGTTCTTCTCTCCAGGCAATGGGTGTGGAAGCGAAATCGTGTCACTTCAGGGATCGAGTTATGTTTCGAAAACCGGATATTTGTCTGCACTTAGAACAGCTTTCAGGTGCTGAGAGAAGGAAACGACGGGAAATGTTCCTAGCTGAAGCAATTAAGCAATATGATGTATTCCATTTTCACTTTGGAGAAACCTTTCTAAGAGACCGATCAGATCTCGAGCTTCTGAAGAAGCACGGAAAGAAGCTCGTTGTACAGCACAGAGGATCGGACGTGCGTATGTTGTCTATTGCACAGAGCTTTAACAATCCGTATGTGCGGGTAAAGGGAGGAAGAAGAAGACAAGAGGCTCAAATCGTCAAGAAAATAAAGGAGCTATCCGCTTATATTGATCATGCCATTGTAGCCGACCATGAGCTACTTCCTTATATTGAGAACCACTACAAGCAGGTTCATATCCTCAGGCAGTTTATTACCTTAGATCGATTTAAACCCTCCTATCCTTCGATCCAATCTACCAGACCGCTTATTGTCCATGCCCCAACTAATCTCCATCTGAAGGGTACAGAGTTTGTATTGGAAGCAATAAGAAAACTGCGAAGTAATGGTCAAGAATTTGATTTTAAACTTATTGAGGGGATGACACAGGAAGAAGCCATTCGATTCTTTCGAAAAGCGGACATTATTATCGACCAACTATTACAAGGCTCCTTCGGCGTAATCAGCCTGGAGGCAATGGCTTTGGGCAAGCCCGTTGTATGTTACATCCGAGATCAATTATTGAATAAGTATCCTTCAGGATTACCTATCGTCAATGCGAATACGAATTCATGCTATGAGGTACTAAGACAGCTAATCCAGAAACCGTATAGAAGAAATGTATTGGGTAAAGCAGGACGTCAATACATTGAACAATATTATGATTCACATAAATTAGGTAAACAGCTTAAGGCAATATATAAGCAGCTTTAATCTAGTTTTTATTTTGTGAGGACCGTCGTCACATATTCATGAGCTTCTTCAGCCCAACTCTCCGAACGAATCCCGTCTCCACAACTTGTTTAGTAATCAAAGTATTCATTCCTTGACCAAGATCGAATGCAACTTTTCCATATTTTGTAGCAATATAAGATGCAAGAATGACGGCGTTAACCCCTGCGGTTAGTAAGGCCAAATCAAATTCAATTCGCCCAAGCCTCCTTTTGACCTCTTTCATTTCGTCATACGAACGCATATTGATGCATGCTGCAATTTCGAATGGGAATCGCTTACTCCATCGCAGCTCCAGTGCCTCTTTCACTTCATTCGCGTTGCTCCCAATGAGGACGATTGTGCGATTCCGCAGCATTCTCTTAAACTTCACTTTTTGATTTAACGGAATAATTCTACGTATTAATGCGTCGAATACAAACCTAGGCTGAATTCCATAGGCGTGAAACACTTCTTTCACCATATCTCCAGCATAGGTATGACGAAGAGCAATATTATAACCAACAATATCCGCCCTCTTTACTGCAGTAACCATCTGATCGCGTAGCCTTACATTGGGAAATGTAAAGCCCCTTCTATCTTCACTGTTAGTCGCAACAGCTTCTCGATGCCGCATAAACCGCTTCTCCGACAGCACCTTATACTGTGCCATGACACAGCTTTCCGTAGACCCTACGGATATAACAGACAATGGAGTTTTCTCGTCGAGAGCACGAATGATGCGGTCCATAAGCTCCCCACTGTTTAATACCTTTGCCTTCATAATATAGCCTTCATCTTTCATGATATAAACGCATCCATTCGGGTCCAGCAGTGCTCTTGTTAAGCTTACTTTTCCACCTCAAATATCTCATGACGCAGTCGACAAATTGTTGTGCGCGAATTTCTGTCGTATGGTTTGCTAACACCATTTTGTAGCCTCTCCGAGCAATTTGTTCCCTTCTCTTCTTTCGTCTCAAATAGTACTTTGCCTTCTCCTTGAAATTGGCTTTATCAATTTCCACAAACGTTTTTCGATGAATAAACCCCAGATCATTCAGCTCACGTGAACCAGCACCCATAATCAACGAGTTACAAGCGGCCACTTCGTAATATTTGGCAATTGGGTATTGGTAAATACCAGTATCAGTAAAAAAGATTTTACTTCGATTAATTTCCTCTGCGTATTTTTTACCGATGAATACTTTTTCCCTCTCATTCTCTCCAAAATACTTGTAGCCTGGATGCTCATGATATACAAAACCTCTAACTCTCGTCATCATTCTTTTTAAAATGGCTGCCCGCAAAGGATAAACTCGGTTGTTTACCGCTCCCATTAATAAATAGTTAATACTTTTCTCAAGCTTATAATCCTTAAATACAGCTGTGTATACATGATGAGGCAACCAGACAAACTTCTCTGTAAATTCAGGGAAGTAGCGGAAGAAAGCATCCCGATATACACTGAAAATCAAATTGATTTTATTCCGTTTCACAAACCTTCTAAAATTACCTGGGCAGTAATGAACATCCACAGTTAACACACCTTTAGGAATATGAACCCGATTCAGACCGGTTACCTCAATCTCCTTCGTCTTTTTGATATCATCAAAAAATATAAAATCTGGGATAAAATCATTTTTTTTCATGATATCTTCGATGGCCCCACCTTCCGAGACCACCTTAACTTGTACATTCGATATTTGATTCAAACTGGATTTGAAATATTCCCAATTCTCTTTGACCCAATTGGTTTGATCAGGACTGAAATATAGTATTTTCAATTTTCTATTATTCAATGGTCTCACCTTCCACTCTTCATAAGTTGGATGTTGGCAAGTATGCCATAATGATATCTTATGCCGATTCCAATTGTGTGGAAATGGATACAACCCTATGTTAGTAAGAAATGGTCATTCGGAGATCTAGATGGAGGATACTATGGGAGACGCACAGGAAGGATGTATCCTTATCTCAGATACATCCTTTACATGACTTTAATCCATGTCCTCATTCAATAATCGCTCGGCCAGCGTTGCTGGTTTTACTAATCTACTCTGTATCGAAGGCCAGCTATCTCGAGTAACAGCGTGAATGACCATATCATAAGCGACCCCTCTGATTGTGAGTCCCTTAGGCTCTATACCAGTACGCACAAAACCACAGCTATCGTGGAAGGATATAACACTTGCATTATCTATAACTGTATTGGAATACACCTCAGACAATTCAAGAATATCGAAGGCCACGTGAAGTATAAGCCAAACACTCGCAGCGGCTGCAGGAACAGAGGGCGAGATAATCCATCTACCCCAATTCCCTCTACCACCTTCAATATTATAGACTGATATCGTTCCAATACGCTTACCTGATAGTAATTCAATACAGAAGTAATAATCGTTCTCACTGAGCAAATATTGCATCAACCATAAACGATGAACTGATATTCGAGGATCGATCTCACCGATATACTTGGATAGCTCGGGCGAGCTTCTTAATTCATGAATGAAGCTGGCATCGTCCATACTCACCGGTCTTAAACGAATCCCGAAGCGTTCTACAACAATGCTATGGCTCATGGCTTACTCGCTATGATCTGCACTAAATCTTCCAAGCTATGGATCTCAGCTACCTCACGACTGGAGAGTCGAATCTGGAATTCTTCTTCAAGACGAAGAATAAGCTCCATATGCTTTAGCGAGTCCCAGCTTGGAAGCTGACTCCGTAGCTCGGTTTCCAATACCTCTGCTTCAATGTTCAGTACCTCAGCACAGATCGAGTTGATTCGCGAGTGCAGCTCTTTATTCATGCTCAATCACCTCCACCTTAGAGGGATGATTCATACTAGTAATATGAACCTCCTTTAACAAGCTCTTTAATGGAATATTCACACGAACACCCGTAACGTAACGTTCCAACCAATCAAGAGCTGGCGCATTTCTTGGTCCAGTCTTCACATCGATATCTATTTGCTCTATTCCTTGTGAGCTTAATCTCTCCAATAAACAAGCAAATACCACGGACTCAATATCGCGTCCGAGCGCTCTACAGCTGAATACATTCTCGATTAACCTAGCTTTCTGTCCCTCTATTCTACACACCATGGCTCCGATGATACCACTGTCCGAAACAATATCCCTAAGGTGAGTAGTAAGCGTTAGATATTGGTCTCGATGCATAACTGCTCGAGCTTCAATCTCTGTCATTCTCCTTAACGCTAAGTTAAATTGGTTCGTCTTCCGACTCAAATCGAACAGACGACCTGCATGCGTTGCTTCATTAATATAAATCGTCACGAGCATCTGCAGGCTCTTCATGTAAGTGCTAAATTCAGAAGTTTTCTCCTGCATGCTCTTACGAATTTGATTTGCTTGAATATCTGCTGTCCTGTTGGTTGCCTCAAGATCTGGTCGGATCTGATAAAGATCTGGATAGTGACTAAGCCTAATCATCGTCTCCATACCACTCGGGGCTGCTCGAAGCAGCTTGACTGCAGGCATGCTTTCAGCCATCTTCATTAATTCAATTGGGTTATCGTCAATGAATAGGAACGTAGCAGGATCTATATTTAATTGCTGTGCAAGCTGCTGCACATTGTCTGACTTCGGCAGCCAATTGGCACTTATTGCAGCAAAATCGGTCCATTGCAACGGGAAATCATCTCTACTCTCGAATAAATCCTTCACATCCTGCTCCTCATTACGGCTGCATATTGTCAATATTATTCCTGAATGCTTAAGTCTTAACAGCAGCTTCTGAAGCTCATAATGCCCATCTGTCACATTCACGCTATCCCGTCCATCTTCCCCTAGAATTCCGCTATACAGTGTATCATCTAAGTCTAGAGCAATCGCCTTTAATCGAGGCCTGAAGGTCGCCGGAAGTAACTGTGTACCCAAGTGCTGTGCAAGCTTAATCGTTATTGGATCTGAGAAAGGGTAGCTGCTTATCTCGTCATTCCTACGGTCGTATACAGCTTCACTCTCTTCATAAGCTAATCCAGCAAGATCTAGTAATTCACATCCTGCCACAGAATTGATGCTTACAGCCAGATCTTCATTGAACCTGCGTATCCGCCCACGTTCACTTACGCGGAGAGCGAATACATGGTCTCCGAACTCTAACGACTCTGGCCAATTATTGACCCAAATCGTTGCATTAGTTCGTTCACGTAGTTGTTGAATGCGGCCCATGACCCATTGTACAGCCTCATCCATTGCCATCGATCGCAGATGTATACGCCAATCCAACCAGATCATATAGACATCTGCTTGTTGATCTCCACCAAGCTGGGGTAGAGCGGCGTCATAATCGGAATAATCGACCTGTACATGAGCCTGCCATAATCCACAGAACGGCGGTATAAGTCGAGCGATGTATTCGAATGGCATCGTTCTATCAACTCTGAGCCTATATGTCTGCTTCACAGTATGGAATGTAGTTCTTGTGATCTGCTCTCTAGTGGGATGCGAACCAAGTAGCGTATCCTGCCTACTAAGATCAGTTAGAACGTCACTCAATGTAACCCCAGCTCCTTGCCCCAGACATTGATTTTCTCCAAATAACCTTCCAGCAAGAAGGCTTGCTTATTCCCTACAACCGCCCATTCCAATTGGAGACATAAGCTCCGCTCTAATACACGTTGCAGGTAAGCCATCTTATATAATCGAACCGGATCTTCTTGGAAATCGATTCCATACTTGAGCATCTCAGCGGCATATAGATGAGCACAGCGAGTAACCACATTCTCCTCATCGTTACGCCAGTCCTTGCGATAAGCGAAGAATACGCCTATTAGATTGAACATATCAAACCAGCATGGGGCGAACCTCGCCCCTTCCCAGTCAATAAATTTGATTTTCCAATTGGCTTCACTCACATTGCTGCAGCCAATGTTCGGTGTCTGAAGGTCGCTGTGTATGATACTTTTGCCTGCTTGAATGAGCTCAGGGAAGTATTCCGGCCCTTGAAGCAATATACTCTTCACCTTCATATAATTGGAGTCTAGCCTTTCCTTTAACTCAGGCCGACTCATCGCTATATCTAAGTAGTCCAGAGCCTTCTTATTCATCTTCTGTCGCTCAAGCTTTTCCGACTCCGAATGATAGAGAGGCAGCCAATCAGAGAATACCTCCCATTGTGTATAGAGACGCTCATTATACGTTCGTGCATGGAATTCAGCCAGAGTAGGGATGATGTTGTCGAATCGGTCTGGAGTGAATATGATCTGACCCTTTAATTGAGGGACAAACTCCATGAAAACCCAGACATCATTGCCATTTAGCCCCTCTTGTACCATATGAATGTTCGGCATTAAGCCAGATAGAATACCGCTCGCTCTTCGATACATATTCAATTCAATCAAGCTTTGCTCAATGATTGGAGCCTTAAAAATTTTCAGTATGATTGGATGTGATTGTTGATTGGCAGTAACCTCAAGCTTCCATATCGTGCTCTTGGTCGTTTCCTTTAAGTTCTCCATTTGATGATCGTTCAATATGACGGGCTGACCATAATGCTCAGCAAGCTTATCCGCACAATTCAGCTCCCGCCACATTAAACTAATTTCATTCATAGGAGGATCGGATTTCGCTCTAGAGGCTTCGGACATTGCGGCCAGAGCATCCTCACGACCCTTCATATATCCATCATCTTTCCCCTTGCTAAACCCGTCTCTCCGCCCTTTTTTGTATGCGCCCTGATCCATTGATTTAGTCACTATTCCTAATCCTCCACTTCGTAATTCCTGTAATATCCTATGTGGAATATTGCTACCGCGACACAGGGGGCTACAATCCTAATGATCTACTCAATATCTTGGTTTTTTCCAAGTAGACCTTGAGCAGCTTTGCCTCTTTCCTACCCGTTACAGCCCAGCTCAGCTGGAGGTACAAGCCTCTCTGTAACATTCTCTGCAAATAGGTCATCTGATAGAGCTTAACGGGGTCGAGTTGAAAGGTAACTCCGTTCTTCTCCATCTCCCTGGCATATAATTTCACACAGCGCTCAGTAATAACGTCCTCTACATTGCGCCATTCTCTCCTATAAGCCATGAATACACCTATCATATTCACCATATCGTACCAGCAAGGGGCAAATTTACCGCCCTCCCAGTCAATGAATTTGATATCCCAGTGTTTTCTATTCACGTTGTGGCACGCCATATTGGATAGCTGTAAATCACTATGAACGATACTACAGCCTGCTTGAAGTACCTCGGGGAAATACTCTGGACCCTTCTGCAGCAATCTGCGCAAGAGTAAAGAGTAGGGTTCTACAACTACACGATACTTGGGCAGCTTCAATGCCTGGTCAAGATAGAATAATGTTTTTTCTCTCCACTCCATCCGCTCCTTCACCATTTCCTTAGAATCGTATCTAGGAAGCCAGCTAGCGAATAAGCTCCCGCGTTGATCGAATGATTTGCTCATAGTAGTAGCGTGAAGCTTTGCTAAGGTTGGAATGATCCTCTCGAAATATCGGGGATGAAATTGAAGCTGTCCTTGAATTTTCGGGATATGCTCCATGAAAACCCAGAGATCATGGCCATTGACGTTTCTCTTGGTCGCATAGATGTCCGGCATGAACGGCTGAAGAACCCTTTTTCCCTTCCGATACATATTTTTCTCAACTGTGCTTTCCAGTCTGGGCTTCCTTGTGTGCTTGAATATTTTTAGAATAATAGGCTGTTTCTTACCGTTAACAATGATTTCAAGCTTCCATACACTGCTCTTATAGGAGTCCTTCAAGCATGTCATCTGTCGATGGTTCAGAACGACCTCTTCAGTCACTCCTTCACCCGAGTTGAATGAAGACTTAAGCTTCTCCGAACAAGATAAGCTTCGCCATCTTCTCCGTATGAATTTTTTGTCTACACGCTTACCCCGACTCATCTAAACCACAATCCTCTAATCCCTTAGAGTAACCATCGTTAAACCCACGATCATAGGCCTCATCAGATAACTTGCGTTTCCGTATTTGAGCATCGGAATTCGCTTTAATACGTCTATTAGGAATAGAATGCTTTGCAGGCTTTATAGCTTTTGTAGGCTTTGCAGACCTTTCAGGTTTCACTGCTTTTCCCGCCTTTACTGCTCTAGTGGGTTTATTCCTTTCTTTTCTCTCAGTCATAGCTTTCACCATCCTTTCATATGTCAACAGTTTTCATATATCGATTTAATGCATCTCGCCATGTAGGCAGTTCAACGAAACCATTGGCATGCATAGCTTGGTTATCCAGAATCGAATACTTCGGTCGTTGGGCTGGTAAACGGTATAACTCTGATGTCAATGGATAAACCTTGACCTCATCAAGAGCCGCCTCCTCCAAGATCGCAATTGCAAATTCATACCTTGAGCAGGAGCCTTGATTCGTAGCATGGTATATCCCATAATGCTCGGATGTCATTAATTGACTGATGAATTGTGCCAGATCCAACGTATACGTAGGGGATCCCACTTCATCCATGACCACTTTTACTGAATTCAGCGACTTGGCTCCTTGGATAATCTTGCCGACAAAATGATTGCAGTGGTTACTGCCGTAAAGCCAAGAAGTACGAACAATAAATGCCTGCTTGTGAAGCGATTGGATGAATAGCTCTCCCGTATACTTGGATAACCCGTAAACATTAATCGGATTAGGAATGTCCAACTCGTTATAGGGTAAACCCTTCCTTCCATCGAACACATAATCTGTACTTATATAAACAAGCTTTGCTCTACACACAGCAGCTGCTATCGCGATATTCCGAGAACCGATAGCATTCGTTAGGAATGCCTTAACCGGTTGCTGCTCTGCATCATCTACTCTTGTATAAGCTGCTGCATGAATTACGATATCTGGAGAGATCTCTTGCACTTTAGCCATGACTGCAGCGCTGTCACACACATCAAGCTGGGCTCTATCTAGAGCGAATATATCATGCGACTTCTGAATCACCTGAGCTAAGTCAAATCCCAGCTGCCCTCTGCCCCCTGTAATCATCACTCTCATAAAGCTTCACTCTGTACTAACGGCTTCCACCAATCTATATTTCGCGTATACCATTCAATTGTGCTCTGCAGCCCTCGATCGAATGAGACTTCTGACCTCCAGCCTAATTCATTGCGAATTTTCTCAGCGTTAATCGCATATCTTCGATCGTGTCCAAGACGATCTTGGGTAAACTGTATCAAGCTGTCCGGCTTGTTCAATACTTTCAAAATTCGTTTGATAACCTCTATATTGGTTAATTCATTATTTGAGCCGATATTATAAACTTCGCCAGGCCGACCTGATCTGAGAACGAGATCAATTGCCTGACAGTGATCGTTCACATGCAACCAGTCACGAACCTGCCTTCCATCACCATAGACAGGAATCGGTATACCCTGAAGTGCATTCGTAATCATTCGCGGAATCAGCTTCTCTGGGTATTGTCTAGGTCCGTAATTATTCGAGCATCGGGTAATGATGGACGGGAAGCCATAGGTGTGATAATAAGCCCTTACTGCCATATCCGAAGAGGCTTTGCTAGCTGAATAGGGGCTATTCGGCAGCAATGCTGTCAGCTCTGTGAACGAACCCTGTGGTCCGAGCGATCCATAAACCTCATCCGTCGAGATATGAATAAATCGTTCTATTCCACGCTTGCGTGCGGCCTCCAGCAGTACTAGGGTACCCATAACATTCGTGTGGAAGAAGCCTAATGGCCCTTCAATACTTCGGTCTACATGTGACTCAGCGGCAAAATGAATGATTGCATCATACGGCTCCTGTAATAGTCGCCTTACAAGTTCAGAGTCAGCAATATCACCTTGTACAAACTGATAATTAGATAACCCCTCTATATCTGCAAGGTTGGATAGATTACCTGCATAGGATAGTAGATCAATATTGGTTACATGAATATTAGCTTTGTACCTATCAAGCATATATCTTATAAAATTGCTTCCAATAAACCCTGCACCGCCTGTAATGAGCAAACGAATCATTGTTCACCTCGCTTTCCCAGCACAGAGTCCGCTTCCTTGAGGGATTCGAATGTGCCTGCGTCGGTCCACCAACCATTCATAACGCCATAGGATAACAACCCTGAGTGTGCGAATATATTATTCACATCAGTAATCTCTAGCTCTCCCCGACTAGAGGGTTTAATCTTGTGAATAATTCGAAAGACAGACATATCGTACATATAAATTCCTGTCACACAATAGGATGATTGTGGATTCTCTGGCTTCTCATCAATATAGACAATTGTATTTCCTTTCAGTTTAGGAACACCATATCTACGTGGGTCAGCGACCTCTTTTAGTATCACCCTTGCTCCCTTTCCTTGTAGGATGTACTTTTCCACATGTGGTAATAACGAGTCTTCGAATAAATTATCGCCTAGTAGAACAACGATTCTATCATCTCTAGATAGGAACGATTCTACTAGGGATAGTGCTTGGGCAATTCCACCGGCATGCTCTTGTATGATATAAGACAGCCGCACACCATAGTCCGCTCCACTACCTAAATAATCAGTGTACAGCCCAGCTGATTGTTTGCTGAGCACAATGTGAATATCCTCAATACCAGCATCCTTCAATTTTTTTATCCCATGAACAATCATGGGTTGTTTTCCGACAGGAAGCAGGTGTTTATTCATCAATCGTGTTAATGGGAACAACCGAGATCCTGTTCCCCCAGCAAGTAATATACCCTTCAAGATCATTCATTCCTTTCATCAATAAGATGTATTGGCGTCATGACCTACCTCACCATATCTCGCATACGGACCGAATCAGTGTAACCACCGCGCTCATTGGTATTCTCAATTACCCAGCTAATAGCCTCTATGTGATCTCCAATAATAAGAGCTTTTAATGGATCGATCTTCTTCCATTTGCGCTTCCGTGGATTCGGTCGTCCCACATCGACATAAGAAGCCACTTGTACATTCAATCCCCGCCATACTGCAATGGCTAAGGCCTTAGGTGGGACTGCTAACCACTCGGTTCCGATAGTCTGTAGTGCTTTACGACTGATAGCGTGGGGTATGGTGGTCATTGATGTACCCGTAAGATCGGTGCGGTGAAGTACAACATTCAAAGCATGCTTAGCTAGCACAACACTATGAACTCGTTTCGTGTTTACAATTCCTGTATACCGATTTAATGCTACATCCACACCATTCTCTATTGACTTCACGAATGGTGTAAGCAGTCTTGTTGGGATTAGGATATCGGCATCTGTGAATAACAGGATGCCTCCCTTAGCATGGCTTGCACCTACGCTTCGACCTACATCATGACCAAGAGGGGAGGCGTACACGATAACCTTCGCACCCATTCGTCGAGCGATACGCTCAGTTCCATCATGAGAACCATTAACAACTACAATGACTTCGGTATCAGGATCAACTCGTCTGGAATACGCTATCACCTTAGCAATGTTCTTATGCTCATTCATAGCAGGAATGACAACAGACACCTTGGGAGTAATGGCATTAGTAATTGGTCTGGGTGTGATACTAGCACGGTTGTTATTGCGTGTACGGAATCGGGTACGACTAGAGCCTTTTCCAGTTCGTCTGGCGCTCTTACTCATTCTTGTGTGAATTTGGACAATACGGGAACGGCTGTGACCTCTGATCCGATTTTTCTTCAGGCCTGCAGCTGGAGTTCGACTGCGGGTACTGCTTTTCTTACTACTATTTGAGCTGCTATGAATGTAAATTCGTTTATGAATGCTAGGTATTCTCCGCTTTGGCAGCATATACTTCTCCCCCCTTTTCTTGATGAGCATGCTAGTGGATCGCAGCTAAAAACCAATGTGCATGAGCCAAGCGACTTTTCTCATTTCTTCCCATTCTATGTAGTTGGACGAATCTTGTAACGGCATATGACGAGGGGCTAACCTTTCTATTCTGCTATATGTGGGAATTCAGCATGAATAAGGTACCTTGGAAATAAGAAAAAGAGGCTTCTCTTTGAGACAGCCTCACAAATACTTTCAAGTTGATATACGACTTATGTCCTTATCTCATTATTCTCTAGATTTGAAAATGATCATATCCAGTGTCCGTCACACTCGACTCAGTTATTGCACCACCGTTCCCAATAGCAATCCAGTGAATGAAACCACTCGTTCCTTGTTGAGGATCCCTACATACAACCTTTAAGGTGGCAGAGAAGATGGATTGTTGAATGACGACTGGATAGCATGCCGGGTGGCTTGTTATTGCCACGATTACATATTTTTCATCAATATAAGGCTTCTGAAATTCCAAGATAACCTCAGTCGTTAGCGCATCATTATCAATGTCAAAAGGAATGAGTCCAAATTGCTGGAAAACTTCATTACTAGCACCAATGGATTGGACAGGGACGAAGGAAAGCTTCTCGGTTGTTACAGATTGATCAGCAATATTACGCTCATTCACAGATTGGTCTGCTAAATGTCCACTCTGAATAGAGTGACGCTGTAGCTTCTCCCCGGTCACACACTCGTCGGCTAATTGCGATGTGTGAATTGAACCCGACTCCACATGTTGCGTCTGAATGACCTCATCTTGAAGATGGTAGCTGGTAATTGAGAATTGTTTAATATGCTTTGACGAGATAGACTCCTGCGCAACATGCCTGCTGTGTACAGCGGCCAGATCTATCTTAGATGCGGTAATCGCGTGATCGTCAAGCTTCTCAGAGGTCACCGCGTGATCCTTCAGATGCTCTACTCCGACTATATTCGACTGTAGCTTGCTACCTCCAATACTGGCATCAGCTAATTTTTCTTCTGTAATACTTGATTCTGCAATCTTCCTTCCAGTGACTACACCGTCTGCAATCAATAATTCATCAGCAATTCCATCTGCTAAATGCTCTCTAGCAATAATACCAGCTGCTAGATGTTCAACGGTTACACTACCTGATTGAAGATGTCGACTGCCTATAGTACCAATCTGTAGATGATCACCCGATATAGAATCATCCTGAAGATGAAGTCCATGGATTTGCCCTAACATTAGCTTATTTGCACTTATACTATGATCAGCAATTTTCTGCTCAGTTACACATTCATTCGCCAAATGATCACTTTCAATTGATGAAGCTTGTATCTTCCCACCTGTTACACTCCCATCAGCCAGTTGCTCAGCATGTATCGCTCCCAATTCTATATGATTAGCCTTAATCGACTCATCTTGAAGATGGCTGCTCGTGATAGAGGATTGCTTGATATGCTTGGATGAGATGGACTCTGGTGCTATATGTCTACTTTGGACGGATGCCAAATCAATCTTATTCGCTGTAATTGCGTGATCATCAATCTTCTCGGAGCTTATTGCATAGTCAGCCAGATGTTCGTTCGAGATAATATGCGACTGTAGCTTGCTCATTCCTATACTATCGTCGGCTAATTTCCCCCCAGTTATAGTGAGATCAGCCAATTTACTCCCAGTCACGGCTCCATCAGCAATCAGACTTTCGTCAGCGATACCGTCAATTAAACGATCCCGTGATATACTTCTGGTTGTCAGACGATCACCCGTTATACTATTAAACTGTATATGTCTTCCAGCTACAGAGCCAAGCTGCAGGTGATCAGCAGTTATGGAGTCCTCTTGTATATGCAGCCCATTAATGTGGCCTTGTATGATCTTATTCCCACTAATACTACGATCTGCAATCTTATTCTCGGTTACTGCATCATCAGATAATGCATAACTTATTATTGCACCATCTTGAATATGAGTATGGTCGATAGCTCCATTAACAATATGTCTTGATAGTATAGACCCTTCACTAATATGCTTCGACAGGATAGATTCATCAGACATTTTATCACTGCTGATAATGCCACCTATCAAGTGTGTCCTGGATATAATCCCATCCCTCAAATTCTCCTGTCCAATACTGTTGGCGGCTAGCTTCCCTGCTGTAACACTCCCATCCTCTATATGTGTTGAGTTCACCGAAGAAGCTTGCAGATGGGTACCATCAATGCTTTCGGGCTTCAAGTGGAAGCCGTGCAACGCCTTATCCGCAACATGATGCGATTGAATTGCAGATTCGGCAATCTGTTCAGACGCGACCAACCCATTGCTTAAATGTTCATTGCGTATTGATGCAGGGGCGATCTTGCCAGATGTGACAGCTCTGTTAGCCAATTTATGCTCAGTTACACAACCATCAATTAATTTATTCGTAGAAACACTTTCTGCAGATAGCTTTAGGGTTGTAACTGAATGATCAGCTA
Organism: Caryophanales bacterium UBA4100; assembly: GCA_002383285.1. Lineage (GTDB taxonomy): Bacteria > Bacillota > Bacilli > Paenibacillales > UBA4045 > UBA4045. The sequence continues at coordinate 25,143 of DFXU01000031.1, forward strand.
GATGTGTTGTTGTTAATGCACCTTCAACTATATGTCTCGAGTCGATAGCACTGTTCTTAATTTTATCGCTTGTAACAGCGCCATTCGCTAGCCGGGATCCTTCAATTCCTGCTTTCTTCAGCTTCTCCGAAGTGATTGCCTGATCAGCAATCTTATCCGTTGTCACCGCGCTGCTCGCTAATAAATCAGTGCTTATACTATTACCTGTTAGCTTCGATGCGGTTACGGAGCGGTCAGCTAGATGATCTGTTAATACTGATAGATTCGCAATATGTTCGGCATTGATCGCATTCGGACTAATACTATCTCCATGAATCGAACGTTGCATCAGATGACGATTATCAATCGTCCTGAAGGCTATACGATCCCCCGTGATTGTCTGACCCGCTAGGTGCTCTCTTGTGACAGACCCAAGTGATAGCTTTGCTGAGGTAACTGCACTGTCTGCTAACTTAGATGTGATTATGCCAGAATCAATAATCTTCTCAGCATTTACACTATTCTTAGAAAGTTTATCTACAGTTATGGCACCATCCGTTATTTTGGCCGTATTGATAACATCATTAGCTAAGCAATAATCATCAATCGAACCACTCTTAATCTTAGAGCCCACAATCGCTTGATCCTGAATCAACTCAGTGGTAATCGACTGCTCCTTCATATGCATCGTACCAATAGAGCCCTCAGCAATCTTCACAGAATCAATCGTTTTGTCAGCCAGCTTCTTCGAGGATATGCTGTTATCCGCTAATTTCTCGTCGGTAATAGACCGATTCTGCAGCTTGCCGCCTGGAATTGCAAGATCGGCGATATGACCCTCATCGATTGCTCCTGGTGCAATCTTACTGGAGATTACGCTATGGTTGGCTAGCTTAGCATGAGTGACGGAGAAGTCCTTCAGGTTGTCACTACCGATACTCTCGGTTTTTATCTTGGACTCCTCTATGGCTCGATTGGCAATCTTGGAAGCTGTTATAGCTCCGTCAACAATATCATCTGTGTAAACAACCGCCTTGCGCTCGCCTAAATTACGATCCTTGATCTCTTGAACAGGCGTGTATACAGAGTCAATAGATGGCGATTTAACGATTACCTGTGATTGAATAGTTTGCTCAGTTAGCCCATCTTTACCTGCTTGAGCAAAGTTCACCTGTTGATCAGGCAGCACTAATCTCCCTTCTTGCTTAGGAAGCTCAACCGACTTACCGTCCTTGAATAATACTTCCGCATCCCCTTGAATTAAGGGCTCAGATAATGCCGTGATTTTTCCCTTTTTCCTATTCGTTTTCTCGCCATTCTTTAGCGTCTGTCTATCATCAATTAAGCTTAGTTCATTCATCGAGAAGTTGACCACGCTATAAGGCTTTCGTGATATTCTTGAGCTGCGACCCTTACCTGTCTTCGGTTTTCTCATACGAGGCTCCTTTCTCATTCAGAGTAGTCACCTGTAACATATTCAAGAATGTCGGGCGTGGTCACCTGCGGAGGCAAAAAAAGCTTAATAAATGTGCGCATACCTGCGATATAGCTTCAACTGCCGCTCAGCTGCCTTACTCCATGTGAATTTCTCACTTACCATTCGTGCACCATTCTCCCCGAATTGTTGACGTTTAGCCGCATTCCCCAATAATTCGCACAAATGTAGCAGCAGTTCGCTTTCGATTAAATCCAAATTCAACAAATAGCCGTTCTTGCCATGCTCCACAATCTCATGAATACCCCCTGCATCTCCAGCAATAATGGGAACACCTGATGACATCGCCTCCACATTCACGAGTCCGAATGCTTCCTGGCCAATAGAAGGAACGACGGCAACATCTGCTATACGAAACCACTCCGGCATGCGGGAATAAGGGGTAAATGGTATAAATCGAATGTGCTGTGGCAGCCTATTCCCTAGTCGATGTAAGCTTTTGACATAAGGAGTCATGCGGTCGGATCCATAGTATGCAGAGCCAATGATTAGCAGGAGTGCCTGTGGATGCTGCTTGACCACCTCTGCCCACACGTTTAACAAGTGATGCACACCTTTCATTCTGATCAATCGTCCAGCATATAGCACAATCTGTTTATGCTCGAGTCCCATACTAGCTTTCAATCGTTCACGTTCCTTCTGCATAGAAGGTGACCATTGTGAGGTGAACATTGTCTCATCTGTTCCAAGATGATTTACAAGTAATTTAGGTTCACAGAATGGATAACGACGAGTCACTTCTTCTCTTAAGAATTCACTATTGACTACAATCCTGTCCGCAAGCAATAGTCCTTGATACACAGCTCGTCTCATTCCCCTTGTAGACTCCAAGAAGGTGACCGAATGAAGTGATAACCATACCGGTGTATGTGGATGATTCATCTTCATTCTAATAACCTGAGCTGGTCTATTCTCAATCTGGATAAGATCCGGCCTAAGCCGATTAACCCACCGACGAACAGCTGCTCTATACCTTTTGCCTACAGGAGATCTAGGTCTGATATGAGTGATATTACCTCTTCGTACGTACCCCGCAAAACCCTTACTCCTTCTAGAGAATATGAACATCTTCATCTCATTCTGCATATTTCTACTCAGAGCATCTACAACTCTCTCTACAGAACTGCTTAGATTTGAGGGAACCGTAAAGCTGCCTGGTGTAACAATCGCAATCCTCGGCCTGCGTAAACCACTCATTCAGCACTCATCCTCTCCGCACTTGATCGCACACGATTGCTTTATAGTACACAGTTCCAACAATATGTTGAGCAAAATGGACCTTTAACCACTACACTAATCCATGCAATATTACTGTACTAGCATATGGATAATGGTAAGGAGTAGTTAGGGGGTGAGTGCTGAAGTGAATCGTTCATATGTAGGTGTATTAGTCAATCAACGATTATTCAGAGGAATAGAACAGGGTAAAACTGCACATGAGTCACTCTATCAATATGTCCTCGCTGGAAGGGAATATGAAGTCACTCCATGCTTCTTCCGTCTTGGAGATATTCATCCGGGGCAATCCACAATTCGTGCTTATGTCTCCACACGTCAAGGTTATATTCGCAAGGAGGTTCCAACTCCAAGAGTCATTCATAATCGCGCCATGTATCGCAGTAGGATCTCGAATAGGAAACTAGAACACCTATCAAATAAAGGTATAACGATTTTCAATCAATATACTCGGTATAACAAATATCGAATACACCAAATATTATTGCAGCATCCTAACATACGCGTCAGTCTTCCGGAAACTGAGTTGGCTACTATAGCTAGTATCAAGGGAATGATGTCCCGTCATCATACATTGATTCTAAAGCCGAATAATGGAAGTATCGGTAGGGGGATCATGAAGCTGGAGAAATCCCCCAACAACAGCTGGACTATTTACTATCGAGGTAATTCTAAGGGGAGCTATCGACAATATTCATTCCGAACCAAGCTTCCACTATTCTTGCTGCGAACCATCCAAAAAAAATCCTACCTCATACAGCAACGTCTACCATTAGCAGAGTTTGAAGGTCGTCCATATGATTTTCGAGTGTCCGTTCAGAGGGACCACACTGGTGATTGGAACATAACAGGTATTGTTGGCAAGGCTGCTGCAAGCCGTTCTTTCATCACTAACGTAGCTCAGGGCGGCAAGGTGCATCCGTTAGAGACAATAATCAAATCGAATACTACACATTCTTCAGCATATATTCGTGATCAATTAACACAATTCTCATTAAGTGTTGCCGAACATTTAAGTCACCATCTCCCCTACCTGGCGGACATCGGATTGGACGTAGGAATAACACCTGAAGGATTCCCACTCTTTATTGAATGCAACTGCCGGGACTTACGCTACAGCTTCCTAAAGGCGGGGTTAGTCGAAGAGTGGGTGAACACCTACCGAAATCCGATTGGGTTTGCGAAGCATTTGTTAGCACAGCGGGATGTGGAATAAGAGACTTAGGCTGTCTCAAAAGTCTAAATGACTTGGAGACAGCTCTTTTGTTTAGAGAAACTAAGTATTGCTTCAGTGAGAGCTATGGCTTCCAGCCGCTGTTGAATGACGTGTTCTTGTTAATAAATAAGTAAGGTGAGAACACGACATTCAAAGGCGGACGTAAACTCTTCCAGCCACAGCTCTCCCTTATGCATCCTGTTTCTCCATTTTAGTGAGCTGCAAGTCTATTTAAACGTAGAGATATTCCCGTTTTCCTCAGTAAAGGAAAAATCACAAACGCGTATTCGAGACTTATTGCATGAAATTGACGAAGTGGAGAAGCGAGAACAGCAAGTATATGGAGATCGAGACTTGGACGAAATGGGAGAAGAAACGAAGATCACAGCAGTGAAACTGGAGAATATAGTGAATCAACTGGAACAACGACTCACGCAAGATCCTAAAAATAAACCCATACGAAAAGCTGTGCGGACGATTCGTAAGGACTACTTACCCCGCTCGCAAAAGTATGAACAACAACTTCAAACTTGTGAAGATCGAAATAGCTATAGCAAGATGGATCCAGACGCTACGTTTATGCGAATGAAAGAAGATCACATGTTGAATGGTCAATTAAAACCAGGGTATAACGTGCAGGTTGGAGCTGAAAACCAATTCATAGTGGGATACAGTTTACATCAACACATGCTAAAGAAGGTAGCAGTAAACGAAAGATTAGCAAGTGAGACAGGATGAATTTGTCCGTATTCTGAGATTTTTCATGTATATTTGAAAAGGCGTAGAAAAAAGAGGCTTCTCTCCAGTAGATTATCTACTTTTGAGAGAGCCTCAGTCCCATTCTCTTTGTGGTACTTGTCCTATCCATCCAACTGAATCATATCACTTCTAGACTCTCGTTATCCGGAAGAAGTGGGTGGGAAATATGAGGCTCGGTCTGATACCAGATAGCAACAGACGCTATATCATCTTGGAGTGGCAAATATCTGCGGTCGGAGCGCCAACCGAGAGCTTGGATCGTCACACGCAAATCGTCTTCGAAGCGGATTGGATCCATGATGTGCCATCGATACATACCGAATCTTTGTTGACTACGGTAGAGACCATCTGGCTTGAGCACCTGATGTAAGCCAAGGTAAGGCGTTGAGAATGAACAGTATTCTCCCTTCGGTTGCTCGAAATTCCAAGCTCCTCCGAAGTAATCCTCCGTTCCGGTGCCACATATAGTTGGGTACTCCAGATCACCATCCATGTAAAATTTGATTTCCCCTTCGCCCCACCAGCCACTATTATTCACTTGCCATGCAAGGTATGTGCCAACATAATGGCCTTTCCCTTTTACACCATCTAGGATGGTGTGTACATCCTTATATTCAAGCGGATTGCTGCGTCTCCACTGAGCGTGGAAATAAGCTGAATCGTCAGGTACGTCCGTTAATGTATAATCAACCTGATAATACAAAACAACCGTTTCTTGCGTCCTATTCTCTACAGTAATCCTAGCTTGCTTGCGGAATGGCATCTGCCAGTAGCTGTTCATTCCACCCGCGGGATTAACGGAGATCGGCATCGAGTTAACATTGCTTCGCTCACACCAACCGTTACAGAAGAAGTCGCCTAGTGGTACTTCTACAGACGGCTCTTGCTCGTTATCCCAATACATCCGAATGATCATATGACGCCAGCTCGTCGGGAAACAGGTCAGCCATATATGCTGGATCGCACCAGGACCTGCAATATCCGCCATCGTGAATACGGTTCCGGCTGTAATCTCCACCGATGGGGATATCTTCCAACCCTGACCTAGGTCACGAGCACAAGCAGCACCCGTTCCTTCAGTAGCCATACCGCCTTTTCCTTTTTCACCGTTGAAATTTTCAGCACTGATCGAGCGTGTTTGGGCATTTGATAGCCTAGATAGATTACCCAGTCCCATATTAAGTCCATTAAAATTATAATTGTTCATACTATCTCCTCCATTTTTAATTATAGATTCACTCCAAAACTTCTTAGAAAATCCTCACCATAATGCGCTTTGATGCGAGAATAGGCCTCCGCAGCAGCACCGTTTCCCCAATCATAAATCGTAAAAGTACCCATACCTAGACCATCCGCGCTCGCTTCACCCCCATGCCCATAATTCTCCATCATGAATCCGTAATCTTGCTCATTGAAGAAGGGGTGAGCCTTCTCCCATTGCTCCTTCGTCTTGTCATTCTCTGGGCAGTACATCATGACGAACGATGCTCGCAAAGCCGCTAAACCTCGTTCGATGTACTCTGTTTGATCTAGCTCAACTCCATATTGAATGATGAGCTCTGCGAATAGACTTTGACGTGCGTCATTCCACTCCCCGTCACAATTCATCACACCGAATCCACCCAGTGTTTCTACATAGATAAACGGTGGCTGCCATGAAGCTTGGGTCATTAACAACTCATCCATACATCGCTCTCCGACTTTCAAATAGTTAACATCCTGAGTGACTTTATAGCATTGCATTAATGCTTCCGCAGTCCAGAACATAGAAAAATTACATTGTTTGTACATATTGTTCCGTTTCACCTTGTGACCTATCAAGTCGATTCGACCATATGAACAGCACGACCAATACGTCTCAAAATCCTCCCATCTACCGCTTGGAACGATATCCTCTAATACAATGCTCATTGCTCTCAAAGCTGCCTCATAGTATTGGGGCGATTTGTTTATTTCATAGAGTTTAAGCAAGAAAGTAATGGATAGCGAGGTTTCCGGAGATTCTGTCAAGATGTCATATGGAGCCAATGTCTGCTTATTCAACCATGCTGGAAAGTAGCCTTTCTCAGTTTGCAGAGAAAGCAGCCTCTCTGCATATGCTGTAGCATAAGTGAGGAGGCGGTCATCCTGCTCCAGCTCTTCGTACCACCGCAGCATGAGTAGTGTAGTCCAACTCATATCGAGTATATGATACGGCGCATCTTCAAGCGATCCCCATGGATCAATCGGATTTCGATTCGAATTGCCCCAATAATAGCTATCCCAACCCTTAGAACGGTTAACGAGTTGACCATCAATTGTTAGCTTCTCCATCTGTGTACCGATGACCGTGGGGAATATCCCATCTGATTGAGGTGCTGATAATGCAAGCTCCATCGTCATTCGTGCACGACGAACAAGATCTCCGTCACCGACATTCTTGCCGTAGCGATATAAGCCTTGTGCAGAACGTAAAGAGCTGAACCAGGCTTGATTCCAGATCGAGCGTTCCTCCCTTTCGCTGGGGATTCCCGGATAATTGGGGCTTTGAGTGATATCAACAATAAAGGCAGGTGCCCCTACCTTCTTGCCCGCCAATTCAAATTCTTGCCAGACGCTTGCCTTCCAATAATCGAAAGCCCATTGGTACGTATGTTCAACATAGTGCTCCAGAGGACCAATCATTGGGGCGCCTTGATGGAATAATGACCCTCCCCAATTACTCCAGAGGAAGTCAAGAACAGGTCGCCAAGGATTGAGCATCATCGACTCATGCTCGAACGTCATCAAGTAAAACCCAACCTTTACTTGTCCCGGTGGGTATACAGCTCCTGGAGCCCTCTCGAATAACACATGATCTGTCACCTGAGCATTACTCATACCCAATGTTAGGTAATTATGCTCTGCATTAAGATCCATATACCATCTTACCGCATTACCCTCGGATAGAATGTTCAAATCCGGGATCAGAACCAATAAAAGTTGGTTATCATGGACGATCAAGGCAGGGGAACGGAAGCAATGCTGATCGATAATATGGCGGTCCGTCGGTGTAAGATGTGGAGACCAGTGAAAATTCGGCTGAAAGGAAGGGAATACATTGAGCTGCCAATCATCCTGACGAACCTCATCCTGACATTTGAAAGTAAGGGTATAATGGATCGTATTCTTATCCAATAAACTTCGCTCGATGATTGGAGCGTTCATGCCAAGTAAATCGAATGTCACCTGATTAATATAATGATCAGGGATATCTAGTAGTGCACCTTGTTGTTGTTTCATAGACTTGCTCCTTTAGTAGAAACATACCGTCATTAGAGTTTAATCTGTACCTTTAGTAGCTCAGGATCTTTCGGCTTTGCTAGAAATTCAATGCACTCTTCCAACGTAATGATCTTGGAGATAAGAGGCTCCAGCTTGATCCGGCCTTCTTTAACCCACTCAAAAGCTGGCAGGAATGTATAGTTAATCGCCATTGAACCAAGAATCGTCCAATCCTTATTGTAGAGTTGGAAGGGACTCATACGGACTTGTGCGGACGGGGCTGTCACACCAAACTGCAAATATTTCGCAGTTGGTCCCATGTAATCGAAAGCTTGTTCTATAACTGCTGGAATGCCGGTAGCATCAACCACGACATCGAATTGTTGCGATTCAAGCTGCTTCAATTCACGACTGAAGATAGCATGCGTAGCTCCGAGTGACTTGGCTAATTCCAGCTTATTCTTGGAAACGTCCACTACAGCAAGAGATGATGCGCCAGCTCTGGAGAGCGACTGCACTAGCTGCTGCCCCATTGCTCCTGCTCCGAACAGCAGGACAGAATTACCAACCTGCAATTGAAGGCGATTCATTGCATGAACGACACAAGCCATTGGTTCGATAAAGGCCCCTATCTCGAACGACATGCTGTCAGGCATCTTCACCACGTTCCGCGCCGGGACGACAACAAGCTCAGCCATACTTCCATTTACTGTGTTTCCAAGCGCTCCCCACTTCACACATTGGTTTCCCCTATTAGTCAAACAATATTTGCAGGCACCGCAGAATAACGAAGGATCGGCTGTAACCCGTTCTCCAGTCTTAAATCCACTTACCCCTTGTCCAATTTCATAGATGGTTCCAGAAAATTCATGACCGGGAATAATCGGATAGGGTGAGATAAACTCTCCTTCNNTCCTTCATAAATGTGGAAATCGGTACCACATATCCCTACATGACTAACTTGAATAACAATCTCGCCTGGACCTGCCTTCGGATCAGCGACTTCTTTAACGACTGCTTGATGCGGCTTTTCTATTATAAGAGCTTTCACTATCAATCACCTCGTCTTCAAATTTTTTATTCGACTATAAATGGAAATTCCGCAATCCGCAGCTTGGCGCTTCCGTAGGGCACTAGTTTCAGCTCTATAATGGGCTGATTCTGCACATCAGGATTCAACGGCGGAGCGTCCGCATTATTCCCTTCCATTCTCCAATTCCGAACAAGCTGTCCATTCGTACGAAGGCGAACTGGAGCCTGCTGTGCATCGAACGGCTGTACCGGAATAGGGGCTTCATCGAATTGATAACTCGCATCTGACCTTATCCCATATTTCCATGGGGTAGTAGGATAGACCTCCCAGTCATGGAATTTGCTCCTCTTGTTCAGAAGCTGCCAGTTCTCTCCGATTGGCAGTGCATAAACAAGTGGACCACGTTCCACACTCAACGCGTAGAGATTGCGATTTGTTGTCTTCACCTGCATGGGCAGCGATAAATGGACGTGGTCTCCATCCTTCCATTCCCGTTCTACCTTGGCAAATCCATTCTTCGGATGCAGTTCAACAGGTTGTCCATTAATGGTTAGAGCAGGAAGCTCGCACCACCCCGGTACCCGGAAATCAATTGCAAATTTCTCCGATTGAGAGCTCGAAAGACGAATATCGATATTCTCACGGAATGGATACTCACCACCAACCTCCAATTGAAACGATACCCCTGATCCAACAAGTGTACTAATTACGCACGGAGCATAACTAACTGCCGCTAATCCACCGCTATGCGTTGCCATCCATAGATGAGAAGTCAGTTTCGGCCAGCCCTGATGCATGTTAGCTGTGCAGCAGCCAAAATGCGGTTCAAGCCCAAACAAATTCGCCTCATCACCATTGCTCCAGTCACGTTTGGCGACATTGCACATAATCTGATTGACCTGCTGATCATATTGGTGGGAAGTCCAATCTGTCGAAATTGCCGCAGGTAGTGCATTAAAAGCCACTTTCTCAAGAATATCCGCGAATTGACCATCCCCGAATATCCGAACAAGCTGCTCCATGGAATACATGTACTCAACGACCGCACACAGCTCGACTCCTTGTGAAGGGTGTGTACCAGAGAGCCATTCATCTCCTGAGAACATGCCATGGGCTTGCCCATGATATGTCATCAGACTATGGATGCCCCTCTTTACTGCTTCTAACTCCTTACGATCACCCGTCATCTCATGTAAGACACCAGGCGTTTTCACTCCCATCGCTACATTCACAACATGCGTTCGCCAGTCCCAGTGCTTGACCTTACGCCAGAATGGAAAATCGTGCAGAATTGAAGTCCATTCAGTCGTTTGTACTGCAATCACTTTGGCCAACTCTATTAGAGAGCATTCTTGCGTACGTTTGTACAGCACCAGAATGCAGAGCAGCATCTCGGCTCCTCGTGTCTTGGCCCAGCCTCTGAGAGGCTGAGCTTCGATCGTGCAGCTTACATAATTCATAAACTTCATCAGGAAAGGAACGACCCTTGTATCACCTGTCGCCTCTTCATGCTGTATAAGCACCTTAAGCATGATCATGTAATGCCACCAATCCATATCCCGGTCTATCTCTTGGTTAACAGTTTCAATAAACGCTGGACCGAAGCTTCCGTCATCGTTCTGGCTCGCCAAAGTCCACTCTATCCACCGATTTGCCTTCGCGATCAGCTTCTCATCCTCCAATAAATATGCGAGGGGAAGCAACCCATCTAGATAATAAGGACCCCTTTCCCAGCTTTCACCCGTTCCCCCTATCCAGCCATTATTCGGACCAACGTCCGACCAATGCTCCTCTAGATGTCCAGTTAATCCAGCAGCCTGAATTTGCAGTTGGTTTTTCAACCAACCACGCGGTTTAATACTGCCAAGAGGCAATTTTTTGTATGCAGTCTCCTGTAACACGATGGGTCGGTCCTTGCTAAGTCCCACGTTCGCCATGTTATTTAATCTCTCCCATCTACCTGATAAGCAATTGAACTTGCTATTATAATATCGTTTTGTATAATAATGAAGACGATTACATGACTGATGTTATCAAATAATCGGAATTTTTCCCATGTTATGATTTGTTATTACTTATCCATTATTGCTATTTCGGAGGCTTATAGATAATGAATTCGACTTCGAAGAGAAATCCAAATATGCTTATCCAATTCTCTCCAAACGTGAGAAGGGCTTGGAACCACAGGGTGCCGAAGATGCTACTTAAACCACGCATCATCTTCGATTATGAGCTTCTTTACGTGGAGAAAGGTGAATTGTCAATCCGAATCGAAGAGGATTTCTATACAATCCTACCCGGAGATATCGTACTATTCAAACCAGGCAAGGAGCATGAAATTATGGGTTCGGTTGGTGAATGCTGGATGCCGCATATCCATTTCGACCTCATGTACTATGAGGATTTCGAGGATGTTCCGATTAATTTTAAGACATTGAAAGAATGTTCGGAGAGTGAACTGCGGTTGATCCGGCAAGATATTCTTGATACAGCGCTTCCAATACCAGACATTATCCGAATCAGCAATCACATTGAAATCTACAATACCATTCTAAAGCTTATCCATGCGTATGACCGCAAGGATCCCGGATTCGTTATCCTGCAGAAATCGCTCCTATTACATATCGTCTATCATCTTGAGAAAGGCTTGCATGCGAAGATGAACACCCATCTGACCTTACACCAGAAAGCGCTGGAGCAAGTGGTGACACATATCGTAGATCACTACGATGAGACGATCCCTTTGGATGTTCTTGCTAAAATCGCCTGTCTGAGCGTCTATCATTTCTCACGTTTGTTCAAGGAAAAGTACAGCTTATCTCCGCACCAATTCCAAATCCGCCACCGCATTGAGAAAGCGAAGGAGCTGATGAGTTACAGCCATCTCTCTTTGACATCTATTGCAGAGAAGGTCGGATATGGAAGTCTATATGCATTCAGTAAAGCATTCAAACAAGTGGAGGGCGTGTCCCCCCGTCAGTTTATCCGAACGTTCTTGGGGGGCTAACTCACTTACCCGGACCTTTTACATTTACTCTACACAAGGAGCTTCGCCCCTCAAGCACATTAATTACTTCTGCTGATACCAATTCAGCCGTTCGGTCTTGGGACTCCTCAGTGAGTCCTGCAATATGTGGGGTAATAAGACAATTGTCCCTTAGCAGCAAAGGATGGTCTAGCGGAGGCGGCTCTTGCTCGAGTACATCCAAGACCGCCCCTGCAATCATGCCGCTTTGCAATGCTTCATTTAGATCTGCTTCGTTCACCACACCCCCACGAGCACTGTTGATCACAACGGCGGACTTCTTCATTCTACTAAATGCAACAAGATTTAATAAATTACGTGTTTGGGCTGTTAATGGAACATGCAGGCTTATAAAATCCGATTCGGCGATTACCCTCTCACAACTGACCAGCTCTATACCGGTTTCCATAACCGGATAATCATATGGGGCCACAAACGGATCATATCCAATGACCTTTATGCCAAGTATTCTTGCTCGTACCGCTACACGATGACCGATTTCACCGACACCAATAAGACCTAATGTCTTGCCGGATAACTCGGCACCTGAATACTTTTTCCGATTCCATTCACCTGATCTCACAGACTCTGCAGCTTCCTTCAGCAACCGACTGAAGGCGAACATGGATGAGATAACATATTCCGCGACGGATGTCGCATTAGCATTCTTCCCGACAATAACCTGAATGTTCTTATCCGCCGTAGCCTGAAGGTCAATATTATCCAAGCCAACACCTAAACGACCGATGACCTTCAAGTGATGATTCCAGTTAAGCAGCTCAGCATCTATCTTAGTCTGATTTCGCACGATGACGGCATCTGCTGATGCCAATTGTTCCCGTAATCGGTTTCTATCCTTCCATAAATCGGGATCGTAAATGACGTCCCAACCTTTCGATTTGAGAAGTTCAATACCACTCGGCCAATTCAATTCCGTAATCACAATTCTCACGTTGAATTCCCCCCTCTTGGAAAAACGACTCCTAAATCCTCGCCTAGTCGCTTCAATTCATCGGCTACTTCCTTGGAAACAGCTACTCCGCTAACTGATCGTGCTGCATACTTCGCGTGACGACGCTCACCAGGATAATAAATTTTATCTGTTCCGAATGTCGTTGGAACATCTTTGATCTCTCTAACAAACTCTTCGATTATATCCGAGTAATGCTCTAGCGACATCCACTTAGATATATCAAGTAATATAAAGCTGTGACCCACATTGGCTGCTAAGTCTCCATCTTTATAAAGATTATTGACATGAGGTCCGTACGCAGCCCCGCTTAACACACCACACATAATCTCAATTGCCAGTGCAAGGGCATACCCCTTCGCACCACCAAGCGGAAGAACAGCGCCGCATAACGCTGCAGCAGGATCTGTAGTATCCTCGCCATTCTCATCAATCGCCCAACCTACTGGAATTGATTCGCCTAATTTATTAGCCATCATGATCTTCCCTCTTGCTACCACACTCGAGGACATATCAATGATAATGGACGGTTTATTATGTATGGGAAACCCAAAAGCGATGGGATTGGTTCCGAAAAAGGCTCTTTTCCCTCCAAAAGGTGGGATGCCTGGCGGTGAATTAGTCATTGCAATGATCGCTATATTCTCCTTACAGGCTTGCTGACAGAAGTAGGCGGCGGTGCCAAAATGATTGCTATTTCGGACGAACACCCCCGTGATTCCGCTTTCTTGAACCATTGTAATAGCCTTCTGTACAGCCCGATAGCATACGACTTGACCTAATCCATTGCCTCCGTCCACCTTCAATATGGATCCGTATGGTTCAAAAGCAATGTTAGGGTTTGCCGAAATCCGCCCCTCTAGAATTCGTTTCGCGTATATGGGCAGTCTGCTGATACCATGACTTTCATTTCCTTCTAAATCCGCTCTTACAAGCGAATCCGCCGCAATCCTTGCATCCTCCGTTGACATGCCAAGCTGATTAAACGCTTGTATACAGAATTCGGTCAATTGGGAAACATCATAAAGGGCGAGTGGTTTGATTTCAGACACAGGATCACCTCTTGAAAAATATATAGCTGGATACCCAAGGAACGGTAACGATTCCAATGGACATCCAACTACGAATTAAAGTAACTTTATGCACTGCGATAGAGCTTAGTCATAACAAATTCTTTGTGTCCAAGTGCTTCAGCAGAAGTATACCGACCATTAACAACACGGCACAAGTAATCCATTAATTGATCCCCAGCTTCAGTCAAGTTCATTTCTCGAGATAGAAGCCCACTGCAGTCCATATCGATATGCTCACTCATTGTGCTTACAGTGTTGGGGTTTGCGGATAATTTAATAACCGGCTCAATTGGATTTCCAATAATGTTGCCTTGCCCTGTAGGGAATAGATGGACAACCGCCCCACTTGCTGCCATTAGCGTAATACATTCTGCTGCAGCTGAAGATGTATCCATGTAATAAAGTCCTGGTCCGTTTTCTGGCATCTCAGCTGGTTCAAGAACACCGATAACCTGCTTGGTGCCTGTCTTCTCAATGTTGCCAAGTGCTTTCTCTTCGATCGTCGACAATCCACCTGCGATATTGCCTTGAGTTGGTTGAGAACCTAACAAATCTACACCCGAGTTCTTAATTTCTGCAATGTAATCATCATAAATCGCCATGAATTTCTGTCTTAATTCAGGGGTTGCACAACGATCAGCTACCAGATGCTCTCCGCCAGTTAACTCCGAGGTTTCTCCGAAGAAAACTGTTGCACCTGCGTCGATAAGGCGATCCACTGCCCGCCCAACTGTTGGACATGAGCCGAGTCCTGTTGTGGTATCCGACTCTCCACACTTAATACTAACGGTCAGATCCTTTAATTCAATTGGCTCGCGCTGCAATTCAGAAGCCCACTGCACAAATTCCTTCGCTTTCAAGGAAGCCTGACGAACGGTTTCCAAATCACCAACTCCTTCAATGGAGAACGAGGCTACTGGTTTACCCGTCTTCGCGATGCCATCGGCGATAACCTTCGTCCAGTTCGGTTCGATACCAATCACAATTACAGCAGCAACATTGGGATTAGAGCCAGTCCCAATCATTGTGCGAAAGTGCAGGTCAAGATCTTTCCCATATTGTAATCGACCATACGCATGCGGTAGCGCCATTGTACCTTGAATATGTTTAGCTACCGCTTCACAAGCCGCATTGGATATATCGTCAACTGGAAGAATGATCACATGATTGCGAATGCCAACATTACTATTTTCTCGCCTGTACCCGAATAGTTGTTTCATGGCTACCACCTCAATGTCCGAATATTGTGTGTATGTACATACTCACCAAACTGAAAGCCTTCAGGAGCATAACCAACTGGCAACCCATACTCGATTACATGACCATTCTTAGCAATGTCCACGATAGCAATTTTATGCCCTAACGGAATTTCTCCCCTCGCAGTGACCTCAACGCTTGAATCGTCGTCCATATAGACTCCGATTACCTTCTCTCCGACCTCAATATTCGAGGTAGCTATCCCTACATGATCTCCTTGCTTATGAATCAGAAACTTGTGCATTCCATCGACCTCCATCTAAAGTATATTAATTCTGAAAAAACAAGTGGTAAGAGGTATTACCAATTAAGAGAAGTATAGCTCTTAATTTACGCTTTGACAATACTCTTCTTACCTCTCTGCGTAAGTACCGTCCTCGTTTCTCCATACAGGAGCTCGGTAATTGTGTCCAATCTCCGCAGCCCGTCTGACCTTCACCTCATCGATCTCAATCCCAAGCCCCGGGTTATTCTTGATCGTAATAAATCCATCCTCGAATTTAAAAAACTCTGGGTTTTTCACATAATCAAGCAGCTCTACTTGTTTATTGTAATGTATACCGATGCTCTGTTCTTGAATAAAGGCGTTCGGCGTACAAAAGTCAAGCTGTAGAGAAGCCGCCAAGCACATCGGACCTAATGGGCAATGCGGAGCAACCGCAATATCGTATGCCTCAGCCATCGCTGCGATTTTTTTCGTCTCTAGAATACCGCCAGCATGGGACAAATCAGGCTGAATAATATCCACAATTCCCTCTTGTAGTAGCTGTTTAAAGCCCCAACGTGTGTACATTCTCTCACCGGTTGCGATTGGTATTGTTGTGTATGAAGCGATTTGCTTTAGCGCCTCATTGTTCTCTGGCGTCACAGGCTCCTCAATGAACATAGGATGGAAGGGCTCCATTTCCTTGACCAGTACCTTCGCCATTGCTTTATGCACCCTGCCATGGAAATCCAATCCTATACCAACATCAGGTCCTACTACCTCTCGAACCGCTGCTAAGCGTTCAACTGCAGCGGTTACTTTACTGAAGGAATCAATATAATTCATCTCATCGGTTGCATTCATCTTTAATGCGGTAAACCCTGCATCAATGCGTTGTTTGGCTGCCTCTGCTACACCACTCGGTCGATCTCCCCCGATCCATGTATACACTCGGACCTTATCACGACAGGCTCCACCTAACAAATCATAAATCGGCGCATTATAATACTTTCCCTTAATATCCCACAACGCTTGATCAATTCCTGAGATCGCACTGGTTAATATTGGACCTCCACGATAGAAGCCTGATCTGAACATAACCTGAAAGTGATCCTCAATACGCATTGGATCTTTACCAATGAGGTATTCACTTAACTCCTTAACGGCTGCCATAACCGTATCAGCACGATTCTCAACAATAGGCTCTCCCCAGCCAGAAATTCCTTCATCCGTCTCTATCTTAAGAAATAGCCACCTCGGCGCAACCTTAAATAGCTCCATACTCCTGATTTTCATAATTCCCTCACACTCCGAATGATATATATTTGACTTCCAAGAATGCCTCCATGCCGTAATGACCGCCTTCTCTGCCAATTCCGCTCTCTTTCCAACCTCCGAACGGTGCTTGAGCGACGGAAGGTAATGCATCGTTAATCCCTACAATGCCATATTCAAGAGCTTCCGAGACTCGAATCGATCTTCCCAGATCATTCGTAAAAGCATACGCAGCTAAACCGTATTCACCGCTGTTCGCTTTCTCAATAGCTTCCTCTTCTGTGTGAAAGGAATATAAAGGCGCAACAGGACCGAATGTTTCTTCCGAGGTAATCTTCATAGACTCATCCACGTTAGTAAGGATCGTGGGTTCATAATATGCTCCAGTTAATGATTCTACGCTGCATGACTTTCCACCCGTTAATAAGGATGCTCCCTTGGCAAGCGCATCCTCCACCTGGCGATTTACCTTGTCCATCGCATCGATATCAATCAATGGACCGATATCTACGCCTTCTTCCATACCATTGCCAATTTTCATCGCTTGAACACGTGCAGTCAGCTTCTTGGCGAATACATCCATGATCGAATCCTGTACATAAATTCGGTTCGCACATATACACGTCTGCCCTGCATTGCGAAATTTGCTAATGATGCAAGCTTCTACGGCACGGTCTATATCAGCATCCTCAAATACGATGAACGGGGCGTGTCCCCCTAGCTCCATCGAAACCCGCTTCACCTGATCCGCGGAAGCGCGAATAAGCTGTTTGCCTACCTCCGTCGATCCGGTAAACGTAATTTTATGAACCTGTGGATTGTCTATAAACTCTGCTCCAATTTCTCTGCCACGCCCTGTAATAAGGTTGACAACTCCCGGAGGGAAGCCTACCTCATCGAAGATTTCAAACAGTGCAACCGCAGTTAAAGGCGTGTAATCTGCTGGCTTTAACACAACCGTACACCCCGCAGCGAGTGCAGGAGCAATCTTACGAGTCACCATCGATGCGGGGAAATTCCACGGCGTGATCGCAGCTACAACCCCTACTGGTTGACGAATAACAACAATTCGTTTATTAGCTGATGATGCCGGGATCGTCTCCCCATAATTTCGCTTAGCCTCCTCGCTGTACCACCGCAAGAACTCAGCAGCGAACATCACTTCTCCCTTTGATTCGAAGAGCGGCTTGCCTTGCTCTAGCGTAAGGATACGTGCGATCTGATCGGCACGTTCTACCATTTTCTGATAAGCTGCATATAATAAGCTGGAGCGCTCCATTGCAGTAGTTTTCGACCATGTCTTAAAAGCTTTCGCAGCAGCTGTTATACAAGCGGCTGCATCCGCTCGTCTCCCAATAGGAATCGACCCCACCGCTTCACCAGTTGCTGGGTTTAACACTATCTTTCTTTCGCCGCTAACAGCTTCAACCCACTTTCCATCCTGATATATATGACCTTTCACTATGAACACCTCATTTTTCTTATAATAGTTGCTTTATGGATTCATAATTTCTTGTTAGTTCTTCCGTCTCGGCTATAGTCATCTGGCGCAGCGGAGCCCTAACAGTGGGACCCGTTATTCCTCTTAACTCTAACACCTTTTTCTGAGGTGCAATCGGATACGGTTTTACGAACATTTTCTTAACTTGTGCACATACACCCTGCCATTTCCTGGCATCGTCCATATCGCCTCTTAGAAAAGCGTTATATAATTTTACAAACGGCTCAGGGATTGCTGTTGCACCTGCCGAAACTGCTCCTTGTCCACCAACAGCAAGCGCAGGTAATATCTGTGCATCATTTCCCATAATTGCTGAATGCTTACTCTCCTTCTCTTGTATAAGCTCATAAAAGTTTTCGAAATTCATACTGCTGTCTTTCATTCCCATAATATGAGGGTAAGATTTTGCCAGCTTGACGAACATTGAAACCTTAATGTTATTCTTCGCATTCATAGGTATGTTATAAAGATAGATTGGAATGTGTATGGCTTCTGCAACCTTCGAGAAGAATTGCTCCATAGCTAAATCATCCATCGTATAATAGTAAGGAGGAATCAGTGCAATCCCATCCGATCCTGTCGATACAGCATGGTAGGAAAGATCTAATACGTCTTCAAGTGTTTGTGCACCCACATGAATGATAACCGGTAATCTTCCATTAGCTTGATCGATGACGATAGCAGCCATTCGCTGTCTTAATGCGTTATCCAGATACGCGCACTCGCCTGTCGATCCTAATGCAAATAGACCATGAACTTGATTGTCTATCAAGAAGTCCACGAGATTTCTAGCAGAATCTTCATCGATCTCCTTGCCAGAAGAGCATAGTGGTGTCACGATTGCAGGTACGATTCCTTTTAAAAACGTTATACTCATAGCTCCTCCGAATTTTATGTCATAGCTCGAGCTGAATGAATCCCCTTACCCTGTCGAAAATATACCATTCACCCATTCTCATAATAAATCCTTTGGTCACCCCGCTATATGCTTCTACTTGCCTCACATATTCCTCTGCACTTGCTGTATTCTCAGTAAACATCTGGATGTGCATAGGAACAGCATATCCAGGCTGAATATGCGAGGTTAATCTAGCGGCATCCGGGATGTTCATGCAACCCAACCTGCCATTAATACAACTCATCATTACATCTGGTTTATGCTCTCCAATTGAGATGAGTTCATCAGAATAAACGGTATCACCAGTTATATAAACAGTTACATCACCATAATGAAGCACATATCCGACGCTATCAACTGTATGGAGAGCTGTGACTGCATGCACTTTCGCGTTCCCAATTCGCTTACTTGCTCCGCACTCAAGTATGAGCATTCGACCTGATGCAATCCCCATTTCTAGTAACGGTCCCAGACATGACGGTGGACATACGAAAACAGCTTCGGGATTAGCCTTCGCCATGAGAGGGATGGAGTCAGGGTCTAGATGATCACGATGAGCATGTGTGAACAAGAAAAAGTCTGCTTTCACCTCTTTAGCTTCTATTGGAGGCGGAATGATACGATGATAACCGACAAACCTGGAGCATGCATTCGACAAATAAGGATCCACATGATAAATTAATCCTCCGGAATCTTTAAAAGCAAAGCCAGCTTGCCCCGTCCAAGCCATTCCCACTTGACCATTCTCCTCAATCCGTAGCTGCGCCTGATGTTCAATAAACATGATTTCTTCCTCCATTATATGTAGATGTAATTTCGGATCTTATTCAGGAGTTGGTCATTCCATTCCACTTCATCAAAGATGGTATAGAACTGGCGAAAGCTACGATTATATTCATTAACATTTAATAATGTTTGTTTGATTTCCTCCCAGCTTATTCCGATTTGATCAGGATGATAGCATACTTGTGCTTCATTCAGAGCATTTCTTAATTCACTAGTATGACTTTTCTGCAAGAACGAAGAAATCACAATGCCCAGTGCAACCGTTTCTCCATGGTTCAATGGCTTTCCGGTCAATCTTTCTAAATTCCAAGAAAATAGATGCTCGGCTCCAGCCGTTATAGGCTTAGAAAGGTTGTTCATTACAACCGCCGACGTTTGCTCGATCAGAAACATAAGTTTGTGAAGCCCAGTATGAGAAACAGATCCTATCTCCTTGGCATGAGTAATCGCGGTACGTATCATTCGTGTGACATCCCGTTCGATCTTGGGATCCACAGCGATTCGTTGGCCTGTATTAGCTGCAATCCGCCAATCATTTAAAGTCGTCTGCATATATAACAGGTCCCCGTAACCCGCGCGGTTCAACCTCGGTTCAGCTTCTTGGATCAACGAATAATCAACAACGATCCGCTTCGGCCATCCCTCCTTCTTAAATCCGTATGAGGAACCATCTCGTCGTACTGAGATAAAATCTGAAAAGTGTGCATTGCTCGATGTAAGGGTTGGAACTAGAATTGGTGTTCTATTCCGCAAGAAGGCAAAATATTTCGCAGCGTCAATGGCTGTTCCGCCGCCTAATCCAACAAAATCAACATCATTAGGAATTTCAACAATAATTTGATCTAGAACAGATTGTTCCAAGGTATGAGGCATGTATACGCCCACTTGTCGATCCCGAAACCGATCACCAAATAGATGCCAAGGAATGGAGTCCGTAATGATAACGAACGCTGTCAGGGATGCTAGCTCAGATGCTAGTATTTCATTGCCATATCTAGTTTTCATGTACTCCATTACAATCACCTTTCCGTGGTATTATCCTGCTCCACTTCCTCCACCTCAAGAATCAAGTCATTCTCGACACTTGATATGTGTTCGTACATCTTGCTGCGAGCCATATCAGGATTCCTGGTCAGTAAAGCCTCCGCGATCATAATATGCTCTCTCAAGGACTGAAGGGCACGACCCGGAATTTTCAGCGATTTCATTCGGTGTTCATACAAGATGTCAATCAAGCTATTCATCAAACGGAGACTCACCTCGTTTCCACCTGCTTCCGACACCATCAAATGGAATTGCTGGTCGGAATCGGAGAGGAATTTTTCCTTTTCCTCAGCAGAAGAAAACGGATTTTCCGATACGATTTTAAAAACCTCATTACAACGCAAATAAATTTGTACGAGAAACTCTGTCGTACCCCGTTTCGACGCCCATGCCGCTGATTCAGTTTCCAGCATTTTGCGCACTTCAAACAGATCACGGATCGTATCCGTTTGAACAAAGATGAAGGAAGCCATATTGTCCCGACGTTCACTCTCTTCTGTTACGAAGACACCATTACCATGTTTGATTATAATCAATCCCATGGCCGACAATATTTTGAATGCTTCCCTGATTGTAGGACGGCTAACCTCCATCCTCTCCGCCAACTCACGTTCTGGTGGCAACTTGTCACCAGCTTTGACCTGCCCGCTTAGGATCAAGTCACTAATATGATCTACCACTTTTTTGGAAAACGTCTTCTTCTCTTCATTCATTGATTTAAACATGGGACTTCATTATTTCATCAGCATACAGCACAATGAAACTCTCCCTTCTAAGCTCATTTATAGCATTCCCACCATTCACAGCGATGTGGTAATACCTATTTAAATTCTATTTTAGTAAATAAACTATGAAAAGACAACAAATTTTATTTTCAGTTTACATATTTATGCGTTTCTGCTACATTGGTATTACCAATTACTGAAAGCGCTCTATTTCCATCCAGCATTTGGTTCTAATTAACAATATCTACTACAGGTGGTGATTCTATCGCGGTTTGTACATTTGTTCTATCACCCATTTGAGAACATGATCATAGGAATGGAGGGTTGGTATGCTTAAAACTGTGCCGGTCGAACAAGCTCAAGTATACGTTCCACCGAAACGTTCTATATGGAAGGAGTATAGGAGACATTCATTTTTATTCTATTTATTGATTCCTGGACTGCTCTGGTATGCGATCTTTCATTACGGGCCTCTCTATGGCATCCAACTAGCATTTAAGGACTTTAGAATTGTAGAGGGTATTTGGGGTAGTGCTTGGGTGGGGTTCAAGCATTTCGAGTCGATGTTTTTCATCTCCGAGCAATTTCCGAGGATTCTAAAAAATACAATTGTTATTAGTTTTTATCACATCATATTCGGGTTTCCAGCGCCTATTATTCTTGCACTACTTTTTAACGAGATACGGTTAAAGCTATTCAAACGGATTACGCAGTCGATTTCCTATCTACCTCATTTTTTATCATGGGTCGTCATGGGTGGTTTGCTCGCTGAGTTTCTTTCACCATCAACTGGTGTTGTCAACTACATCACTGGCTTGTTCGGTGTCGAACCCATTTATTTTATGGCTGATCCTAATTATTTCAGATTCACTCTAGTTTTATCCGGCATATGGAAGGAAATTGGCTGGGGAACAATTATTTATTTGGCTGCACTTGCTAGTATAGATCCAACCTTATATGAAGCGGCGATCGCAGATGGTGCGAATCGATGGAAACAAATGATCCATATAACGATTCCTTCTATTCTGCCCGTCATATCAATTATGTTCCTACTCAGAATTGGCGGTTTACTCGATGCCGGTTTCGACCAAGTTCTAAATTTATACAATGCAGCGGTGTATAGCACCGGAGATATCCTCGACACCTATGTATTCCGAGTCGGGATTCAACAATTGCAATACAGCTTAACAACTGCAGTCGGATTGTTCAAGAATGTAGTTGGGCTTATCATGGTTCTCTCCGCCAATTACATTATAAAAAAAATGGGGCAAGATGGGCTATATTAATGGTTCTACATTAAAAAGGAAGTGATTCTTGAATGATACGCATGTCTATCGGAGAGAAAATTTTTCAAATATTTGCTGTTAGTATTATTACGTTGATGTGCATAACCATGCTTTTCCCTTTTATACATTTGCTCTCTGTGTCGTTCAGCTCACCGGCAGAAGCGACTCGACCTGGCATTCACTTGATTCCGAAAGACATTTCCTTTGAGGCATATAAAAAAACATTACAATCCACAAGAATGTGGATCGGCTTCGGCAACTCGGTATTCCGGACCGTAATCGGAGCCGCAGCCGCACTATTCATGATGGCAATTACGGCTTATCCATTATCTAAGAAGTATTTGCCCCATCGGCCGTTCTATAATCTGATCATTATTATGACTTTGTTTTTTAGCGGGGGGCTTATACCCTCTTACTTGCTAATTAAGAATATCGGTTTGATGGATTCCTATTTGGTTTATATCGTACCGATGTTAATCGCTACATTCTCCCTGCTGATCATGCGCAATTTCTTCATGGGTATTCCAGCAGAGCTAGAGGATTCAGCCAAAATCGATGGTGCTAACGACTTCCGAATATTAATGTCTATTGTCCTACCGCTCTCCAAGCCAATTCTTGCAACAATCGGTTTATGGCAAGCCGTCAACCATTGGAATGCTTGGTTCGATGCGCTAATGTACATACAGACCCCTTCCAAGATGGTGTTGCAGCTTTATCTGCGTCGACTGATTATCTCTAATGAACATTCAGAGCTCAACGCGATAATGAGTCAGGATGTTGGGGTGCAGGAGGTTATACCTGAAACGATTAAAGCAGCGGTATTGATTGTCGTGACAGTTCCGATCGTGCTCGTATATCCATTCCTACAAAAGTATTTTGTCAAAGGCGCATTGATTGGTTCTTTAAAGGGTTAATAGCTTGCAAGCGCACGCTTCCATTCTTAATAAGATTGATACTTTGGAAGCTTAAGCTAAATAAATTATTAGGGGGATGAACATGAAATTAGGCAACTTGTCAAAAACAATATTACTTTGCTTCCTCTGCATAGCTCTTGTAGCTTGCAGCAATAACAACGGCAATAACACAGCAATCAAAGCTGAGAATGCTCCTAACAATGCAGTCGAGAAGGACGAGGCACCGATCACAATTTCTTGGCTCAGCTTCAATCCACCGGAAACAGATGACTCGCCCGTTCAAAAAGCGTTAGAAGCAAAATTCAACGTAAAGTTTAAGAACATTCGAGTAGAAAGACAGCAATATTATGCTCAGATGGTTCAAAAAATCGGTGCAGGGGAAATTCCCGACGTCATCTATCTAGAAGGTGCACAGCAAGTAGCAGACTTTCAAAACCAAGGCGTCCTTGCTGATTTACCTATGGACGAGATCAGAGGCGTAATGCCAGAATACATCAGCTCATTGGAAGCGCTTAATCCAAATTTACTTACCAACGGACTTGTCAATGGTGAGAATTACAGTATTCCGCTCGCATGGTTGGACGGAGAGCTCCCCTTTTTAGCTGGTTATAACAAAAATTGGATGGATAAGCTCGGATACACAGAACCACCTACGACGCTTGATGAGTTCGAAGAGCTACTTCGCAAAATGCGTGATGAAGACCCTGATGGTAACAATGCTAAAGACACCATCGGTTACTCTGCTCAGGGCGTAGACGGGCGTTCCTTTGTTTCCGTATACGGGGCATTTCAAGTCCGTAACGACTGGATGGTCGATGATAATGGCACAATTTATAACGGTGTTATTACAGACAATTTCCGTGAAGCATTAAAGGTTCTTCAAAGATGGTACAAGGATGGTTTAATTGATAAAGAGTTTATTACGAAGAATGTAAGTGATGCTCATGACGATTTCAATAATAACAAAGTTGGAGTCCGTGATTGGATGTCGTTCCAATTCCAGAAGGAACTAGGCATAATCGGTAATCAATTTTACAATATTAATCCTAACAATGAGATCATGATTGGCAAGCCCCTTGAAGGCCCTTACGGACAAGGCAAAGCTTATTCTTATAGCGCAATCAACGGCTTCATTGCTCTTGGCAAACAAGTACAGGACGATCCTAAGAAGAAGCAGCGCATCTTAGAAATTCTAAATGCCCTTGCCACTGATGATGAAACATTCTTACTAGCAGGCTACGGTGTCGAAGGTGAGCATTATGACATGGTTGACGGCTTACCAGTTAGTAAAGAAGAATATAAAACTGAAACAACGAAGTTGAAAATCGGAGCCGGATTGTTCTACGGTATTTTCTCTACAAAATCAGTTCCGATGAGTAAATATGAATCTACGGAAGCAATACGTGATTTCAAGACTCAATTGGCTGAAGGTGTCACTACAATGCCCGGCCTTGGACTCACCGCTCCGGATGTAACAATTCAATATCCTGAGCTCGGTACTTTCGTAGCGGAGAGCACCTTGAAATTCATAACTGGGGAGTATAATCTCGAGGGCGATTTCGATAAATTCAGAGAGACGTTCCTCAAAACAGGTGGTCAGGCCATTACGGATGCATTTAATGTCAAATATAAAGGCGCCTATAAAAAATAAACAGATGCCATAGCCTTTAGCATACGATCCCGATGTCATAGACATCGGGGATCTGTTTTGACAATAAAGGAATCTACCTGCGTGGTAAAGAAATATAACTTGGGAGGAATTTTACTGTGGATAACAAACTATATATTGGTTCAGTCTATTATCCTGAACATTGGCCGAGAGAACGTTGGCCACACGACATCCAATTGATGAAAGAAGCAGGTGTCAATGTCTTGCGTCTGGGTGAACTTGCCTGGTCCAAGCTTGAGCCCACGGATGGACAATTCGACTTTTCCATGTATGACGACTTTATAGAATTAGTAGCTGAAATAGGTGTAAAGATCGTGCTCGGGACGCCGATCGAAGGCTCTCCAGTATGGCTGCGTCACAAATTTCCAGATGTTGTGGCTAAGAACAAGTTCCGCATTCTGCACGCAGAACGTGGTCATCATTGCCATAATAACAAAGACTTTGCCTTCCATGTCAGCCGAATTACCACGAAGATGGCGGAGCATTACGCAAATCATCCCGCTGTCATCGGCTGGCAGCTCGACAACGAAATGCGCGCCGTCCCGTGTTATTGCAACGTATGCGAAGATGGGTTTAGGGACTGGCTTCAGGATAGATACGGTACGCTCGATCAATTAAACGAGTCATGGGGCACTGTCTTCTGGAGCCAGGTATACAACACTTGGGACGAAGTCAAACTGCCTGCAGCGGATCAATTAACGATAACGGTCAGCCAGCAGCTCGATTTCAACCGATTTCAGTCCGATTCGACAGTGCACCATATGAACCGCATGGTCGATATCGTCAAGAAACATGGACCGCATCAATTTACGACCCACAACTCGCTCGGGCTTTATCTTATGTTAGATTTGAACAAGCTTGGTGAAAAGCTTGACTATATGGGTGTCGACTTTTATCCACATGTCGATTCCGACAATATCGATACTGTCCTTAGCCAGGATCTACATCGCGGTACGAAACGAAAAAACTTCTGGGTAATGGAGCAGAAGAACGGTTATTTCAACTACAGTGACTATAATTTGGCCATTGAACCGGGACTTGTGCGTTTATGGGCGCTTCAGGATATTGCTAGAGGCGCGAATGCGGTCCTGTTCTATCGCTGGCGATCAGGCCGTTATAGCTGGGAACAGAATCCGAACGGTATACTCCGGCATGACGGTACACCGAGAAGAGCCTATTATGAAATTCAACAGTTGACAGGCGAACTGGAAGCAATCAGCAGCCAACTGGCCGAGACCGAAGTAGAAGCACCGGTTGCCATTCTACATAGCTATGAGATTGCCTGGGCATTCGAAGCACACAAACAGTATACGAACTTCAGCTATCGTGGTCATATTATCTCTTATTATAAAGCGCTGCTTCGGATGGGTGTCACCGTCGATTTGGTCGATCCCTCTGTGGATCTCTCCAGATACAAGTTTGTTATTGCCCCATCTCTTCTGATGGTAAACGACGATATTCACCAGAACTTAATGCGTTATGTCGAGAACGGTGGACAATTGATTATCGGGGCCCGAAGTGGAATGAAGAATTGGGAGAACGTTACGATCGATACCCCTTGGCCAGGATTATTATCCGAGATGGCTGGAATTGAAATCGATGAGTTCGAAGTGCTACCAGACAAGTACACCAATACAGTTTCGTATGAGGGGAAAGAGTATTCGGTTAAAGTTTGGCTCGATATGCTCAGATTAACAACTGCCGAATCCATGGCAGTATATAAGGAAAAGTTTTATGCAGGTAGGACGGCGATCTCCAGAAACAAATATGGGAAGGGCGTTGTGTATTATGTGGGTGTGATGGGCAGTGAGGAATTGTTCCGCGATTTGATCACACATGTCGCAGATGAGACCGGACTCTCCTATACCTCGTTGCCAGATGGCATCTTCGTAAGCAGCAGGGTCAAAGACAACGATAGGTATACATTCTACGTGAACATCAACAAAGAGCCGACCATGGTTAAGCTATTAGAGAACGGTAACCATGCCGTAAGTGGCAACAGCTTGTCCGGAGAAGTGCTCATAAAGGGTCTGGATGTATTGATCGTTCATTCGTAAATCTTGATTCCTTCACTAATAAAACCCGACCTTGGTTTGACCAGGTCGGGTTTATTATCTTGAATAGGTAATTAAATTTCTATTATTGAACTAGTATCGATACATTGGAGATGGGCTGCAATCCTGCTATCGAGTCAGCTACGAATAGCTTCGCAGTATAACCCGAGCTGTTGCCCGGCAACATAAATCCAGCAGTTACGGTTTCTGTCGCACCCGAGGTAATGGATTGTGATATGCCGGCTACATTCTCGACTCCACCCTTTTTGTTATACAATACGAGCACTAATGTTACAGGAGTCGTCGAGCTGGTATTGCTCCTCAGCTCGGCTGTCGCAATGACCATTCCTTTCTGTGGTAATTGCTCAAGTAAATTTAAGCTACCGTCAGTGAAGATTACGTTATTAATGCTATATTCTGGTCCTGTTACAACAATTGTCCTCGTAACCGGGTTAGAGGTATTTCCTTCTGCATCTGTGACCTTGTAAGTTAAAGTATAAGTTCCAACCACACTTGTGTCTACAGTGCCTTCTTTAACGATTTTATGCGTAAGATCGCCATCCAAGTTATCGATTGCCGTTGCACCTAGATCGGTAAACGAATCATCCAAATTAACCTGAACCGTCTGTTCACCATTTAAAGTGACCACTGGTGCAGTTGCATCAACGGCTAATAGCATGAAGTCATCCATTTGTACCCATGTATCGCCATTCGTCCAATACCCGGAGAATACAGTGACGGAAGTATTCGCTCCGGAATTAAATTTTACCGTCTGCTTTGTGTAGCTGTCATTTCTTCCATATTTAACTTCAGCTAGAATCTTCCCTGCAGAACCTCTAGCTCCGAAGTAACCGTCATTCAGATTTTGTGATGACTTCAGAAATCCAGTCAGTCTATATTCGGTATTAGGTATTACCGGAACGCTTTGTGTGATCGCATTCCAGCCGACATTGTTTCTCATCCACACATTGTTCTTCCCGCCTCTTGCTAAACCAAGATTGCGATCGATTCCACCGTTCCCGCTCTCAAGCACCCAAGGAGCTGCAATGGAACCGGTTGTTTGATTCTCAAAGGAAGGATCAGCAATCAGATTTTTCGCTGGAGTACCAACGTCTAGCTTGGACTTCATGAGAACTACATTATAAGGTCCCCACTCCGACATTAAGAAATATAAGTCTCTGCCGTCATTCGTCCAAGGATGGATGAATGCGCCATACAATCCTGGGTATTCTGCACCCGTTGCAATTTCAGTCTCTGCGGACCATCCACCAGTCAAGCTGGAGGAGCTTCTCATGACGATTGCGTAACGGTTCTCGTTCAGATAAGTCATCATGTATTTGTTATAGTACGAGTTGTATACAACAGACAATTCGCTTACGGGCTGTTCAACAATCGGAACCGCTGCAGCTTCGTTATTAAGCACCCAGCCTGTACCGTTCCAGTATTCATATTGTTCGAAATCTAGCATATCAGCTTCTGCAACCCTTGCCAAATAAGCAGCATCAAATCGGCCCACAGGAGTCCCGAACATATATACATAGCCGTCTTCCTTCAAATATGCAGCCTGACCAAATTTGCTGGTAGCACCCCATTTCACACCAGACTTCGTCCAGTTCTGCCCCTCATCATCGGAGTACGCGATTTCAGAGAAGTTGGTATTCCATCTGCCTGCTGCTCCCCAATTTTTAATTTGCATATAGTGAATATAATGTCGAGCTCCTACAGTAATACCCGCTGTCGGGATCGCTGTGAAATCACCACTTCCGTTAGTGATGTGATCGGAGTGAATTATTTCTTTGGCATAATTAGGAGTTGCTGGATCAGCAATCATTGTAGAGAAGAGAATGCCGTCTGACACATCGGTATCCTTGGATATAGCTAGTAAATTACCTCTCCATCCAGTACCACCGCCACCGAAGCCGCCCCATCCATCATCATAAGAATCACCGAAAGCAATCATCACTTTCTTATCATCTGGATCCGTGGTTGCATCCCAAATCACTCCCAAATCTGTAGCTCTCAAGGCATAATTGGTGTGCGTTTGACTTGGATTTGGGATCGTTTCTCCCTCTAGCGTCGGACCAGTTACTCTTGCAATCTTAACCGCTTTACTAGCTATGAGCTCCTCTGTAGGTGAAAGCGTCATTGTTGAGGTTTCAGCGAGTGAAGGTACTGTAAGTGATAGTATGAGTAACATCAAGAGAATCGTTGTTAAGACAGACTTTGGTCTATTATTGTGATTCATGATTTGATTTCCTCCCCGTTTTCAGATCATTTGACTACCCCAAACTTCAATTTTTCGTCAAGCTAAAATCATCTATCTGCATCCAGGTGCTGCTAGACGCCCACAAGCCGGCATATAATTCTACACTATAATTGTTACCTGAGTTGAATGTAACCGCCTCCATCGTATAGCTTGTTAATGCTGAAGTGAGATGAACTTCACTCAATATCGACCCGCCGTTAATCAATCTAGCTCCGAAATATCCATTATTCATATTAGATGAGGTTTTCAACCAAGCTGACAACGTATAATTCGTATTCGGCTCGACGAACACTTCCTGCTTGACGGCATTCCAACCACTACTGCTATTGATCCAAGCATTATTGGCTCCAGTGCGGGCAAACCCAAGATTCTGGTCGACACCCGCAGTGCCGTTCGCATACCACGGTGAAGTGAGGCTGGAAGTCGACTGCGCTTCAAATCCAGCATGACCGACGAGATTGCTGTCTCTCGTCAAGCTGACATCATCGAGCTGCGACCACATATCTCCGGTCGCCCAAATACCATTGTACAATTCGACATAAGCATTCGATCCGGAATTGAATGTAACGGTCAGCTCCGTATAGTTCGCAAGTGATGTATATGAAGTCTCGCTTAGAATTGGACCGTCATTCGGTAATCTTGCACCAAACTTCCCGTTGTTGTTATTGCCCGACGTTCTAACCCATCCCTTCAAGGTATAATTGGTATTCGGTTGAACGACAACCTTCTGCTTGATGGCATTCCAGCCGCTGCTGTTGCGAACATAACCGTTGTCCAGTCCCGTGCGGGCTTGGCCTAAGTTCCTGTCAATACCACCCTCACCTACCACATACCAAGGTGCCATTATCGGGGTTGCGGCTTGCGTCTCGAAACCGGGCTCGGAGACGATATTGTTACCGAAGCTGTCAGCGGATAACGTTGATTTCATCAGGAATGAATTGTACGGTCCCCACTGTGACATCACATAATAAAGATCAGTTCCATTGTTCGTCCACGGATGGACAAACGCACCGTATAACCCTGGGTAATCACTGGCGGTTGTCAGAACCTTTTCTCCGCTCCACGGTCCTGTTAAGGTACCGGCATCCCTCATGACGAGCGACTGGCGATCCTCGTTAAGATACGTCATAATAAACCGCTTAAAAATGGTATTGTATACGACGGAAAGCTCTCCAGCCACACCGATCATGACTGGTTTGGCATCCGCTTGGTTAGTTACCCAACCGTTTCCATCCCAGTAACGGTAATCGCCGATATTCAGCAGGGCATTCTCCGGCACCCGTGCAAGGTATACATCTCCGAAACGTCCGTTCTTCGTGGCGTACATATAAACGAATCCACCATTTTTAATAAATGCCGCTTGCTGGAAATTGTTGTTCCAATTCGTGGTATTGTTATACCATCTTGCTGTGTCATGCTTGGTCCAATTTTGTCCATTGTCGTCCGAGTAAGCAATACCGGAATAATTCGTGTACCATGTTCCTGCTGATCCCCAATTTTTCACAGACATGTAGTGGATATAATGTCTAGAACCAACGGTTACACCAGCTGTTGGGATGACTGTTTCCTCGTCGAAGTTGATTTTCTTAGACCACAGCAACTCCTTGGCGTGCCCTGGGGTATCCTGAATCATCGTGGAGAATGTGAGCCCGTCCGTAAGATTTGTATCCGTCGATTTGGCGATCACATTACTCCGCCAATCCGCATTGCCCGGTCCAGCACCGAAGCCACCCCAGCCTTGTCCGTACGTATCTCCGAATAATACGAAGATTTCCCCGCCGCCTTTATCCCACATAATCCCCAAATCGGTTGCATACACTTGGTAATTCGTATGCGACTGATTCGGATTTGGGATCGTTTCTCCTGACACAGTCGCACCCGTCACCCTCGCTACTTTCGTCGTGCCAGAAGGCGTGATAGCTGACGAGCTGCTAATCCATACCGTACTGAGAACAAGCTGCAGTACAATGGCAATCATCCATGCTTTCCTTTTATCCATTTTGTCATCAACCTCTCGGGATATTATTGAGTGTAATATACTTCAAGCTCAGCTATCGAAGTGAATTTCCCAGTTCCTCCAGGCATACCAATCAAACGTACACCGTCGCCCCAGATATTACTAAAATCAAGTGTATAGGAAGTGTTTGCACCTGCTCCACCATCGAATGAATAATCATGTGAGATGACCAAATCATCGACATCCTTCCACACGAAATCTTGCCTCACCTGCACCTTCATGTCTTCGAACCAACCGCCGTCCGTACCAAACATCTGACCAGTTGTGTAAACGAGTTGATTCATTCTATAGGCTTGTGACCACGTATAACCCCAATAATCTTCTTTCTTGATTTCTCCATTCCAGCTATCCTCGGATTGTTCCTTAATACCGTCATTCATGAAGTGACTATTACCATAATGACTGGATCTTGTAAGTGTTGTGGCATCCTTCCCGTTCTTAGACAGAGCAAGGTTCACACCATCATTTTTCTTATTCTTGGCTTTTGTCTTCTCATAGGGTGTCACCTTCAATTTCCTAAGTGAAAAACTATAGATTTCAATCCCGCCGACGAATGTGTTGCCATTCACCCACATTTCCTTACCGTTCTCACTTATGAATTTCGATGGAATGACCGTCGCATAGCCGCCATGCTTCTCGTGTGTCCATGGATACACGCCAAAATCTTTGGACAGGAACTTCTTCCAAGGTCCCCAAGGCGTTGGTGCTTCATAAAACTCGAATGTAAATTCTGTCCATGATGAGTAGATATATCGCTCAAGCGGCTTATTGTATACAATGCTGCTTTGTGAGATCACAGACATATTCGATAGACCATCCTGCAGCAGATCCGTATAAACTCGTCGATCATCCCGTAGTACGGGCTTCTTCTCCTCGATCTTGCTAGGCTCAGACCATCTTGCATATCCATATAAATCCCCTGTGTAATACTCCCACTTCGTTACATCCTGAAGGGCAGTCTTAGGCATTCTGGCCAAATACATCTTTGTAGGATCAGGAACCGTATCCGAGAAAGAATCGCGCCAATTGTAATCCAAGCCATACGCATATATGTAGTCATCGAATGTATTGTTCTCGCCATCTTTTCCGTAATCNNAGAACATGATCGTAGTAAATTGATAGTTACTGAACATCGGTTTATCTTTATCCCAGGTCCAGGTCAAGCCTTTATCTGTAGACTTTATAATGGTGGCAGCAGGCACGTCATTAAAGGTAGCAGCACTCTTCTCTTTGTTAAGGTCTTGAACTGCCATGTACAGCACCCCATCGACCGAGATCATACCGGTTGGTTTCTTGTTATATTTGTCCGGATCACTCCAGACTTGACCTACTTCTACTCCGGAAGCAAGACGTTCCCCTGACATGCTGTCATCCGCTGGTTGACCGTCCACGCGATTAACTACAATGTCTGCCCACGGGTGTCCCCAGTCGAACCCTCTGCCGTCCCCATTTGCAGTATATAGATGATCATCATCAGACCAAGCCACTGGCCATAGATCACCATTACTATCTGAGAACGATTGTGTTCTCTCGGCAATATCTACTGTAGAGAAAAAAGTGCTATCCTCAGCGATATATGACTCACCCTCAGGGATATCAGGCTGTAACTTCTGTGACGAATCCTCTATGCTGCAAGACGTCAATAACAATAACATAGCAATAACGCCTGCCAACATTACACGTATACTCATCCTTATCTCCCTCATAAAGCGGGGCTGATCCTGAAGATTGACTAGAGGGAACAGCCCCGGCAATCAATTTTTCGTTAAACTAAAATCATCCATCTGCAGCCAAGTATCAGCTGTTGCCCATGTGCCGGCATACACTTCGATACTGTGGTTGTTACCTGAATTGAATGTAACCGTCTTCTTCGTATAAATCGCTAATGCTGTTGTAAGGTGAGTCTCACTCAAGATCAAGCCACCGTTTATCAACCTTGCTCCGAAATATCCATCATTCAGATTCGTTGATGTTTTCAACCACGCTGATAATGTATAATTCGTATTCGGCTCAACGAACACTTCCTGCTTGATCGCGTTCCAACCGCTGTTCCAACGCACATATCCATTATTCAAGCCAGTACGGGCAGTTCCGATATTGCGGTCAATGCCCCCATTGCCTTGAAGATACCACGGCGAACTGACGGTTGATGATGATTGTGATTCGAAACCTGCATGACCGATGAGATTGCTGTCTCTTGTCAGGCTGACATCATCAATCTGTGACCACATGTCGCCAGTCGCCCATATGCCATTGTACAATTCGACATAAGAATTCGATCCAGAGTTAAACGTTACGGTCATCTCCGTGTAGTTCGCAATCGAGGTATAGTGGGTCTCACTCAGCACAGGACCGTCATTGATCACCCTCGCTCCGAAGAACCCATTATTGTTATTGCCTGATGTCCGAATCCAACCCTTCAGGGTATAGTTCGTATTCGGCTGCACAACGACCCGCTGCTTAATGGCGTTCCAACCACTTCCATTTCGAACATAACCATTGTTAAGCCCCGTATGAGCCTGTCCAATATTTCTGTCAATTCCACCTTCACCTACTACATACCATGGTGCCATAATTGGAGTTTCAGTTTGGGTTTCAAAGCTAGGATCAGATATTGGATTATTGCTAATTGTGTCATTGTTCAAAGTTACTCTCATCAGGTGAGTATTATAATCTGGATACCAAGTAGACATGATAAAATATAAAGTATCACTGTTATTTGAAAGCGGATGCATAAATGCATTGTACTGTCCTAGTCCAGTAAAGCCACCTGGTACTAGAATCTTCTCCCCGCTCCAAGGCCCGGTTGGCGTAGGAGCATCACGCATGACAATAGCCTGGCGGTCCTCATTCAGATATGTCATAATAAACCGTTTGAAATAGCTGTTATAAGCAACAGATAACTCTCCTGCTGTACCAATCGCCACCGGTTTTGCTGATACTTGACTGGTCTCCCATCCGTTCCCGTTCCAATAGCGATAATCGTCAATATTCAGCAGGTTATTCTCGGGCACCCTAGACAAATACACATTTCCAAAACGTCCGTTTGGTGTGGTGTACATGTAAATAAATCCACCATTTTTGACAAAAGCGGCCATTTGGAACTTGCTGTCCCAAGTCGTGGTATTGTTATACCATTTCGCAGTTGAATGTTTGGTCCAGTTCTGCCCGTTGTCATCCGAGTATGCGATGCCTGAGTAATTCGTGTACCACCTTCCCGCATCTCCCCAATGATTCACAGACATATAGTGAATATAATGTCGCGTACCTACAGTCACTCCAGCGGTTGGAATTACCGTAATCTCGTCGAAATTGATCTTCTTCGACCACAAGATTTCCTTAGCATGTCCTGGAGTATCTTGAATCATTGTTGAGAAGGCAAGTCCGTCCGCGAGATTCGTATCCGAGGACTTCGCCAGCGTGTTGCTGCGCCAATCGTCCGGACCCAATCCGTTGGTATCCCCGAATAGAACAAAATATTCTCCTCCACCCTTGTCCCACACAATGCCCAAATCAGTTCCCGAAATTTGATAATTCGTATCCGTATGATTGGGATTCGGCATCGTTTCTCCATCTGGTGTTGCGCCAGTCACGCGAGCAACCATCGTAGTAGCAGAAGGTGTGATCGCTTCTGCACTACTGAAAATTACAGTTGAAAGCCCTATTTGCAACGCTATAAATATTAATAATTTCTTCCTTCTCATTGTTACACCATCCCTTAACATGATTTGTTATTCATGTATGACTGACCAGGTGTATATGAGTAATTAGCAAACCTAAATAACATCCCCCTTTTCACATTTTTTTGTTAGTTAAGCGTCAGGCATTCAATTCCAACAATATGACGCTTCTCTTCGGTATCGCAAGCTCAATTTCTCTTATCCTGCCATCGGAGAAATCGTGCGGATCCGCGAAAGCAGATAAATCCGGTAAAGTAAGCTTGTATTGCGAGATTTTAACATCAAAACGACTTTTATCCAGTTTCACTGTTACTCTCTGTTCTATATCCGTAACATTCGCGAAGAATAGTCCAATACTTTCATCCCGGTAACTCCAAGCAGAATGAATAACAGCATCCACCGTTAATATGCCGGAATCATTATATTCCTTAAAATTTTTATCACAGTTATATTGAAACCAATCTAAAACCACATCTACACTCTCAAACTCTATTGGTCGCAACATACGTCCATATGCCCAATACTTGTTCCCCATACCTGTTCGTAGGCTTGCGAAAATTCCAAGATAACGAGCTCTCTCCTCCGAGAATACATATCCTCTCTGATCGAAGATATAGTAGTGCTCTTCAGCACTATTCTCCACACCATCAATAGCTTCCATCGGGCTATATTCATAATTCAATTCATAAAGACCACCCCAGAGGTATGTTCTAGCCACTGTGTAGTAATAGAGTGCTCCGATTTCCTCAACCAGCTTGCCCCACCCATCGATTCGAATGGCACCATACTCGTGGTAAACATAAGTGAACATCGGGATTAATTCTGCCGCTCCGCTGACGAGCAAGGGACGAATATTCCAACCCTCCAGCGGTGCAGCTGGTTGTCCTCCTGCACGTGCCTGATAATAGTCAAGGACGTCGATGAATATTTCATTAATCATTTCCGTACCCATTGGAATATAACGATCCGCTACCTTATTCATGGCTGCCTTTGTTTGTACATAATTGTGCTTGTAGGCATCGGTTATCGCTTTACTCGCACCAATAGTATGACCATGAGATTCATCGGTACAGGTCTTAAGAATGTTGTTAGCTGAGATATCATAGTAAATGGAGTCAACATCATCATTTCGCTGCAGAGCTTCATCTCTCATGGTATGAAGCTCACGGATATATGGATCAACCGGACAAACTAGTGAAAACTTGTATTTGTCAATGCTTTTCAAGCTTTCGGGAAACTTCTGCAAAGCTTCTCGACCACGTTCTCCATCCGCACCATTCACATTAAACAGATAATCGAATTCAAACGGTGCATACTTATCCCCATAGGATTTCATACATTGCAGGTTAGCTTGATCGAACCGTGTTGGGAACCAGTCGTCCATCCCCCCTGGAATACCATTGTAGAAATTTTGCGTTTTGTGAGCCCAATCAGGCCCGAGAATGTGGAAGATCGGTGTATCAATAAATTTATGATATTCATTAATCCACAGGGTGCGGTTTAAACCAGCGTTGATACCGAATGTAGCTGCACCCATATCCTCTAACAACCAGACGCTCTTATCCTCATTGTGAACATCGACCAGCTTGCCTTTGGCACACCACATCTGCTGTTCCGCCCACGCTCTGTAGATGTCCGCAGCCTCGTACCAGCCCCGACCATCCAACATTTTTACAATGATGGGGTAACTTGTCTTCATCCCTTTGAAGGCTCCGATATCTTCGCAACCATGTATGAAGCTAGCCTCCAATAAATGATGGTTATTCTTATAAAAATTTAGCCATTTCGCATATCCTTCTCCATCTAATGCTGCAAAGTACAATCCGCCCTGATTTAATCCATAATAAGTAAAAAACTGCATCGTCGAACCTGAGAAGCCTTCAGGGTAGGGCATATACCGAAGTCCCAACCCATCTATATCGAAATGCTTCATTGGATTGTGAATCTGAAACCCAGTTGCGAAGCTGTGAGCAACGTAATCATTATCACCTTGTTCAGTGATTGTACTGAGGTCTGAAATTATTGGATACTCAAGACTAATAATCTTGTCCTCAGTTTGATTGTCAACTTCACAGTAAAAATGGATTTCATTGGCATCGCGGTACAAATACATCTTACCTATAACACGTAAGCCCGGCTTCACAACCCACGTCAGTATCCAGCCTTGTTGATCTGGTAAAGTCGAGTCCGGCTCGCAGGTAACCGTTTGAAACTCACTAGCAAATCCCTCCGAATTCTCAATGCGAAACGGGGCAGATAAACGTCCTTCAACCATGTATTCCTGCTTCTTCTGCTTATCATACAAGCTTGTTATACAACCGTTTTCTTCATTAACCGTAATAGCTATCCTATTGTTCTCCAAACCTATCATATTGATCGCTCCTTATGAATGGATTAAACAGTGAACCTCGAAAGCGTTTCCTTCAAGCTGCTGGATAGAGAATTGAGTCTTTCTGCTAGTAATACAAGCCCTTGGCTCACATTCAATTGCTCATTACAAAGCGATGCAACCTCTTCTGAAGTCGCAGACGATTGCTCAGAAACCGCACTGACACTGCTCATCGTTCCAGAAAGTATAAATTGGGATTGTTCCAGCTGCTGTATAGACTCGGTGACACTATCTAGCTGATCGATAAAACCGCTCATATGATTCTGAACATCTTGAAAGATGCTCTCAGCCTCTTTCACGGAAACGATCTGCTCTTGGAACATCGGGTATGCTTCTGACAGCACTCCGACGGTCTGGACAATTTCCGTTTGTATAGTTTCAGCGATTTCTGCGACCACATTAATCGACTGACGGGACTGATCCGCCAGCTTGCGAATCTCATCAGCAACAACCATGAATCC
>DFXU01000095.1 GCA_002383285.1 Caryophanales bacterium UBA4100
ACCGCTCCAGAATTAACCTTTAATGTAGCCTTGTTCCAGCATTCAAATGATTAAATACCAAATATGTTATGAAAACTTAAGAAAACAAGAGAAAACGAGAGCTATTGCCTTCTTCATAGAGGGAGGTTCATACTTGTATTAATGGCTATTATCAACAGGAATATTCATTGAAAATTTTAGAAGAGGTCATTGACCGTTATCCGATTGATGGTGTCTTTTTTAATATGATCGGGTACGTGCAGGCCGATTATAGCTACAATTATTTTGGTATATGCCAATGTCAAAACTGCAGAAAACGTTTCGCATCGGTTTACGAACAAAACCTACCGGTAGAGGATGATCCGAGTAATCCGATTTATCTCAATTATGAGAATTTTAAAATTGATACGGTAAAGGAACTATTCTTGCGACGAGTAGATTGCGTCAAACAGAAAAATCCGAATATCGCTATATGCAATTATATGCATAATGGAAGTGACATTTTCCGCAAAGAATCCTTCTCCCGCATTGATGCGCCACTGCCTGAGTGGAATTATCATTCTACTGAAAATGTGAAAACAGTGCTCGGATCCTGGGAAGGCATGGCAGTATGTAATTCGGCAGTACACTTTCTTGACTATGCGATGAGACATTCAGGCGTATCACCGCACTTGACTAACATCCGATTAGTTCAAGACATGGTATATGGAGGATGGCTGGACTTTTTTGTAATGGGAGCGTTAGAAAGGCAAGATGATAAAACATGCTTTGATGATGTCAAGGATATTTTTGCTTATCATCAGAAAAACGAATCATATTATGAGAATTTGACCGCCATTTCGAATGTCTGCTTGGTAGTCCCCGAGAAAAGTAGAATGTTCGGAAGCTATAAAGAATTTAAAGGGTTATTCCGAATCTTAGCTGAATCTCACATCCTTTTTGATGTCATGCATGATGTTGTACTCGATTCCGATGATATCCAAGCGAAATTACGTAAGTATCAAGCTGTCATCCTTCCTGATGTACGAAGCATGAGCGACAGTGCAGTAGCCGAGATTGATCGATATGTGCGGGAAGGCGGAAAGCTGCTTGTTACGGGTGAAACCTCTAGCTGTGATATGAAGGGGAATCGTCAACACAGAATTCGTCTGCAGTCATTGGGGATAAAAAACTATACGCATAAACCTAAGGAGCAGGGAGCTTATTTCAAAATAAGGGAACAGGATAAAACTAAACTTAGAGGCTTCGAAAAACTTAATATCGTTTATCTAAGTGGAGAAGTGCTTGAATGTGAAACGAATGAAGGGACTGAAAACTACTTCGGGCTTATACCATCGAGTATGTTCGGTCCGCCAGAAAAGGCCTATTATACGAACATAACTGATATCCCGGGAATGATCTTCAACCAATATGGAGAGGGCAGCTGCGTATATCTACCATGGCATGTTGGACAGCATTACGAGAAGGTTGGTAATCATGCTCATTCCATGGTAATTTGCAGTGCAATTAATGATTTACTACAAATCGATCATAGTCTGGAAACTTCTGCAACCCCACTTGTAGAGCTGACGCTACATCATCAATCATCACATAATCGTTATTTGATCAGCGCAGTCAATTTGTCCGGACAACTAGGAACAATGTTCCATAAGCCGCTTCCCATTAGCAACATCACAATTTCAGCAAAGCTCGGTGGAAAACCAGTTAAGGTATACGGTTTGAATAATGAGAATAAGGTTGCATACAAGCTCGAAAATGGTTGTATTC
Organism: Caryophanales bacterium UBA4100; assembly: GCA_002383285.1. GTDB lineage: Bacteria > Bacillota > Bacilli > Paenibacillales > UBA4045 > UBA4045. The sequence continues at coordinate 1,747 of DFXU01000095.1, forward strand.
AAATAACCATTGACCATTTGGATTTGTTTGAAACTGTGGCAATCGACTTAGAGCCTTAGTGTATTCCATATCCATATTTCTTCAGTAATAGAGAGGGGACCTATAGATGTTACGAAGTATATTTGAACCGGGTACAACTCGCTGGGCAGTAAGAAGAGCACAGTGGAAAAGTATGGGTATAAAGGATGAAGACTTTGATAAGCCGAAGATCGCTGTTATCAACTCATCATCCACATTGTCTAGTTGCTTTATCCATTTAGATGATGTATCAGCTGCAGTCCAGCAAGCTATCCGTGATGCGGGCGGTGTAGCATTCGAAGTGAAGACTGTTGCTTCTAGTGATTTTATTACAAGTGCTGGTAAGAAGGCTCGTTATCTGATGCCAACACGAGATTTAATTGTTAATGAAATTGAGGTTACAATTGAAGGCGCTTTGTTAGATGGTATGGTTTGCCTCTCATCTTGTGATAAGACCACTCCAGCTCATCTGATGGCAGCCGCACGATTAGATATTCCGACGATTATAGTCGCCTGTGGCTATCAGACTGGGGGAAGCTGTCACGGAGCTCCGGTAGATATTGATGATGTTTACGAGTCAATTGGTGCTTTCAGGTGTGGACAAATTAGCCTCGAGCACTTGACCGAACTAACAGATGCTGCCATTCAAACCCCTGGGGTTTGTGCTGGATTAGGGACAGCTAATACCATGCATATCATTGCCGAGGCTCTGGGGATGACACTACCAGGGAGTACACCGGTACTTGCAGGTAGTCGTAGAATGTACGAATTTGCTCGTAACGCAGGAAGCCGAATCGTACAGATGGTTCAGGACGATTTGCGGCCGCGTGCAGTATTAAATGAAGCATCGTTCCGTAATGCAATTGCGGTAGATCTGGCTGTCGGCGGCTCGGTTAATTCAGTCCGTCATCTGGCCGCAATCGCAACTGAAGCAGAGCTTCCAATTGACATTATTCGTCTGTTCGAAGAGATGGCAAATCAGATACCTCTCCTAACAGCAGTTAGACCCAATGGTCCTTACCGTACAGAAGACTTGGAGGCTGCCGGCGGCACATTATCCGTTATGAGCAGACTTGAGTCCAAACTCGATAAAAGCGCTATAAGCGTTTCGGGTGTAACTGTGGAAAGTATTCTAAAGGTTACCAATTCAATCGATGATGAGGTTATCCGGCACATAGATCGTCCGTTTAATACCAGACCGGGAATAGGAATTCTTCGGGGGAATCTTGCTCCCGATGGATCCATTGTTAAGCTGTCTGCTATCCCACCGGAGTTAAACTTGTTCGAAGGGCCTGCAGCAATATTCGAATCCGAGGATGATGCAATCGCTTCATTGGGAGAGGGAGGAATTCGACCTGGGCAAGTCATTGTGCTTCGTGGCATGGGTCCAAAGGGTGGGCCAGGAACAGTGTTTGCCGCAGGATTTGTCGCAGCTCTGAATGGAGCAGGATTGGCTGGTGATGTAGCTGTAATTACAGATGGCGAGCTATCCGGATTGAATCGGGGAATTGTTGTCGGGCAGTTAATGCCCGAGGCGGCCGAAGGCGGTCCGTTGGCGGTTGTCCAGCCTAATGACTTTATTCGAATTGATCTGCTGCAAAGACGAATTGATCTAAACGTATCTGTAGAGGAGTTATCCAATCGTCTTAGCGCTTGGACCCCCCCGGAAAAGCATGCTGAGAAAGGATGGTTATCCCAATACGAGCAGTTGGTTCAACCAATTGCTAAGGGGGCTGTGCTTGGAAAACGAGGATAGAACAAGTAGTACAAGCTCAGAGAACACGTTATTAACTGGGTAAGGAGGCAGTTCAATGCATACAGCCAATGTATATCGCGAGCAGGCAAGGGACCTTCCAATCATAGCTGATATAGATATTGTGATCGTGGGTGGTGGACCATCAGGTCTCGCTGCAGCAGTATCAGCAGGTAAACGGGGAATGAAGGCGCTTATCGTTGAACGATATGGATTTTTCGGAGGAATGGCAGTTGCTGGATTATCTGGCACTATAGGTGGACTATACAACTCGACGCAGACGGGGCGGCTGGAACAAATCGTTAATGGCTTTGCCGGTCAGTTTGTTAATTTGCTGAGAGCTCGAAACGGTGTAACCGATCCCCTTCCATTCGGGAATACAGCCTTGGTGGTGCACGATCCATTGGTATGGAAAGAGACTGCCGATAAGCTAATCCAGGAAGCCGGAGTACATGTGATGCTCCATACCCTGTTTGTCGATGCGATTGTTGAAGAAGGCACCTTAGCTGGAATCATCGTAGAAAGAAAGGAAGGCCGTGGGGTTATACGCGGCAAGGTATTCATAGACGCAAGCGGTGATGGTGATTTATCTATGCGGGCTGGTGCAGCTTATCAGTTTGGACGAGACGGTGCCATACAGTTCCCGACAATGATCTTCCGAATGGCTCGAATTGACTGGGATAGAGCTTCGTTACTAGCTGCGCATGAGCTTGAAGAGCTTATTGTAGAACAAGTGAAATCAGGTCGCTTTCAATTGCCACGTCGGCATATATTCCTATTCCCTTCTCCCCGTAAGGGAGAAGGGCTTATTAACTGCACAAGAATAGCAAGACCCGACGGACTACCCGTAAACGGATCAGTGACTGAAGACTTGACCTGGGGGGAATTCGAGGGTCGCAGGCAGATTAGAGAATATGAACGGTTTCTAAGGGAGCATATTCCCGGATTTGATAAAGCGTATGTTGTGGATAGTGCAGTACAAATCGGTATTCGTCAGACTCGGACGATCGTTGGTGATTACACACTTACTAATAAGGATGTGATCACGATGAGGAAGTTTAATAGCGCTGTAGTCCGTAGTGCATGGCCGATTGAAGCGCATGGTAAGGATGTGAAGATCGTTAATTTAGACGATGATTATTATGAGATTCCATACGAAGTGATGCTACCCCAAGGAGTGGAACAGTTGTTGACTGTCGGTCGGTGCATATCTGCTGAGCATGAGGCTCTTGCCTCAGCACGAGTTACTGCACAATGCTTCGAAGAAGGAATGGCTGCGGGAATAGCGGCGGTACTATCAGTGCGGGACAGCTCAACACCTCGAAAGGCGGACATCTGTGAAATCCGTGAGTCAATGATTGCTGAGGGAGCATATTTGTAATGGAGGGAATAAAGATGAAACCGGTAATGGGATTTATCGGATTAGGTATTATGGGTCGACCTATGGTGATCCATCTGCTGGAGGCAGGTTATAAAGTCCATATCTATAATCGGAGTCATGCTGCCATGCAGCAAGCATTGTCGGCCGGTGCTGTATTGGAGGCTTCACCTGCAGCAGTAGCCCAGGCGGCAGATGTGACCATTACCATCGTTTCGGACACGCCAGATGTCCTTGATGTAATCGCAGGTAATGAAGGTGTGATACATTCACTAACATCTGGGAAGATCGTAATCGACATGAGTACGATATCGCCTGAGGTTACAAGAGGACTTGCACAGTTGATCGTTCAGACAGGAGCACATATGCTAGACGCACCTGTAAGCGGTGGTGAAAAAGGGGCGTTGGAGGCTACTTTGTCAATCATGGTTGGCGGAGAGGTCGAAATATATGAGAAGTGTCTTCCCATATTTCGTACCCTTGGAAGAAATATCGTACATGTCGGACAAAACTCATTTGGTCAGGTTGTAAAAGCTTGCAACCAAGTATTAGCAGCGTCAACCTTGGCGGCAATGGGAGAAGCGCTTGCGTTGGGCACTAAGGCAGGGGTAGAGCCTGGGAAAATTGTGGAGGTGCTAACCATGGGGGCGGCCCGTTGTTGGGCGCTTGAAGTAAGAGCTCCTCATGTGCTTAATAGAAATTTCCAGCCTGGATTCAAAGCCAAGCTTCAATACAAGGATTTAGGACTTGCGATGGAGTTGAGTCGACAAATGAGCATACCTATGCCAATTGCCGCTCAAGTACATGAGATGTACAAGAGTATTATTACGTTAGGATATGGAGAAGAGGACCATTCTGCTGTAGTGCGGTATATCGAATTAATGGCTAAGGTTGTTATAGCAAATACAGAGATAAATGAATTTTTATAGATTGAGTTAACTCTAGAGGATTATATGGTTTATCAAATTTTAAAAAAATCTATTGCATTTCTGGTCAAGAGATGTTATTTTTAGTTTCGTTGACAATATTATAGGAACCAGGATTCACTCATGACATTGAATGTTGCGAGAGATTTTTCCCTCGAGCAGTGAATGACGTAGGTCCTAGCGGATGAAATTTCCAAACATTTTATTCCTAGGAAGGGGGAACCGAAAGATGGAATACTCTACTTTCGGAAGGCATGTTGCTGTTGATACTTGGGGGGTAAACTTCGATCGTTTGAATGATGCGGAGTGGTTACAATCACAGATGATAGAAGCCGCAGAGATTTCTGGTGCTACTGTCTTATCCGTTCAGGCCAAACAATTCGAACCACAAGGAGCAACTGTTCTAGTACTACTGTCAGAAAGTCATCTCTCCATACACACGTATCCAGAGAAAGGTTTTGCTGCAATTGATTGTTACACCTGTGGAGATACAGTTGATCCACAGACTGCGATTAACTATCTTGTTTCAGTGCTAGAGCCTGAGCAAGTGCATGCGAAGAAGCTAGTTCGTGGCATGGGTGAAATCGAAGTAGAAACACCTGCTGTTAAACAATTGCTTTTTAACCGTTAATTTGAATTGAATAGGGAACAATAGAACCGTGGGATTATCCACGGTTTTTTAATTCGGAGCTATCCTTCAAGGAATATTCATATTCTGCAAGGAAAAGCTTAACCCAATATGTTATAATAAATCGGTAAAAAAACATAAAATTCTGTCGGAAAGGCAGGTGAAAGACCGATGCACATCATTGCTATAAGTTTAAATCATCATACAGCACCTGTAGAAGTACGTGAGAAATTTACCTTTTCTGATGAAAGACTTCCTGAAGCGTTAAATCGATTCAAGCAGACGAAGAGCATTCTCGAGGGTGTTATCGTGTCGACCTGTAACCGAACGGAGATTTATGCTGTCGTTGATCGTCTCCACATGTGTGGACATTATTTACGTGAATTTATGGAGAATTGGTTCGGGATACAACGAGATCAGTTTGTCCAGTATCTAAGCATTCATGAGGATCAAGAGGCTATCAAACATTTATTCCGAGTTACCTGTGGGCTTGACTCCATGATGATCGGTGAAACTCAGATTCTTGGTCAGGTCAGAAATGCCTTCTTAACTGCTCAGCAGGAGGATGCTACAGGAACTTTGTTCAATATGCTCTTTAAGCAAGCCATTACACTTGCCAAGAAGGTCCATACAGAGACTGGCATTGGTGAGAGCGCTGTATCTGTAAGCTATGCGGCTGTTGAGCTGGGTAAGCGTATATTCGGTGATTATCATAATAAGAGTGTCATGATTATTGGTGCTGGTAAGATGGGGGAGCTAACCGTCAAGCATCTACATGCCAATGGGGCTATTAAGGTTATTGTAGCCAATCGAACGGTAGCGCGTGCAGAAGAATTGGCAGCTCGTTGGCAGGGGATGTCCTGCTCTATAGACCAAGTACAATCCATGTTAATTGATCATGGTGTAGATATTGTAATTAGCTCAACAGGAGCAGATGGTTATGTTCTAACGAAGGAACAGATGGATATAGTGATGAGAGCACGAGCTAATAAGCCTTTGTTCTTGATCGATATTGCAGTTCCTCGTGACTTTGACCCGGAGATTGCTAAGAGTGATCAAGTGTTCCTATATGATATGGATGATTTACAAGCTATTGTTGAGAGCAACGTCAATTTTCGGCGACGTGAGGGCCAGAAGGTCGAGGAGCTCATCAAGCAAGAGATCTCCAGCTTTCAGCAATGGTATAGACTTCTCGGTGTCAGCCCTGTTATCCGTGCTCTGCAGGAGAAGGCTGCCCTCATTCACAAAGAAACAATGGAAAGCTTAGTAAAGAAGCTTCCGAATTTAGACGAACGAGAATTAAAGGTTATTAACAAGCTAAGTAAAAGTATTGTAAATCAAATGCTGCACGATCCGATATTACGTGTTAAAGAATTAGCCGCTGAACCCCATGGCGATGATGCGATTAAGATGTTCTCCCACCTCTTTGCTCTTGAGGAATGGGTTGAGGAGCATGATGCCCTTCCTGAGGATGCTTTGTTGGAATCCGAGGATAATCCGCTTGAACAGCCGGATGCTGTGAGAAGGATTTCTCTACCAAAGCTGCGAAGCCTGCCGGCACACTCGTAGGAGGTGGCAAGGCCATGATTACGAATAGCTGGTTTTTTGATGCAATGCTTTATATTTATGCCCTGAGCCTGTTGTTTACATTCTCGGATTTCATTCAGCGGAATCCAAGAGCTAAGCGGACTGGCACAGGGCTGCTTGTTGTTGTATGGCTTATGCAAACTTTATTCCTGGTGACTCAATTAGTATATTCTGGACGCATGCTTTCATTCTCGATTTTTGATTCATTATTTCTCTTCTCGTGGTTATTAATTGCACTATCGATTCTTCTGACGCTCCTTATGCGTATTGAATTTGTTCTATTCCTTGTAAGCCTGGCGGGTTTTATCGTAGCTGCAATTGCATCCTTTGATCATAATTATGTTACTCCCATTGCAGCTCGTTGGGAGGTCGGTGATGAATTACTATTCATCCATGTCTCATTAGCCGTGAGTAGTTATGCAGCGTTCTTCTATAGTGCTGTATTCTCAGGAATGTTATTATTCTTACATACAGGTTTAAAGAAGAAGCAGTATTCGGTTACGATTAGACGAATGCCCAGTCTGGACCGAATTCAACGGTATGCATCACGCGCTGTGATCGTGGGAACTCCATTACTTCTACTTTCGTTGATCCTAGGGATTGTGTGGATTATATTAGAGAGAGAGTGGGGCTTACTCCTTGATGTAAAGGTAATATCTTCAATATTCATTCTAATGATTTATGGTATTTACTTGTGGAGGCTGATAGCGGCTAAGACAACGTGGCCTCGTTTAGCTATTCTGAATCTAGGTGCTTTCGCTGTGGTTTTTCTAAATTATATGACGTCTAGCTGGTTGTCGAATTTTCATTAAATAAGGTAAGTGAATATGATATTGTATTGAATATGCTTAAGCTTACCTGGAAGTGGATGTGAATTCATTGGTCAAATGGTACCCGATCCACCTTGATATGTCAGGAAGGCATTGTGTAATTATAGGTGGTGGACATATAGCCCTGCGTCGTATTGTCGGACTGCTTGAAGCTGACGCGATAATTACGGTAATAAGTCCTCAATGCCATTCGGATATTCTTCGTTTAGCTGCAGAATCCAAATTAACGATATCTTCGCGTGCGTATGAAGGTATAGCGGATCTGAAAAGTGCAGCTCTTGTTTTTGCAGCTACAGATGATGAGATAGTGAATGAGAAGATTTCAGATGATGCCAAGATACTGCAAATCCCTATGAATCATCTTGGGAATTCGAAGCTGAGTACATTCACTGTACCAGCTGTACTAAGACGAGGACGTTTAATTATGTCAGTATCAACATCTGGCGCAAGTCCTGGATTAGCTAAGCGGATTCGTAGGGAGCTATCAGAGTGTTATGGAGCTGAATATAAACTATATGTTGATTTTCTTGCTGAGTTACGAGAATGGGTCCATGCAGAGGTCTCGGATGAGCAATGCCGAGCAATGATTTTCCATCAAGTGCTAAAATTCGATATAATAGAGCTAATAAAGTTAGAAAAGCTGCATGCCTTACGTTCATGGCTGCAGATTATGCTTCAACAAGAGCTTCAAGTAAACGAATGGGAACAGAGGTTCATAGATTATACGAATAACTTATAGAGAATGGAGTCGGATGATGAAGAGACAAATTGTTGTTGGAACTAGGAAGAGTGAATTAGCATTAACCCAGACGAATCAGGTTATCCGGTTACTTCAAGATATGAGTATCCAGAACGGTTTAGACTATGAATTCAGGACGGAGCGAATAGTAACTAAAGGGGATCGTATTCTAGATGTAACTTTATCCAAAGTTGGTGGGAAAGGCTTGTTCGTCAAAGAGATTGAGCAAGCACTTATTGATGGTGACATTGACTTGGCAGTTCATAGCCTAAAGGATATGCCTGCAGAGTTACTCGATGGATTGATGATTGGTGCAGTGCCTAAACGTGTTGATCCTCGTGATTGTCTGATTTCCAAGGATAACCTCAAATTAGCGGATCTACCCCATGGGGCTCGAATTGGGACAAGTAGTTTGCGGCGGGTAAGTCAAATGAAGGCATATCGATCTGATCTGCAATTAGAATCAATTCGTGGTAACATCGATACGAGAATTCGTAAAATTGAAGTTGAAGGCTTTGATGCAGTTGTGCTCGCATCTGCCGGTCTATTCAGAATGGGTTGGGAGAACCGTGTAAGTGAATATTTAGAGCCGACAGTATGTTTACCTGCTGTTGGGCAAGGCGCACTCGGAATTGAGTGCCGAGCCGATGATATGGGAATCAGAGCTTTACTGGATATGCTGAATGATCCATGGTCTGCTCTAGCCGTTAAAGCTGAACGGAGCTTCCTTAGAAGATTGAATGGTGGGTGTCAGGTTCCTATTGGCGCTTATGCTGTGGTGGATCAACCTCATAACCATGAACAAGCAGTAATTCACCTAACGGGTATGGTTGGGTCGCCAGATGGCGATATCATTCTTAAAGAGACATTGACAGGTATAGATCCGATAGAGCTTGGAATAAAGCTAGGTGAATTATTAGCATCTCAGGGTGCTGATCGAATACTAGATCGATTGGGGAGCTAAATCGTATGGTTGCTAAAGGGAAAGTTTATTTAGTGGGAGCAGGCCCCGGGGATCCAAAGTTAATTACAGTCAGAGGTATGGAAGCATTGCAGAGGGCGGATGTGGTTGTATACGATCGCTTAGCAAGTCCTCGCTTACTGCAAATGCTGAAGCCCATAACGGAAAAAATCTATGTCGGCAAACGTACAGATCGTCATACAATGAAGCAAGAAGAAATAAATCAATTGCTTGTTGATCTGGCTTTACAAGGCAAGATTGTTACACGACTTAAGGGTGGAGATCCGACTATATTTGGCCGCGTTGGAGAAGAGGCAGAGCTATTAGTAGACCACGATATCGAGTTTGAAATCATACCTGGCGTAACATCTGCCACAGCTGTGCCAGCCTATGCAGGAATACCTGTAACCCACAGAGACTACGCATCTTCCATAGCGATTGTTACTGGTCATGAGAATCCAGAAAAGCTTGATATGAATATCAAGTGGGACAAGTTGACTCCGGCAACAGATACGATGATCTTCTTAATGGGAATTGCCAAGATTGAATATATTCGCGATCAGCTAATCCTCCATGGCAAGCCTCCGGAAACGCCGGTTGCACTTATACGTTGGGGGACAAGAGTCAATCAACAAACATTGGTTAGTACATTAGCAGATATTGCTGAGAAGGTGAAGGAAAGCAATTTCAAACCACCTGCGGTGATTCTAGTTGGTGAGGTTGTTAAGCTTCGTGAGAAGCTCAATTGGTATGAGAAAAAACCGCTCTTCGGACGAAGAGTGTTGGTTACACGAGCGAGAAGTCAAGCAAGTGAGCTGGCTGAACGTATTGATGATCTTGGCGGCGAGCCATATGAATTCCCGGTTATCGAATTAAGGCAGCCAACAGACGCCGCCATTCTGGCCAGATTAGATCATGCATTACAGCGTATTGAACTGTATGATTGGATCATATTCACAAGCGTTAATGGTGTTGAATACTTCTTCATGCGAATGCAGCAGCTTGGCATCGATATTCGTCGTATGACTAAAGCTCGGCTAGCCGCAGTAGGTCCGAAAACCGAGGAAGCGCTATTGAATCGTGGCTTGTTGACAGCTGTGTTACCCACAGCCTTCTATCAGGCTGAAGGGTTACTCCAATCGGTCTTACCTGAGCTGAAGCAAGGACAGGAGGTTCTTCTTCCACGTGCAGATCTAGCAAGAGAATATTTGCCCAGCCAATTGATGCAATTAGGAATGAATGTAACTCAAGTAGATGTGTACAATAATGTGATCTGTAGTGAAGGGATTGAGGATTTAATTGAACTGCTTCGTAGAGGAGATATTCATATTGTTACCTTCACTAGCTCCTCCACTGTGAATAATGTATGTCGATTGCTCGAGGAGCATTCGAAAGTGAAAGCGGCTGATTTATTAGCTGCGACCAAGATAGCATGCATTGGTCCGGTTACTGCGTCAACGATTAAAGACTGGGGCTTACATATAGAATATATGGCTAAGGAAGCTACGATTGATTCACTTGTAGAGGCAATTATTGATCATTCGTTCATCGTATAAGTAAATAACTTTTATCAGCTGCTAGTCCGTCATCCAAAATTCTCATTAATGAGGTGTATCTATGGCGTTTCCAATATCTAGACATAGAAGAACAAGAGGTACAGTCAATTTACGTAATATGGTTCGTGAGCATGCTGTGTCGGTTCACGATTTAATCTATCCAATGTTTATCACCGAAGGTGAGAATATTCGTAATGAGATATCCTCGATGCCAGGTGTTTATCATTATTCGCTTGATCGCTTGGACGAAGAGATTGATGAGGTAGTTAAGCTTGGAATTCAAGCTGTGTTATTATTTGGTGTAACGACCGAGAAGGATGCTTGTGGAAGTTCGGCATTCGCTGCAGAAGGTATTGTTCAGAGGGCAACACGTCTAATTAAACGTCGGAACAATGATCTGCTAGTTATTGCAGATACCTGCCTATGTGAGTTTACGGATCATGGGCATTGTGGAGTGATTAAACAGGATACTGTTAATAATCGCACATATATTGACAATGATGAATCGCTCGAAATCCTTGTGAGAACTGCTGTTTCTCAAGCAAGAGCAGGCGCAGACATCATAGCGCCATCCAATATGATGGATGGCTTCGTACAGGCGATACGTATTGGACTTGATGAAGCTGGCTTCGACCGGATTCCGATAATGTCCTATGCTGTCAAATATGCTTCTGCATTCTATGGACCCTTTAGAGAAGCTGCAAATTCGGCACCACAGTTTGGAGATCGAAAAACCTACCAGATGGATTCAGCCAATATTAGAGAAGCCCTTCGCGAGGCCGACTCGGACGTAGTCGAAGGCGCGGATATGCTTATTGTTAAGCCGGCGCTTGCTTATATGGACGTCATTCGTGCTGTCAGAGATAACTTTGATTTGCCAGTTGTTGTATACAATGTGAGCGGAGAATATGCCATGGTTAAGGCTACTAGCAGTCAGGGCTGGATAGATGAGAAGGCCATAGTCATGGAGATGATGGTTGGATTCAAACGAGCTGGAGCAGATATGATTATTACCTACTTCGCTAAGGATGTTGCAAGATGGCTCAAGGCTTGAGCTCATCCGCGAAGCTTAGCTAGATCAATGGTAAAACCTTCATCCGTTACTGTAAGAATTTGCTTAGTTTGAAACTCTCTTATTGCTTCCATAAAGGTATCCTTCTTAACCCCTGCCATCCGGGAAAGCTCATCAAAGTTAAACACAATTCGAAGTGAGATGGTTGTACCCTGACGAACGCCATGCTTATTAGCCATCTGTATGAGATGCTTTAGAATTCGTGTGCGAGAATCTAGAAATGTCAGATCATGAACATGTTGATTTGTATCCCGCAGTCTCGTGCACAGCTCTTGCATAATCATAATCGCGATATCGAAGTTTTCTCTAAGCACATTAAGAAAGCTTACCTTATCAAGTGTTAATAGGACGCTGTCGTCTACTACTGCTGCTGAGGCAGATCGGGGTTTACCATCTAGTAATGAGAGCTCACCGAAGCTATCACCTGACTTGAAGAGAGACAATATCTTGTCTTCACCTCCGCTTGAAGTGTATATCTTGACTGAGCCTGACATGACTACATAGAACTCTGCACCTTGGTCCTTCTCACGGAATAGCAAATGACCGTTTTTGAATGACTTACCTTTACAATGCTGACCTATGACCTCTAGTTGCTCATCGGTCAGACTTGAGAATAATGAGACCTTCTTTAATACCTTTAGCATCGAAGTGATCGCCTACTTTTATTAGATTAAATTAGACTAATTTTATCACATACAAATCATTAGGGGGTAATTAATAATGAATGAAGCTTCGAAACGTCAGGATTCACGTTCTAAGGAAGCTTTTGCAGAGGCGTTACAGTACATTCCTGGTGGTGTGAACAGCCCTGTTCGCGCATTCCGCTCCGTTGGCATGTCGCCATATTATGTTGAACGTGGTGAGGGATCAAGGATTTATGATATAGATGGGCACTCGTATATTGATTATATTGGTTCTTGGGGGCCCCTAATTCTAGGACATGCTCATCCATCTATTATTGAAGCCATTCAACACACAGCCGCGAGGGGAACCAGCTTTGGTGCACCGACTTTATTGGAAACTGAGATGGCCAAGCTTGTATGCGAGCGAGTCCCTTCTGTTGAGATGGTTAGAATGGTAAACTCGGGTACAGAAGCTACAATGAGCGCTCTTCGTCTAGCGCGGGGCTATACAGGACGAAGTAAAATCGTCAAATTCGAAGGCTGTTATCACGGACATGCAGATTCTCTACTAATTAAGGCTGGGTCGGGTATTGCCACATTAGCATTACCAGATAGTCCTGGAGTTCCTGAAGCAGTAGCTGCTCAGACGATTACGATACCTTACAATGATTTGGATGCCGTACATCTTATATTCCAGCAATATGGTGAGGAAATTGCGGGAGTCATCGTTGAACCGATCGCTGGTAATATGGGCGTTGTTCCACCTGTAAGCGGATTTCTCGAAGGCCTTAGGAAGATCACCAGTGAATATGGAAGCTTGCTCATCTTTGATGAAGTAATGACTGGGTTTCGAGTAGATATTCACAGTGCACAAGGTTTATATGGGATAACACCGGATATCACCTGTCTAGGTAAGGTTATTGGTGGAGGGTTACCTGTTGGGGCATATGGAGGACGTCGGGATATTATGGAGAGGATGGCTCCTGCGGGTCCGATATATCAAGCCGGTACACTCTCAGGCAATCCACTAGCTATGTCAGCAGGGTATGCTACCCTTAATATACTCGGTGAACCTGGTGTGTACGAGAGTCTTGAGCGCAAATCCGCGCGACTTGAGCGAGGATTTATCACTAATGCTAATGAACGGGGTATCGCTTGTACGATTAATCGAGTAGGCTCTATGGTCTGTCCATTCTTTACAGATGTGAAGGTTACTAATTATGAATCTGCTAAGACCTCGGATCTACAACGATTCAGTCGATATTTCGCTTCTATGCTCGAATTAGGTGTCAGCGTAGCGCCTTCTCAGTTTGAAGGAATGTTCGTCTCACTAGCACATACAGATGATGATATTGAAGCGACTATCGAAGCACATCGTTCAGCACTATTAGCATTATAAATTTCACGGATTTACTACAAAAGCCTCTCGGGACAGCTTAATGCTGTCCTATTATTATACAAAACTAGACATTCCTTCTCATGCAATGTCATTGAATTGTCAGATTGTTCGTCACTCAGAACTTGTTGCAAATTTCAGAAAAAGGCTATAATGAACATTATGAGTTCAAAAGCAAGGAAATGAGGAAATCAGCGAATGACCTTTAATGACACATTCATCAGAGCATGTAGAAAACAACCAGTTGATCAGGTGCCCGTATGGTACATGCGTCAAGCAGGTAGATACGACCCGGAATATCGCAAAATAAAAGAGAAGTATTCACTTCTTGAGATTTGTAGTCAACCAGAATTGGCCGCTGAGGTTAGTTTGATGCCTGTCAAGAAGCTTGGTGTAGATGCGGCTATCCTTTATTCAGATATTATGAATCCTGTAGCTTCTATCGGTATAGAGTTTGATATCGTGAAGAATATTGGCCCAGTCATACACAATCCAATACGTAGTGTACAGGATGTAGACCGACTTAAGCCTATTAACATTGAGCAGGACTTGTCACATGTGATACAGACAATTCGTATTCTTGCAGGTGAATTAACGGTTCCATTAATTACGTTTGCTGGCGCACCATTCACAATAGCTAGCTACTTGATTGAAGGGAAGCCGTCAAGGAATTATTTGTTAACCAAACAATTGATGTATACTGAGCCAGCTACATGGTTCAAGCTTATGGACAAATTAGGAGATATGGTTATCGCTTATCTCAAGGCCCATATTGCTGCTGGTGCTAAGACCATCCAATTGTTCGACAGCTGGGTAGGGGCGTTATCCCCGGAGGACTTCCAAACCTTCGTATTGCCTACGATTCAACGGATTTTCGAGGCTTTGTCTCATCTTCCACAACCCAAAATCTATTTTCCCGGAGTGAGCTCGGGAGAATTGCTCCCTTATTTGGCTTCGTTACAGGTTGATGTGATTGGTTTAGATTGGCGTGTGTCTATTCGTGAAGGACGCCGTCGTGTGGGTCATAGATACGCAGTACAAGGTAATCTAGATCCTGTTGTATTGACTGCACCTATGCCAGTAATTGAGAAATATGCGCGTGAGATTATTGATCAAGGTATAGAGCAGCCAGGCTATATATTTAATTTAGGGCATGGTCTATTCCCTGAAGCCTCGTTGGACAAGCTTAGGGAACTCACCGAATTTGTTCATGAGTATTCAAGATCGGCGATAAAAGCGGTAACACAAGCTTAGCAGCCTTTTGGTAGAGTAAGGTTAAAGTTTATTAGAGAGAAGTGATGACTAGTGTCGAAGCGGAGAATAGGCGTGCTTGTGATGTCATACGGAACCCCAGAAAGCCTCGAGCAAGTAGAAGCGTACTACACCCATATTCGCCGTGGTAATCCACCCTCTCCTGAGCAACTGAATGAATTGAAGGATCGTTATGAGGCTATCGTTGGTGGCGTGTTCCCACTTAGAGAGAATACGAATAACCAAGTACAAGCATTGCAAGTCCAATTAAATCAAGATTATCCCGAGTATGAATTTCACTGCTACCAAGGGTTAAAGCATGCATATCCATTTATTGAGGATGGCGTCTCACGTATGTTGAATGATGGTATTAGCGAGGCGATAGGCATCGTTCTGGCTCCTCATTATTCGATTATGAGTGTTGGGAGTTACATTAAACGAGCCCAGGATGCCATAGAACAGCAACCGATTACGATGAAATTTGTAAAGGATTATCATCTTCATCCCTTGCTTATTCAGACTTTAGCGACCCGATTGACGGATGTGCTGGCTAAATTCCCTGGCACTCCCAAGGATGAGATTCGTGTAATATTCAGTGCTCATAGCTTACCAGCTAAAATTCTCGAGATGAATGATCCATATGCTGATCAATTGTTGGAGACATCGAGAGCTATATGTGCGGAGACGAATGTTTCGAACTGGCAATTTGCTTGGCAGAGCGCGGGTAGAACAGCAACTCCATGGTTAGGGCCTGATATTCTTGATGTGTTAAAGTCTATAAGCTCGGATGAACAGATTAAGCATGTAGTGATCTCTCCAATTGGCTTTGTATCTGACCATCTAGAAGTATTATATGATATTGATATAGAAGCGCAGAAGGTTGCGCAGGGTCTTGGCATGCACTTGGAGCGAACGGCCTCTCTAAATACAGATCCATACTATATGAAGGTGCTTGCTGATAGTGTATATCATCGCATGAGTGTGAACGTACTATGAGCCAAATCAGTAGACGAATCGCGATTGCAGGTGCGGGAATTAGTGGTCTTAGTGCAGCTTACTATATTCAACGCTTCTGTCTGGAGAATGGGATCGCAGTACAATTGACCATCTATGAGCCAAGTGAGCAGCTGGGCGGTAAAATTCGCACCCTGCATCGAGATGGATGTGTAATTGAACGAGGGCCAGACTCCTTTCTTGCCAGGAAGCTGCCCATGCTTGAACTAGCGCGAGAGCTTGGTCTTGAAGGTGAGCTCACTGCTACGAATCCTCAGGCAAAAAAAACATACATTTTACATAAACGAAAGCTTCACTCTATGCCTGAAGGTCTAATGCTAGGAATTCCTACGCAAATTATGCCATTCCTGCGGACGGGTTTAATAAGTCCGCTTGGTAAAGCTCGAGCTGCATTAGATCTATTACTCCCGAGGAAGGCCGGTAAGGCCGATGAAGCTTTAGGTGTGTTCCTCAGTCGAAGACTTGGTTCAGAGGTATTAGAGCATATAGCTGAGCCTCTCTTAGCAGGTATATATGCAGGTGATACGAAGGAGCTTAGCTTACAATCTACGTTTCCTCAATTCCAAGCTTTAGAGCAGGACCATCGCAGTATTATGATTGGGATGATTCGCAATAAACGGCAACAGCGTTTATTACGATTGAAGAATAGACCAACTGGAACGCATGGAACGACTGACCGAGATGGACAGATACCATTATCACAGTTAGCTAGTAAATCCATGTTCTTAACCTTCAGGCAGGGGTTAGCTACGCTAGTGAATGCTCTCGTCACTAAGCTCAGCGAAGCAACGATCCGCACAGGTATCGCGGTAACCGAAGTATCTAATAGTGATGGACATTATAACCTCAAGCTGTCAGATGGTTCTGAGGAGAAGTTCGATGCTGTTGTATTGGCTGTCCCGAATTACGCTGCTGTTGGGATGCTGCCTCAACTCGCTGAAGAGCAAGCTCTCATTAATATTCCTTATGTCTCAGTGGCTAATGTGGTCATGGCCTTCCGCAAATCAGAGCTTACTCTCTCTAAGGATGGGTCAGGGTTTCTCGTACCACGAAGTGAAGGTCTGACCATTACAGCATGTACTTGGACATCCGTAAAATGGCTGCATACAGCACCAGATGATATGGTGCTTGTTCGTTGTTATATCGGTCGATCAGGTGCCACAGAGTCGGTTGAATCTAATGATGAGCAATTGACTAATCGAGTAAGGGCAGATTTGAAGCAGACATTAGGAATTGATGCCGAGCCTTTATTTGTTGAGGTTACACGTTGGAAGGATTCGATGCCTCAATACCCGGTTGGACATCTAGAGAGTCTTAAGCAGTATAGAGAGAAGCTTGCTGGGCTTATGCCGGGTGTATATTTGACCGGATCAGGTTATCAGGGTGTTGGTTTGCCTGATTGTATTGGACAAGCCAAACAGTGTGCTGAGAAGGTTGTTGACGATTTGGTGAATAGGAGCTAATCATGGAGCGTCAGGGAGAATGGCTGCTCATTCGATTATCGCGTGAAACAGTGAAGGAGCTTGATGGTCTCAATCGTCTAGAAATGTATCTAGCCAATAAGCTGGGCATTCCTACAGAATATGTGGGTAGAATGTTTAAGCAGCAGGATATAGAGCGGACTGGTGACAGACTCAGGCTCCGTTTTTTTCCTATACGTGAATTTGGATTTAGACCAGAATGGCTGCCTATTGATGTGCTATTCGAGGATGACTTTTGCATGGTTGTTAATAAGCCTGTCGGAATTCCCGTCCATCCCACCGAATCTAATGGAGGAGGCTCTCTTGCGAATGCTATCGCTGCCTATTATGAGGCATCCGCTCAGTCGTGTGCTGTAAGACATATTCACCGATTGGATGAGTGGACCTCAGGACCTGTGCTTTATGCTAAGCATGCATATGCACAATATAGATTGGATCAGGATATGCGTGATCGATTGATTAAACGAGTTTATGTGGCTATCGTAGAGGGGATACCGCAGAAGGCGAAAGGAACCATCCAAGCAGCCATCGGAAAGGATAGACATATGAACGGCAAGCGAAGAGTATCTTCGACTGGCGATCATGCAGTTACACATTATGAATTAGTCGAATCCTATACAGATGCATCTTTACTTAGATTAACATTAGAAACTGGAAGAACACATCAAATTCGTGTTCATATGAGTCACATCGGACATCCTATTCTAGGTGACAAGATGTACGGTGGCTCGGATAATCTCATTTCGCATCAAGCGCTACATGGAGAGAGCTTGGGTTTTCAGCACCCTTTCGATCGTCGAGAAATTCACCTTCAAGCTGAACTGCCTGAACACATGAAGAAGCTAATTGATGTACTCATCTCAAAATAATTGTCATTGTTCCTATCCTACTTCCATATATTTAAGAATGAACAAGCGGGGAAGAAGGGTGGAATGACTGTGGTTGAACAGAATATCGGCTTCCGATTTGATATCTACGAGCGGATTCATCTACCGGAAGGTACATTAGCGATACGTGATCTTGAGGAAATTGAGCTGACACCATACTTTCAAGGGATACCTGGAAATGAGCAAACACAGCTAAGAGGAAACTTACAGCTGACAGCTGTCTATGATTCCGTTCTAGAGGGTGCAGGCAAGCAAACCTTTATTCATCGTATTCCAGTTGAGATATCACTTCCCATTCGTACAAATGATGTCTCTAGCCAGGAAATTGAAGTGCAGATTGATCAATTTGATGTGGAATTGGTATCTAATCGGAGCTTGAATGTTACTGGGATATTGTCGTTAGCGGGCTGGGAGCAGAACCGAACTGAAGGTGTGAATGATCCTGAACAATTTTATGCTGAGCACCAAGCTGAGCAGGAAGTTGGACAGGAAGTTAAGCAGGAAATAGAACAGGAAGTAAAAGTTGTGCAGGAAGCTGAGCAGGATAGAAATTCTGAGAACCAAGTAGAAGCGGAGGGCCAGGGGACGGAGGAAGCCCCAATCCCAATACCGTCACAATTGCAGTTAGCAGCTGAGCCGATTGTGACGACTGTAGATGACATTATGGCTGTCAACGAGCAGATGGATGTTGAGGAGTCGAAGCCACCAGAGCAGGTGGAACAAGAGGCGGCTTATAAACCCGATATGAAAGTCGCGATTAAGCCAAAGCATCAGGTTGAAGCGGCAATTGAGAACAATACGGATACTCCCGCTAAGTCAGAGAAGGCCAACAATAACCTCGAATGGAAACGACTGTTCCTCATAAGAGAGGAAAAAATGGAGTTTAAACAGCTTCGAATGTGTATTGTGCAGAAGGAAGATACGCTTGAGACCATTGCAGATCGATACGAGCTGCAGCCTAGGGAAATTGCGTTATACAATCGACTTGGAGAAGTAGATATAAGTGAAGGTCAGATCATCTACATACCCAATTCAACTGTATAAGTAGATAAGAGTGCAACAAAAAAGGTCGCAAATGCGACCTTTTTTGTTGCTTTCCAGCCAATGTCAATAAACGTTCATGAGAAAACCAAGGTAGACTAGGAATAGGATGAACAATATAAACACATCAAGTGGATTCGGGATGATGATAGTCCTAACAAATTGAATGCAAATAAGCGGGAACAATACGCCCTTGATCATTAATCGATAACGGTACCACCATTGTTGCATAATTATTCACCAGCTTCCTCTTAGAGATCGTTCACATCAGTAGAATAGTGATCTCTTATGTTTATGATTGGGACAATCATGGTTATGCTGACAATAGAACTTATTGACTCCATTTCTCAACATCGGTATGATAAGGAGTAATAAAATTGCCTATGAATGAGGGTTTACATTGTCTAATTCGAACATAACAAATACGACTACAAATCTATCAACGACCTATGATCCGAAAGCAGCTGAGCTAAAGTGGAATGAGTACTGGCGCGAAGGCAAATACAGTGAAGCGGGTAACCGTAAAGCTGCAAAGCCATTCACCATTGTGATTCCCCCTCCTAATGTAACGGGAATGTTACATATTGGTCATGCACTGGATTTTACATTACAAGATATTATAATTCGCACTAAACGGATGCAGGGGTATGATGCTCTGTGGTTACCTGGTAGTGACCACGCTGGTATAGCAACTCAGACAAGGGTTGAACAGAGCCTGCGGGAGCAAGGAATTAAACGTTATGACCTTGGACGGGAAAGGTTTGTTGAGAAGGTATGGGAGTGGAAGGAGCAGTATGCCAATTCCATTCGAGATCAATGGGATAAGATGGGGTTATCCCTAGATTATTCACGTGAGCGATTTACCTTAGATGATGGATTATCATTAGCTGTTCGTGAAGTATTCGTAAAGCTTTACGATAAAGGTCTTATCTATCGCGGGAAGAAGATCATTAACTGGGACCCAGCTACCCGTACAGCGCTATCGGATATCGAGGTGGAATTTAAGGAGCTGCAGGGCAACCTGTATCATCTGCAATATCCATTGAAGGATGGTAGTGGCACAATCACTGTAGCCACAACTCGACCAGAGACGATGCTCGGTGATTCTGCTGTAGCCGTGAATCCCAACGATGAGCGTTATCAACATTTGATTGGTCAGATGGTCATCCTACCAATTATCGGACGAGAAATTCCGATAATCGCAGATGACTATGCAGAGAAGGAATTCGGTAGCGGAGCGGTTAAGATTACACCTGCTCATGATCCGAATGACTTCGAGGTTGGACTGCGCCATAGCTTGCCACAAATACTTGTTATGGACGAGTCAGGTACGATGAATGAAGAAGCGGGTCCTTACCAAGGCTTGGATCGGTTTGATTGCCGTAAGCAATTAGTTAAGGATTTACAGGAGCAGGGCGTATTAATTGAGATTGAACCACACGTTCACCAAGTAGGACATAGTGAACGAAGCGGCGCTGTCATAGAGCCTTACCTTTCAACACAATGGTTTGTGAAGATGCAGCCATTGGCGGACAGAGCGATTGAGCAGCAGAAGTCCGGTCAAGGCGTCAACTTTGTACCTGATCGATTCGAGAAAATATATTTGCAGTGGATTGAGAATGTAAGAGATTGGTGTATATCCAGACAGATTTGGTGGGGACATCGAATCCCAGCTTGGTATTGTCAAGACTGTTCGGAAATTACTGTTTCGATAGACGAAGCTAGCTGTTGTAAACATTGTAACAGTACGAATTTAATGCGAGATGAAGATGTTCTGGATACATGGTTCAGCTCCGCGCTCTGGCCGTTCTCCACATTAGGCTGGCCTACACCAACTGAGGATTATGATCGTTTCTATCCGACAGGTGTTCTAGTAACAGGCTATGATATCATTTACTTCTGGGTTGCCAGGATGATTTTTACCGCTTTAGAATTTACAGGTGAGATACCATTCAAGGACGTTCTGATTCACGGTTTAGTTCGCGCTTCAGATGGTCGGAAGATGTCGAAGTCCTTAGGTAACGGTGTTGACCCACTAGAGGTTATTGAGCAATATGGTGCAGATGCCATGCGCTTTATGTTATCTACTGGGAGCACACCAGGTCAGGATTTGCGTTACCGTGAGGAGAAGGTAGAGCAGGCGCGTAACTTTGCTAATAAGATTTGGAATGCCTCTCGGTTTGCTCTGATGAATTTAGAGGGCTTCACCTTAGAAGATATTGACTTAACAGGACCGCTAAGCACGGCTGATCAATGGATCCTTCATCGCTTTAACGAATCAGCACGGGATGTTACTAGAACGATGGAGAATTATGAATTTGGTGAAACCGGCAGACTCTTATACGATTTCATATGGGATGATTTATGTGACTGGTATATTGAATTTGCGAAATTAAGCTTGTATGGTGAAGATGCTCAGGCTAAGAAAACCACACAATCCGTATTATTATATGTATTAGATCATACATTGCGCTTATTACATCCATTCATGCCCTTTATAACCGAGGAAATTTGGCAGCACTTGCCGCATCAGGGTGATACGATTAGCTTAGCAGCATGGCCGATCGCTCATGAGAATCCAGAGCCAGAAGCAGCCGGAGAGATGCGTCAGCTAATGGATATTATTAGAGCTGTACGCAATATCAGAGCTGAAGTTAATGTATCGATGGGTAAGAAGATTGAATTACTCATTAAACCTGCTAATGAACATGTGCTTGAGATTTTGCAACGCAATGTGGAGTATATCCGAAGATTTAGCAATACCTCTTCTTTAGATATGGATATGAATATAATTAACCCTGAGAAAGCAATGACTGCAGTTGTGACAGGAGCTGAGCTTATCTTTCCGCTCGCAGGCTTGATTGACATGGCTCAGGAAATTGCTCGTTTAGAGAAGGAATTAACGACCTTACATGCAGAAGTCGAGCGAATTGAGAAGAAGCTAGGTAATGAAGGCTTTGTATCCAAAGCGCCAGCCAAGGTTATTGATGAAGAAAAGGCTAAGCTGGCGGATTATGCGGATAAGCGAGATAAAGTGATCGCGAGAATTGCTGAGATGAGAGGCTAAGTCATAATGGCAAACAATAATCATATTGAGTATTTTGCGACTTATCAAGAAGCTGTGAATTGGATTACTGAGCTTATCCCATTCGGAATTAAGCCGGGCCTGAAACGTATGGAATATATGATGGAGATCCTTGATCACCCAGAGCGTCGTTTGAAGTTTATCCATGTTGCTGGGACGAATGGCAAGGGTTCAACATGTGCATATTTAACGAATGTGCTTATGAAGAGTGGATATGATGTGGGCTCATTCACATCTCCATATATAACAAAGTACACAGATCGTATCCAGAGTAATGGTGAGGATATACCAGAAGAAACACTGAGGGATATTGTCAATCAATTAAAGCCAATTGCGGAACAGCTAGCCTTAACGGAGCTTGGAGCACCGACTAGTTTTGAGATTACAACAACGCTTGCCCTTGTCTACTTTGCCAGATATGCATATCCTGACTTTGTAGTCATGGAGACGGGGCTTGGTGGTAGGTTAGATTGCACGAATATTATATTCCCTATTGTATCTGTAATCACGAATATTGGTCATGATCATATGGATATATTAGGTGGAACACTAGAACAGATCGCGTTAGAGAAAGCTGGTATCATCAAAGCGGGTGTCCCTGTTATTAGCTCTGTGGAACAGCCGGAGTTAATTCAGCTATTAGCGGAAGCTGCTAAGGATAAGCGTTGCAAGCTGTATCAGCATGGTCAGGATTACAAGTATCAATTAGACAATGTTCGTATGGATCAGCTAACCTTCTCATTCACAGGTCCATTCCGTACGATCAATCCAATCAAGGTCTCGCTTAATGGGGAGCATCAAGTCAAGAATGCAGCACTAGCAGTGATGGTATTAGAAATACTAAGACAGTATTATGCAGTTATCATCGATGATGAGAGTTTATTAGCTGGATTCGTCGAAACAGTATGGCCTGGTAGATTAGAGATGGTGCAGCAATCCCCTCGAATTGTCATTGATGGTGCCCATAATCCAGAGGGAGCGCAGTCACTTGCGAAGGCTCTAACCACGATTTATCCGTACGAAAAGCTTCACTTTATGATGGGAATGCTCTCAACTAAGAATCATTCTGATTATTTATGGCATATACTACCTATTGTGGATACATTGATCGTTAGTGAACCGAATTTCCGCAAGAAAATGGATGCTCACCTACTAGCTGAGCTTGTAGAACGAATGAAATCAAGTCGAGCTAAGCCAGGATTACAGGTCATTGTTGAACCGAATTGGGAAGAAGCTTTGAATAAACTGACTGAACTGACAGGTCAAGATGACCTTGCGGTGGTGTCTGGTACTTTATACTTAATTTCTGACGTACGCTCTTGGATATTGCATCATAAGACAAGTGAAAAAGGTTGGTGATCAGACGTTGAACACTGCGGAACATGTACATTTTATCGGAATTGGTGGATATGGAATGAGTGCGATAGCGAGAGTCCTTCTCGAGATGGGCTTTCACGTATCTGGATCAGATGTAATGGCTCAAGAATTGACAGATAAGCTTGTAGCCAAAGGGGCTCAAGTCTACATTGGGCATGAGGCTACACATGTGCAAGGCGCCAATATGGTTGTATACTCAACAGCATTATCCAAGGATAATGTCGAGATGCTGGCTGCAGAAGAGCTGAAAATTCCAATTCTCCATAGAGCAGAGATGCTTGCTAGGATCATGGATGCTCGAAGAGGCATCGCTGTTGCAGGTGCTCACGGCAAGACAACTACCTCATCGATGATTGCCCTTATTATGGAGGAATGTGGAATAGATCCAACCTACATTATTGGTGGAGAAATTATGAATGTAGGTAACAATGCCAAAGCTGGAAAAGGGGAATATGTGGTTGCCGAAGCGGATGAGAGTGATGGTTCCTTCTTGAAGTATCATCCGGAGCTTGCGATTGTAACTAATATAGAAGCGGATCATTTAGAGAATTATGATGGAGATTTCGCTAATTTAGTAAAAGCATATGGCACATTCCTCAGTCAGATCAAGCCTGGTGGTAAAGCGATTGTATGTTATGATGATGAACATTTGAGGGATCTATTACCCGCCTTAGGAGGATCTGCTTTAACTTATGGCTTTGAAGATGGAGCTGATTATCGGGCGTATAATCTAATTTTAGGTGACCGCGCATGCTCATTCGATATCATAAAAGGACAAGATCATATAGGTAGTGTCGAGTTGACTGTTCCCGGCAAACACAACGTGTATAATGCGCTAGCCGCTGTCGTAACCTGTCTGGAGGCTG
The DNA here is from genome assembly GCA_002383285.1 of Caryophanales bacterium UBA4100. GTDB lineage: Bacteria > Bacillota > Bacilli > Paenibacillales > UBA4045 > UBA4045. Next base: position 26,216 of record DFXU01000095.1, read on the forward strand.
GACTTACAATCCATTCGATCGCTAAAGCGATTAAGCTATTCAGAGGAGCAAAACGGCGCTTCCAGGTTCTTGGTGACGTTGATGGTATTCTGGTCATTGATGACTATGCGCATCATCCTACTGAGATAGAAGCGACAATTGCTGCCTCCAAATCAACAGGTAAGCGGATAATTGCAGTATTCCAACCACAGCGGTATACGCGAACCTACTTCTTACTTGAACAATTCAGCCGAGCGTTCACAGAAGCAGACGAAGTCATCATTACAGATATATATTCACCTGCTGGCGAGAAGCGGATCGAAGGGGTTACATCAGCGAAATTGGTTGAACTCATTCGCTTGAATAGTAATTCGAATGTTAGGCTTATTCCGAGCAAGGAAGAGGTTCAGACATACCTAAGTGATCAAGTTCGCAGCGGAGATCTTGTGTTAACAATGGGTGCGGGAGATATCTGGAAGACCGCCGAGGGTCTAGCGAAAGAGCTGCAGCAACGCGAAGATGCTACACTATCCAAATCGTGAATATAATTCAAAAGATTGAATTCTAGAGCATCCTTAGATGATTGGTCAGAGCAACTTACTGCAGCCAATTGTTATAAGGATGCTGTTTATTATATAAGGACAATTTTACTTCGCATGAGAAAAACTATTAATTTATACTAGGTCTTAAGTAGCAATTGATCGACAAACAAAGGAATTTCCACAATTATGTAGAATCAGATAGCACAGACGATTAACTAAGCTGGATTGGGGGGACATCATGAATCGTAGAATGCAATTGAAGGCTTTAATCGGGCAGGAAAAACGTGCTGCTAATTTGTTTGTGACTATATTGTTATCCATCATTTTTTTAACTGATTGGGTAGTTATTAGATTCTTTGGAGATGGTTTAGGAATTGTAATGCTCCTTCCATACCTATTTCTATTTTTACTTATTCCAATAGCTGTAAATCAAACCAAGAAGCAGAACCCAAGATTGATTAAATATACGTTCTTTTTGACATATTTGATTGTTAGTTTTGTTACTGAATTAGTTGTGTTCTGGGGAAGTACAGATTATAGTGGTGCTGGTAATGTTGCTGAACTGTTTTTTATACTCTTCTCGCCGATTTTTATCAATAAAAGATATTACCAGATAGTAACATTGGGAATCCTCATGAAATACTTCCTAGTCGGAATGCTGCTTAAGACAACTGTGGTTTTATTACCCATTGCATTAATGTTAGTCTTTACACTCGTAGCGTTTATCATATTGAATCGTTTTGTCGGATATATTGATGCGATGAATGATACATATTTGGAGCAGTTTGAAGGTGTTGTTAAAGGCATCGTATCAACTTTGGAATTAAAGGATCCATACACGCGTGGCCATAGTGAGCGTGTTGCAGAGTATTCGGTTATTCTAGCAGAGTCATTAAATATATATGGTAGAGATGACTTAAAGCTTATTTCATATGCTTGCCTTCTACACGATGTTGGGAAGGTTCATACGCCGGACTCTATATTAACCAAACCAATTAAACTGACAGAGGAAGAATACGAGATCGTAAAAAAACATCCCATAGTAGGTGCAAATGCCATTAAGAATATCGAAGGGATGGAGCTTTGTCTTGATATTGTTCTGTATCATCATGAACGATGGGACGGTAATGGTTATCCAGAAGGTTTGAAAGAAACGCAGATCCCATTAACGGCAAGAATTGCGGCAATCGCTGATGCCTTCGATGCTATGACAAGTCATCGTTCTTATCGTGGTGCTATGACGGCCGAAGAAGCCCACGACTTGATTGTTCATGGGCGAGGTACGCAATTCGATCCAGCCTTAGTAGATCATTTCACAATGGTTTTCCCTAATTGGTTGATTATTGCTAATAGGAAGTCAGGCGAAAATGTTGATTTATATCATGTGGCTGCTACAACAAATTAGAATTTGTAAAGGAGGTGAAATCATGAAAATACGGAAATTATCTGTGGTCAAACCAACTTGCTGGTGGTGTTTGTGGAATAAGGGATGGGGAGGATAATTAAGTTGAAATGGGGAAGGACATATAATGTCTTTCCCTCTATTATTTTATGAACTTTAAAAGATATGCATAGGGGGATTCATTTGCAAGGTTTTAATAAAGACGTGATCGTGAGTCTGGTGCCCCATCGTATTATTCCGGACAAAGATAATTATATCGTTGAACATTTGTTGAACGGTGAATTCTATGAGATGCCTCGCTTAGCCATTGAAGCGATAGAGCAACTGTCAAAAGGGAATTCGCTAAACCAGGTCGAACACAAATTAATATGCAGATACCCAGATGAAGAAATTGATATGGAAGACTTCTTCAAACAGTTGCAGGAAATGGATTTCATTACTCGGGACAATAACTCGTTAGCAAGTGGAGGTGAATTCGATTCCATTATTGAACCCGGTAATTTACATACGAGTTCTTCGAAAATAGGACAATTACTATTTCACATGCATGTTATCCCTATTTATGGGATTATTTTGTGTGCAAATATTTTTTTCTTCATATTTGTTCCAGACCTATTTCCGCATCCACATGATTTGTTCCCATTTGATTCGATTGTAGCCGATATTGTGATTTCTATGTTAATTTCGATAGTACTCCTGACCGTTCATGAAAGTGGACATGTTCTCGCGGCGAGAGTATATGGTTTAGAAGCAAAAGTTCGATTAGGACATCGATTGTTATTGATTGTACTTGAGACCGATATGCCTAGGATATGGTCTCTCCCTCGAACTAAGAGAAATATTCCTCTGTTAGCAGGTCTATGCATTGACCATACACTTCTGTTATTGACTCTGTCCCTATTGACTTTCGTACCGTTGCCTTCTTCGACGTTGGAAGCGATATTAGAGATCGTCGTACTGCAACTATTTATGATGTCGATTTACCAGTGTTTGTTTTTTATGAAGACGGATTTATATTATGTGTTTCAGAATGTCTCAGGTTGTTACAATTTATTAGAGAATACTGAGGGTTGGTTGAAGGCAAAGATTCCTTTCTTAAGACTGAAGAATACCGCTGTTATTTATGAGAAGGAACGGAATATCGTACGTGGATATGCTGTTTTTTATATTATCGGTTTATTTGCAAGTGGTGCTATCTTTGTATTTTATGTTATTCCTCAACTGATCTATTCATTTACTATTTCCTTCGATCATTTGATACATTCTCCTTCCTCTTCCATGAAGATCGACGCTATTCTGTTTTTCATTCAGTTTGTAATAATCGCAGGAATATTATTATATAGTTGGTTCAAGAAGTACATTGCCCAATAATAAATAATCAACAAAAATCTTGAGGCAAAACTTTAATTTAGTTAGTAATTTGTATTTTCTTTCCTTGTGGTATTTCAGGCGAAATACCATAATTGATTGAGAGATACTGATTCGACTATTTCGGAGGATATCTATGACTAGAAAAATGCCACTAAGCAACTTGCTTGGTCAAGAGAAACGTGCTGCTAACTTATTTATTATTTTGTTATTAACTATTATTTTTGCAACTGATGTATTGATCGTAAGGTTCATTCCCAATAATTTTGGTTTTTATTTATTGATTCCTTACATTTTTTTGTATTTACTCATTCCGGTCGTCTATCAATTAAACAAAAAGCTATACTCTCAATATATTAAATACATAGTATTTATGACCTTTATAGTCGTCTGTCTCGCAAATGAATTAATTTTGTTCTGGGATAGTTTTGATTATCAAGGAGGTTCGGTTGTTGAGATGTTTTTTATTCTCTTCTCACCGATTTTTATTAATAAGAGATATTTCTGGGTTGTTATTATAGGGGTAACAATAAAATATGCCATAGTCGGACTTCTGCTTCAGACGATGGTTGCCCTTTGGTTGGTGGTAATGAATCTGGTTTTAGCACTTGTAGCATATATTATCCTAAACCGTTTCATCGAATATATCAGGGCGTTGAACGATTCCTACAACAAACAATTTGAATCCACACTGTCCACTGGAATGGCTATTATGAATCACACAATCAAGAATGAGATTACTAAAATTCAATATCTGAATAATCAAATTAAGGATTCGATTTCAAATCGAGACACACAGGATGTGGAATCGATGATGGATTCCATCCAACAGGCTACCTATCACATGTTAAGTATGTCTAATCGTCTGCAGGCTAAGACTGGCGAGATAAGGCTGCATGAAGGAACACACAATTTGAATTCGATTCTGAATTCAGCAGTCGGAATGCTCGAGCCTACTATGAAGAATAAAGCTCAGATTATCCAGGAACTTAACGGTAATGTGGATATAAACTGTGATCAATTGCAGCTTCAAGAGGCAATGATGAACATTCTGATGAATGCTGTGGAGTCGATCGAATCGAAGGAAGGAATAGTGACAATCCGCTTATTCAAGGTAAAGAAGGATATTGTTATTGAAATTGAAGATACTGGGTGCGGAATACCAAGTGATGTTCGCTCGCGGGTGTTCGAGCCGTTCTTCACCACTCGAAGTACGTCCAGCAATTACGGACTCGGTCTTAGTTATTGTTATACTGTTATAGAGAAGCACGGTGGAGCAATGGAAATACATAGTGAGGTTAATGTTGGAACGAAGGTGTTAATACGCCTCCCGCAAAAACGCATTGTTCATATGCAGAGGCCAGATACAGATGAGGTGGCGGACTTCCATGAACAAGATAAAGGTATTGCTGGTTGAAGATGAGCTATTCTGGCAAGAAAATTTAACGCGAGATCTAAGTCGGGAGAACGACGTCGAGGTCGTTGCTATTGTAACCACTAAGGAAGATGCAATTCAGGCTAGTTGCGGTATGGAAATCGACGTAATTCTGATGGATATACATCTAACCCGACATTACATGGAAGGCATTGCAGCTGTTAAAGAAATATCGAGCAGATCGCAGAGTAAGATCATCATGCTAACCTCCTCTGAGGATGAACAGGTCATATTACGATCGTTTGAATATGGTGCATACAATTATATGACTAAATCGAATTATAGGAATATTGTAGGTGCTATACGTGAAGCTTACCGTAATCTATCCTTTATCCACCCAGATATAGCCGATGTATTGAGAGCTGGATATAGGGATGCTAGAAAGGAAATTATGCTGCATCCATTAACACCTGAGGAACGAAGGGTTTATGAGTTGAGTTTACAAGGGCTGAATAAGCCCAATATTGCTCGACAACTGCAGAAATCGATACATACGGTTAAGAATCAATTGAAAGCTATTAGAGACAAATTAAATGGGTAGAGGGGGGACTATAAAAGATAGTCCTCCTTTTTTCTATCATTCTTATCTATGCTTATTATGTGTGTAACACATATATTGACTAGATGTAATCTAGTCAGCTGCTAAGAGGGGAAGAGCACAATGACGAACAACGATGAGATTGATATTGACAGAAGTCAAATTAGCGTCCAAGGAATTGTAATGACGGAAGCCATTCTTCGAGAAAATTTGCAGTTGATTAATAATGAGAATATGACAACGAATAAATACATAGAAATATTCCCGTATAACAAGAATATCGAGCTAAACATAGGTGATGATCATGAATTTATTAAGGAGGATGATCATTGTATTTACCTTTATGTTAGAGGTATGGCTAACATAAAAACTGAATTTGATCCAATGTTCGAAGCAGTACAGCATGCTATGCTTGTATGGTTGTATCTATGCGGAAAGCAATTACCGTATTCTATTATTGCAATCGAAATCTCTTATTCTTCTTGGAGTTTGAATGCTGAGGAGCTGATTATGTTAACCAGGTTTGATTTTGAACATGTACATAAACAACTACCGCAGAGCGAGATGGATGTGTATGCATATGCTGCTGAGCTAAGCCGATTATGGATTGAAAGTTATGCTTAATGAAATGTGATTTAGACATAATCTCCCTTCTAGTCTCATACTGTTAAAGTAACTTGAGGACAAGGGGAGAATCTGGATGAGTAAGGCGCGAATAACATATCGGTACAATAATGAATCACAGGAAAGAATTCCTGAGAGAGACTCTACTAACCAAGATCGAGTAGAGGTAACCCCATCTCCAACTCCATCAATAACTCAATCTCAATCTCAATCTAAGGTTATACCTATGTATCAGGAAAACCCCGTTTTCATGGAGCGAGATTATGGAGCATGGCGAAGTCCTTTTGATGCAGAGACAGAGCGCATTGAACAATTAATTAGAAATTCTGAAACGAACACTAATCATATAGAAGGACCTAACATTGATCGCGAAACCCCGGCTTATTATACCGCTCCTCAAGCGGAGCAAACATTTCAGAATGTTAACTTCTATGATGAGCTACCTGTTCGAACAACATATCGAAAAAAAGGGAAAACTACAAATTGGTTTAGTCTAACTACATCCATTACAGGGGCAATTCTAACGGGAATTGTACTGGGTATGTTTGTGCTATCTATGTTTAGAGGTGAAGCTAATCCTGTACAGAGTACGAAAGAACCTGCAGCCATTGATAATGGCTCTGCAGCTGTACTAGATGGAGCAGGAGAAATAAAGCTCGATGCAGTTGAGGATAAAGGCACGATTAGTGGGATTGAGAATCAATCAGCATCTCTTACAGCAATTGCGATTCCAGAACAAACCTACTTCCTTATTCAGAATGGGGTATTCTCATCGCTTGAAGGTGCTAATATTGCTGTACAGCAATTAAAGGACATGGGGCTATCCGGTGCAGTGAATCATTCGGATCAATTCAGCGTGTTCGCCGGGGCAGCGCTGCTTAAAGAGGATGCTTTATTACTAAGTCATTATCTTCAGAATGAATCATTAGAGGTCTTCATTAAGCCCTATGTTCTACCGGCGGTTAAGCAAATAGCCTGGGTTCAGCAAGAAGGCACGCAAGTTCAAGACTATATGAATAAAAGCCGGAGTCTAGTGGATTTGATTCTTGGTATGACTGCTACAGGATTACAAGATATTAATGAAAGCACCTTACCAACACCTGATAAACAGCTTGTGCAGCAAGAACATAAGCTCTGGACGGAAGTGGCAAATCAGATTGAAGCAAGTGCTCCTAAGGATGTTAAGTCTATAGTTCAGCAGATGAATAAATCATTGAATAGTGCTATCTTAACCGTAGAGCAATATGACAAGAATCCAACTGAGGTATTCTTATGGCAGGCTCAAGCAGCGGTGTCAGAGCATATTATCGCTCAAAAGCAATTCATTGACGCAGCTATGAAGCTGTAAAAATTCACCTTCCTGATCCCAATTTCAGACTATTCATAACGATATTCCCCGAGTCGCTGCCAAGATAACGGGAGATGATTGTCGCTCCTTCAGCGCGCAGTAATTGGCGGTTAGGTGCGAATGAGGTTTCTGTTGAACCTTGTACATATCCGAGCTCCTTCATCTTGTATACGGAGCTCGCATACCAGCTCTGCTCAGGAACATCCTCGAAATAATTCGTGTGTGACGATGGAGAATCAGCTAGGGCTATTCTATCAAAAAGAACGACCATCTCTGCTCTGCTGATCGGTTGATTCGGACGAATGGTACCATCCTCGAAACCATTAATTATCCCTAGCTCAATAGCCTTGCTAATTATTGGATATGCCCAATGCTCAGAAGTCAGATCTGGAAACTGCTTGGGCACTTTCACCTCCACTGCCCCGTCTCCATACACAGCATCTACTACGCCCACAATATCATCAATATTCTGCATTCCAATTGAGTTTATAGCTAGTGAGTTAGCTAGAAGGCCGTCGAATGAGAAGAGCTTGTCCAATACGGTAATAAATTCCGCACGTGTCATCTGTCGATTTGGGTGGAAGGCTCCATTGTCTCCGCTTACTACACCTAGTGATTCGAGCTTAAGAATATGCTCCTTGGCCCAATGATTATTTAAATCATAGAATACTGGCGGCTGGTACTTACTAATCCCCTTGGCAATTCCTCTAGCTACGGATGCTCGAAAGCTGTCTGAAGCAAGTAACTTGGCATCATCCTTATTCGACAGAAAAGCCGCTTCAATAAGCACACTGGGCATAATGCCATTCCTTACAACGAACACACCACTAGGAATAATCCCTCGATTTACTGTATTAACCTGCTTGATGACATGCTCTTGGATGCTAGTGGCAAGCTTCTTATTCTCATCAGACAACATCCTCATAGCGGAGCTGGCTGGATAATCAGCTTGTTGATATGTATCATCGTAATAAAGTACGAGTGTTCCTCTTGCACTGCTATTCGGATGTGCATTGGAATGCACCGAAACGAATATATCGCCGCCACTCTGATTAGCGAATGTAACACGTTCAGGTAAAGTCATGAACTGGTCGGATTCACGAGTCATGATTGTTTCATAGCCTAGTCCATTCAACTCCTTCACTAACTTGTTTGAGATGTCCAGATTTATATTCTTTTCTTTCAATCCATTGACACCGATAGCACCTGGATCATGTCCCCCGTGACCCGGGTCGACCACAACCGTTAACGCAAGCATCTTGCTTGGGAATACCAACACTACAATCGCAAAACATATGAATAACAAACGCTTTGACAATGAATACCCCTCCATCTCAGTCGAAAAAACTACCTTAAAAACATCTACATAGTTTTTAAACGCGAATAAGTCACAAAAGTATGCATGAAAAGTGTTGGTAAATGTCGGAAAATGTGATTTAGTTGGTGAATGCTTGATTGTATTGATTCGTGTTAATACGTATAATGGTCATAGAGTATGGATTTAGAATTTGGAAAAGATAGGAGATGTAGCTCATTGAAGAAAGGCTATGGACTGCTATTCATTTTCTTATTAGTTGGACTCTTAACGGGTTCCCTAGTGGCTCACTTGCTCCTATCGATTGAATGGACGGCCTTTCTTACTAAATCGATGCTAATTAGCTGGCATCCACAAGCAGATTTGCAATTTGTGAAGTATGATTTAAATATTCAGGTAAGAATAAGCTTACTGAGTATCTTAGGGCTAATTGGCGCTTACTGGATTTATAGGAGGATATAAGATGGGCAACGACTCACAGCGTTTAATCTACTTAGCTTCATCTTCACCTAGACGTCAGGAATTGGTTCGTATGTTACAATTACCAGTACATATCTATCCCAGTAACACTGATGAATCAATTGACCCTGGTACGCCTCCTGCGCACATCGTCGAGCAATTATCAATGCGGAAGGCTTCTGCCGTTAAACAGCATATTCTAGCTGAGTCTGAGTCTGCTGTAGATGGTGTAATTCTAGGTTCTGATACCATTGTAGTATTAAACGGTCAGGTACTTGGCAAACCAACAGATGCTAACCATGCTAACGAGATGTTATCTGCTCTTCAAGGGCATACGCATGAGGTATTAACGGGTATAGCTTTACTGGATCTGAAAACTGAACATGCCATCATTAGACACCGAATAACCAAGGTAACAATGAAACAACTGACGACGAATCAAATCGATCGTTATATTGCAACTGGCGAGCCTCTAGATAAAGCGGGCTCCTACGGAATTCAGGGCATCGGGGCCACATTAATTGACTCCATTGACGGTTGTTACTTTAACGTTGTTGGCTTACCGATTTCTTTACTTAGCGATATGCTTGATGAAATGGGAATGGGCGTATTACATTAATAAATCCAAAGATGAAAGAGGGGAATTCATGGACTCACACACGCTTATGCTGCGTGAGCTACCCAACGAGGAAAGACCTAGAGAACGACTACTACAATTTGGGGCACATGCATTGAGTAATGCGGAATTATTGGCCATTCTACTTCGAACGGGAACGATTGCTGAATCTGCTGTTAAACTGGCTACAAAGCTTCTAGCCAAAGCAGGCGGTTTACGTAATCTCGTGGGAATGACAATCGAACAATTTACGGACATTCGTGGAATTGGTGAGGCTAAAGCTATACAATTACAAGCGAGCATAGAAATTGGGCGCCGTCTTGCGAGTGCTCGAATGAACGTCGCTTATGTGATAAAGTCACCAAAGGACGCCGCTGACTATGTCAAGGAGGATTTGCGTTATTTGGATAAGGAGCACTTTGTTGTTCTCTTTCTCAATACGAAGAATCATGTGACAGGTCACGAAACATTATCTGTAGGCAGTCTTAATGCATCGATTGTTCATCCACGCGAAGTGTTCTGTTCAGCAATTAAACGTAGCAGTGCATCCATAATTTGTGTTCATAACCACCCAAGTGGAGATCCTACACCAAGTCCAGAGGACGTTGAAGTAACACGTCGATTGAGTGAAGCAGGTCGTATTGTAGGTATTGATGTACTCGATCATATCATCATAGCCGATCACACCTTTATTAGCTTGAAGGAGCAGGGGTTCATGTAGGCGGCTATAGTATTAGGGACCGTTTAGATGGAAGCGACCCTTTAGCAGAGAGAAAAGGAGAAATCATATTATGTTCGATGGATTCACGAAAGACTTAGGAATTGATTTAGGTACAGCCAATACATTGGTGTTTGTTAAAGGTAGAGGGATCGTTGTCAGAGAGCCATCTGTAGTTGCAGTTAACACAGATACGAAGACGATTGAGGCAGTAGGCGATTCGGCCAAGAAGATGATTGGTCGTACACCAGGCAACATCCGCGCGATTCGTCCAATGAAGGACGGGGTTATTGCGGACTTCGAAACTACAGCAACGATGATTAAATACTTCATGCGCCAGGCACAGAAGCCAAGATCATTATTCCCACGTCACCCTTACGTAATGGTATGTGTTCCTTCAGGTATAACCGCCGTCGAGCAGCGTGCAGTCGAAGACGCAACTCGACAAGCAGGGGCAAGAGATGCATATACAATTGAAGAACCGTTCGCAGCTGCAATTGGTGCGGATTTAC